>NZ_CP061835.1:0-318648 GCF_014789145.1 Weissella viridescens | reverse complement strand
AAACTTCTCGAATGTCCACGGTTATAACACGCAAGCTCCCGAAACAATCACCGGAGCCTACTTAACTAAGGATAAGCCAGGCAACGCGCGTATCGACCTTACCTATGTCGCAAATGGTAATGGACCTTATTACCTCACACTTGGCGGTGATATCAGTCAAGATGATGTTGAAGTGCAACTGAACCACGAGCCAGTTAAAAACATTCCATCCCATCGTCACACCATTATTTTGCCGATGTCCCAAGCCAACAAGGGAGACAAACAAACCATTAGTCTTGTATTTAAAAAGGATAGCCTATGGTTACAAAACGTTTCCTTGTACCAAGCTAATAGTTTGCGATTTGCGGATCAAGCAACTGATTTAAAACAAAATGGGCTCCAGCTCTCGCAAACTTCAGCAACCAACCTAAGTGGTGACATCACCTTACCAAAGGATAAAACGGTCTTAATGACTAGTATTCCGAACACACCAGGTTGGCAGGTAACCGTTGATGGAAAATCTGTGACCCCACAAACCGTTAACAAATTCTTCATGGGAATTCCGTTAAACGCAGGTAAGCACCATGTCGAATTCAAGTTTGTAACACCACTATTGAAGACAGCTGTAACCATTTCATTAGGGACGTTACTCTTCATGCTCGGGATTGCTTGGTCTGAAAATTCAAAGCGCCAACATCGTTTAAGTGCTGCAAAATCGAAATAATTCGATTTCACAAACTTTACAAGCTGTAACCCGCATGGTAATGTATCTCTTGAAACCTTTTACAAGGATTAACTAAATCTAATTAATTACACTAGAGGAGGCCACTAATGGCTGAAGAAAAGCAATATCCAATGACCGAAGAGGGGAAGCGTAAGCTTGAAGAAGAGCTTAACACCCTTGTGACTGAAACACGTGCAGAAATTACGCAACGTATCCAAACAGCTCGTGGTTTTGGTGATCTATCTGAAAACTCTGAATACCAATCAGCTAAGGACGAACAAGCCTTCACTGAAGGACGTATCAATACAGTTCGTAACATGCTTGATAACGCCGTGATTATTGATTCATCAGATGTTTCTGATGACGAAGTAGCACCAGGTAAGACGCTTACATTCCAAGAGCTACCTGACGAAGAACCTGAGACTTACTCAATCGTAGGTGGTGCTGAATCAGATCCATTTGCTGGTAAGATTTCAAATGACTCTCCAATTGCGCAAGCTTTAATTGGTCACCGTGTTGATGATATCGTGGAAGTTCCTCTTCCAAACAATGCAACAATGGAAGTCAAAATTCTTTCAGTTAAGCCATTAGAAGATTAATATTAAAAGCACCTCTCCATGTGATAGGTGCTTTTCTTTTAGGTAACATATCAAAAAAAGCTATGCTCATTAAGAGCATAGCTTTTTTATTAATGGGCGTTATTTGCGCTATCGGCAGCATTTCCAACAGATTCGTTAGTTGCTTCCAAATCGCCTGACTTACCCAAGTGATCATCATAACTTTGTGAATAATAAACCTTACCAGTCTTCAAATTAGCCACGAAGTACATGTAACCCTTGTCACGATCCTTTGGATGCAAGACAGCATCAATCGATTCAACACTTGGATTGTTGAATGGTCCAGGACCATAACCTGAGAATTTGTACAAGTTATAAGGATTATCTGATTGAACATCCTTATTTGTTAAATTCGTTCGATTTGTCTTCAACGCATACTTAGTCGCAATGTCAGATTGCAATGGCATCTTGGCGTCGATTCGATTCAAGAAAACACCTGCAATGGTACGACGACTATCATTATCAATTCCTTCACGCTCAACCAATGAAGCTAAGGTCAAAACTTGTTGAATCGTCATACCTGACTTCTTAATGCTTTGGAAACGTGGTTGCAAGGCAATATATTCTTGTTGCACCATCATTTCAACCAACTCATCAACCGTCTTCGCATCACGCCAAGTATATGTGGCAGGATATAGATATCCTTCTAGATGGTAACGGACATTCTTGGCTTTTGCAGCTGAATCAAATAGTCCTGGGTATTGTTCTTGAAGAGTCTTAAAGAGCTTTGGATCATTGGCTGCCTTACGGAATGAAGCAGCACTGAACGTCGTTTTCTCACCAACTTCTTTGGCAATATTATCAACCGTTTCACCTTCACGCACAACGACAACGTTTTTACTATTCGTCGGCACAGCTGATCCACCCATACGAAGGGCCGTCACAATTTGTTGCACGGTCATGTTGGGACTTAATTCATAGTAACCAGCCTTCAAATCTGAATAGTTGTGGCTTGTCACGTAATGATTAAAAGCACGCTTTGAACGGAGAACGCCGTCCTTTTTCAAAGTTTGCGCCATCATTTGTGTTGATGAACCATCTTTAATACGTACTTCTTTGGTCTTTTTGTTCTTAACATCTAAGGCAGCATAGTTCTTTTCATCATGTTGCACATAGATATGATGTCCGACCCCGAATAATACCAACGCAACCACTAAAATCAATAGCCATTGGACAAACGATAGACGTTGGTACCATGGCTTCGTTACAGCAGCTTGTTGGTCTTGACGGGACGTATATTCATTTTCAGACATGAATCTTACTCCTTCATTATGAGCGACTTTATTTTAAACTAGACACCAGTATAGCAGTGTTAATTGCTATCTGGCAAGTCATTGACGCTTAACGAATTTCAGCGGCAAATTGATCTTGCAAGGCCTTCGTCATGCGCTCGATTGCTGCATTAATTGCATCATCTTGCAAAGTATGCTCACGGTTAACAAAGGTAAGTGAGTAGGCAACTGACTTTTTATCTGCAGCCACATTGTCACCCGTGTAAACATCAAACACGGTGACATCATGCAAGTCGGTACCACCATGTTGTTTAATCGTATTAACCAAGTCAGCTGATTGGATGTCACGGTCAACCAAGATAGCTAAATCACGCTTGATTGAAGGGAACTTTGAAATTGGTTCATATTTTGACTTCACGCGTGGCAAACGCAAAATATCGGTTAAGTTTAATTCAAAACCAAAGACTTGACCAACCTTGTAGAACTTGGCCACACGTGGATGAACCTGTCCGATGAATCCGACGAATTGGTCACCAACATAGATATCAGCTGTTTGTCCTGGGTGCATTTCTGGACGATCTGTATTTGCTACGAAGCGGACATTATCTACAAAACCATAATCTGCCAATAGTTGTTCAACAATCCCCTTCAAATAGAAGAAGTCAGCTGGTTGGGCAGCTTGGTCCCAGTCACGTTCACGAACATCCCCAGTTACAACACCGGCCAAATGTTCAATTTCATCTGGCATTGTTGACATACCATTTGAAGCAAAGACACGTCCTTGTTCGTACAATGACACGTCTTCTTGCTTGCGAGCAACGTTGTAAGCAATATCATCCAACAATGACGTTAACAAGCTACCACGCGTTACGCGACGGTCTTGTGACATTGGATAGTCCACTTCAACAGGTGTTGCCTCAGGATCCATCGCAAATTGCGTAGCCTTTTCAGGCGTTGTCAAGACGTATGAAATAGCTTGGTTAAGACCAAGTCCTTCTAATGAATGACGTGAGTCACGAATAAGACGTTGCTTTTCAGTCAACTTACCTGGTGTTGTTTCACCAGTTGGTAAAGTAGCTGGTAAGTTATCGTAACCATACAAACGGGCCACTTCTTCAATTAAGTCGGCTGGAATTGAAATATCCCAACGATGTGATGGAATGGTCACACTGAAGCGACCATCTTGTTCCATTTGGGTGAAACCAAGGCGCTCGAAAATTGCAGCAATTTCAGCAGTCGTAATATCAGTTCCCAAAACGTCATTAATCTTTTCTGTTGTAACATCAACAGTTGGTGCTTCATAGTCAAAATCTTGTGCAATCACACGACCATTTGTGACCGTTCCGTCACCTAATTCTGCAATCATGGCTGCAGCGTGATCCAACGCCTTAAAAGTTGCTTCAACATCAACACCACGTTCAAAACGTTGTGAAGATTCGGAATGCAAGTTTTGGTCACGCGCGGCATGACGAATGGCTTTAGGTTCAAAAATAGCTGCTTCAAGTACAACATTTTGCGTGTCGGCAGTGACTTCAGTTGATTCACCCCCCATGACACCGGCAAACATCAAGGCTTGTCCATCTGAATCAATGACAATGTCTCCTTCGGCTGCCTTACGTTCAACGCCATCCAATGTCTTAATCACTTCACCAGCTTTAGCGGTACGTACTTGTAATTTAGATGCAGGTAAACGATCCAAATCAAAGGCATGCAATGGTTGTCCGTATGTGAGTAGCATTAAATTAGTAACATCAACAACGTTGGAAATGGGACGAATGCCCATATTCCACAACCGTCGTTGCAACCATAATGGTGAGTCTTGCACGTGTACATCCTTAACTACGCGCACACCATACTTTGGTGCCAAATCAGCTGGTGCTTCAGCTTGGATTAAGTCAGCCGTCGCTTCACTGCTTTCATTTAATTCAAAAGCAGGTAGTTCTGGGCGTTCATTCAAAATAGCGGCTACTTCATAAGCAGTACCATTCATTGAGAGCATGTCGGCACGGTTTGGAGTAATGCCTAGCTCCAAAATATCATCCCCAAAGCCAAGTACTTCCAACGCGTCTGCACCAGGCTTCAAATCAGCAGCGTCTGCATCGTTAAAGACCCAGATGCCCTCTTCAAAATCCTTTGGTGCGACACTGTTATCCATCCCCAACTCTTGCAAAGCTGACAACATACCGTTTGACTTTTCGCCACGTAACTTACCACGACGAATCTTTTGTCCATCACCAATGACTGAACCGTGCTTGGCCAAAATAACCGTTTGTCCTTCAGCAACATTAGGGGCACCCGTGACAACTTGGATTGGTTCATCTTCGCCAGCATCCAATTGCGTAATCACTAAGTGATCAGAATCAGGGTGTGGTACAACAGACAAAACCTTAGCAATGACAACATTCTTCATGTTACCCTGTGGACGGTATTGCCCTTCGACTTCAACTGCGGTACGTGAGATTTTCTCTGCAAGCTCGTTGGCTGGCAAAGCAATTGGCATATACTCACGAAGCCAATTAACTGATACTTTCATCTTTGCTTATCCTTTCTGATCAAATTGCTTTAGGAAACGAACATCATTCAAGTAGAAGTTACGGATATCTTCAACCCCATACTTCAACATGGCAAAACGATCAGGTCCTAATCCAAAGGCAAATCCACCATAAACACTTGAGTCAACGCCAGCCATTTCCAAAACATTTGGGTGCACCATTCCAGCCCCAAGGACTTCAATCCACTCAATGTCTTCTGGCTTCGTATCAGGTGTCACAGCATTCCAAGACACATCAACTTCAACAGAAGGTTCCGTAAATGGGAAATATGAAGGACGCAAACGAATATCATGATCTTCACCAAACAATTGATGTGCAACCGCTAGCAAGGTTCCCTTTAAGTCTCCCATTGTAATGTGCTTATCGACAACCAATCCTTCAACTTGGTGGAATTGGTGTGAGTGCGTCGCATCATCAGTATCACGACGGTAAACACGTCCGGGTGAAATCATCTTCAAAGGACCCTTTGAAAAATCGTGTTGTTCCAAAGTACGCGCTTGAACCGGAGAAGTTTGGGTACGCATCAACAATTCAGGTGAAATGTAGAACGTGTCCTGCATATCACGGGCTGGATGATCCTTAGGCAAGTTCATCATTTCAAAGTTGTACTTATCTTGTTCAACTTCAGGCCCTTCAATGATTTGGTAACCCATTCCGATGAATTGGTCTTCCAAACTCTCAATGATTTGTTGCAAAACATGTGGTTGTCCTTGAATAGCTGGTTGACCAGGTAAAGTCACATCCAAAGTTTCAGCTTGTAATTGTGCGTCCATCACAGCATTTTCAAGCTCGGTTTGTCGCTTGTTAATTTCATCCGTCAACTCGTTGCGAACATCATTAGCCAAAGCTCCGATTTCTGGACGCTCGTCTGCTGGCAAATCCTTCATACCACGCAAAACTTCAGTTAGCGCCCCTTTTTTCCCTAGTTCCTTCACACGTGCTTCATTTAGTTCTTTTAATGAAGTGGCTGAATCAATGCGAACTAAGGCTTGTTCACGTAATTGTGTCAAATCTTCTTTTAAACTCATCCGTAACTCCTTTATTTGTTCATAAAAAAAGCCCCTCTGGCAAACAGTCGTTGCCAAAGGGACGTTGATTAACGTGGTACCACCCTGATTTGATATACAAATATATCCTCATTGTGTTCGATAACGGGAACAAAGCGAAAGAGCCTTATCAGCCCTCCAACTCCTGGTTGAATTTGAGTTAACTGTTTGATTGAGCTTACACTATCCTCAATTCGCTGGACAAACATGTTTAACCTTCTGACCATTCATCGTCGTTATTACCATTGTACAAAGTTAACGCATTAACCGCAAGGGTTTAGGCGTCTTGTGATTCACAATCTTGTGCATCACTCCATTCATCTGACCAGTCATGGACAACTTGCATCATGTTACGCATTGATTCACCCTTTTCGGTCAACGCATATTCAATCAAAGCTGAATCATCATAAGTCCGACGTTCGACAATGCCATTAGCTTCTAATTCTTTCAAACGTTCCACCAACACACGATCAGAACAGCGCTGTACGGTTTGTGATAAATCCTTAAAGCGCATTGTACCATTATTAAGCAATGACTCAATAATTAAGCCATTCCACTTGCGTCCTAAAAATTCAAATGTTGCGACGAATTTGTCGCAAATTTTAACATTATCATTTGTTGTTGCCGTTGATTCTGCCATCTTGCCTACCTCCACATCTATTTTTGGTTATTTTTAGTAAATAGTTTTTGCCTAACTTCATTCTAGACCCTCAGCGTGACAAATACAATATTCACAACCAATATTTTCTAATATTTCGGCTATAAACCCGCTAGTTATGGTCGAACTGGGTCAACTGCTTGGGCAACGGCCGCTTGGGCTTCCGCATTAAAATAAATGCGGTTTGCATTATTATAGTAAATATTTTCTAAGGCAGTTTGCCCCATAAGATCACTCGTGTCTAACCAATGCGCCAAATCATGATAGGCATTAAAGGTTGCTGACCATGGTGAATCAGTTCCCCAAATTAATCGTTTGTCCCCCAACGTCGCTAAAGCACGACGCGTTAATTCTCGAGAGGCTGCGTAGGGCAAACTCGTTTCACCATTGATATCTTGAATCGCCGCTAAGTCTGTATAAATATTAGGGAATGGTGCCCACTGATCCAACGTGTTTTGGTAGAGACCTAGTTCATCCATTTGCCCAAAGGATAAATGACAAACGACAAAATGTAATTTGGGATATCGGGCTGCCAAATTCGTCATCGCTTCAGGTTGATGACTAACCTGGTCTGCCGATCCATAATCAACGATTACATTGAATCCAGGATAATTAGCTAAGAAGTGCATAAGCTCACCCACTTGCGGATTTGTATCCAAGCGAAACGGTGTTGTCGTATGGTACCCATGCATGCCACCACCCGCACTGATTTCTAATTTCATTGAACGAAACCCTAAATCTTGCACATGCCGTCGGACAATCGTCATAAATTCACTCGCAAAAGGATCAGCCGAAAAAGCCCCCATAAATCGGTCCGGATATTTTCGCATCGTTTGCCAAGTGTAATAGTTTTGATAACCATTTAAACTCCCCTGCAACACCATCGCTTTATCAATTTTTTCATTATCCATTAGGCGCAAGACATTTTCTGCGTTAAAGTCACTTTCCCCATAGGTGGTTGGCAACAATTGAATTAAAGTGCCGTCATCCCAAATGGCTTCCCCATTTCCTAGCGCATTAAGTCGACCCTTCCCGTTAAAGCCCGCAATGTTCTGTACCAAGTGTAAATGTCCATCAATCCGTTTCATTAGGGTTCCTCCTCATTTGCTAAAAAAGCCATGACCCAAGTCATGGCTTTTTTTATTTATAACATTAATCTTTAACTAATTCCGCATAAATCTCTTGGTCCAAAACCTTATCGATTTCACCAATGTATTCACGAGGAGCATCTTTAACAAAGACATGCTTAAAGACATACAAACTGTCATCGGTTGATTCAGATTCAATACCACCTAAATCATACAAATCTGTATTCGTGTCCAAAGCCCATTGGATCATTTCTGATTGAACCGCGTAAGGCGCATAGTATGTGTTGCCATCCATTGAACCGGCATACATATACCAAATCTTACGCCCATACTTAAGTGCAATCCCAGTTGAAAGTAACTCACCCTCACGTTCAGCCACAAAGATGCGCATTGTATCAGCATCAAAAGCCGCTTGCATCCGTTGGAAATATTCAATTGGACGATGCGTAATGCCATGACGCTCCGCCATAGTTGTATAGGTCTTGAAGAACTCGTCTAATTCAGTAGCTGAATTGCCTGAATGTACCTCCACACCATCACGCAATGGACGCTTAATCTTGCTCTTCGTCTTTGAAGGATATAAATCAAGCGTTGTTTTAGCGTCAGGGAACTTCGTCAAATCCAAAACCATATTCAAACGAGGTTGAATCGTTGCGTGCATTCCAGCATCAGCCACATTTCGATTACGTGTCACGTAACCATGGTCTTGCAACGTTGTGTTAAATTCATCGCTGTACGCCACTTCTGGATCAAAACGCAACACATAAGCACGTCCATCTAGCGCTTTAACCGCTTCATCAACTAAGCGATCCAACAAATCTACATCAGTAACATCCATAACCGGACCCTTAGAAGCATAAGCAAACTTCTTATCAGTTGGTGTATCACCAAGCAACATTGACATAGCAGCAATAATCGCACCCTGATCGTCTTCTAAGTAGACATCAACTGGCTCCCAGTTATTCTTAACCTTGGCCCAACCTAGGTCTTGTGTCACTTGGCCATATGGTGATTGACGCATAAATTCTTCATATCGTTCGACCGCCTGTGGGTCATTCAAATTTAACACTGGCATGTGTAAATTCACCTCTCTTACACTTCATTTATATTGAATTTATTATAACATAAGCAAAATTGTGCGAATCAGCGTATAATAATCTTTATGGAAAATATAACATCAAACCAGAACGGCCGTGTTAAAGCATGGCAAAAGTTGCAAACGAAAAAAGGTCGTCAAGCAAATCAGACCTATCTATTGGACGGATGGCATCTTGTACAAGAAGCGATTCACCATGATGGACATTTACATGCCATTATGGGTACGTCAGCTCAACTAGCAGAACACCAAGAAGAACTACCTCTTGGCGTACCTGTTTTTGAAATCACAACTGACATTGCCAAAAAGTTATCTGATTTAGTGACACCTCAGGGGATTTTTGCAGAAGTTTCACTCCCTACTGCTAAGCGTGAACCACAATATGTACACCAAGGTGCTTGGTTGTTCTTGGATGGTATCCAAGATCCAGGTAATGTGGGAACAATGGTTCGGACTGCTGATGCAGCCGGCTTTGCTGGCGTTGTCTTCGGTGAAGGATCAGTTGACCCTTATTCACCAAAGGCTGTTCGTGCCATGCAAGGAAGCCAGTTCCACCTTACAATCACTGATGGTGATTTATTAAAGTGGACAAACACTTTCCGCGACAACGAAATTAACGTTTACGGAACCCAACTAGACCCTACCGCGGCTGATCTCTTCTCAGTGCAACCACAGGCTACCTTTGCTCTTGTCATGGGCAATGAGGGACAAGGGATGCGCCCTGAATTAGCAGCAGCGACCTCACAAAACTTATTTATCCCACTTTCAGGTGAGGCTGAATCTTTGAACGTTGCGGTTGCAGCGGGAATCGCTATGTTCGCTTTAAAACAACGTTAAGCTAATAGGGTTAGACTAAAAGAAATGGAGGTGAGTCATCAATGAAAGATTGGCGTGAAGATGAAGAATATGTTGACATCGTATCTGATTTATTACGGACCCCTGAGGTTCAAAAATTAGGTGATTATGTCCAACACCATCATTCAGATCGTTTGACCCATTCAATTAATGTGTCATACCAAAGTTATCGTCTAGCTAAACGTTGGCATCTCGATGCCAGAGCTGTTGCTCGAGCTGGTTTACTACATGATATGTTCTTTTATGATTGGCGAACCACTAAATTCGAATTAGGTACCCATGCGTACATTCATCCGCGGGTTTCTCTTCGAAATGCCGAAAAGATTACTGACCTGTCACCTAAAGAAACAGATATTATCCTTAAACATATGTGGGGCAGTACATCTGCACTCCCACACTATCGTGAGAGTATCTTAGTTGATATGGTTGACAATTGGGCTGCGGTTCAAGAATTTTTCACCCCAGCCACGGAACGCTTTAAAAAATTAACCCATCGAAAAACAAAAGCCAATTAATTCGTTAATTGGCTTTTTTGCTGGCCAAATCACGTTACGCAAAGTTATATGAAAACCATCATTAGATACCTCTCACTGTTCTGTTTTTTAATAAACGTTTCGCCATATCTCTGTAAAGAAATCTTTACTTAATTAAGCAAATTGTGTGTTCCAATTTTACAAAAAACCTTTAATATAATTAACATACAAAAAAATAAAAATAGACATTCACTAGATTTACAGAAAAGAAGAGTTAAGCATATGACAAAGATTATTGCGCATCGTGGACTTTCAGCAATCGCACCTGAAAACACATTACGTAGTTTTGAACCGATGTTAGATTACAACTTAGACTGGTTTGAAACTGATGTTTCAATCACAGCTGATGGGCAACTCGTCCTATTACATGATGATAAGGTCGATCGAACAACCGACCATGCTGGTGAAATCACAGCCATGACATATGATGACGTGATGGATGCCGATGCTGGTAGTTGGTTTGGACCCGAATTCGCCAACACTCAACTATTGACGATGGATGATTTATTAGCTTTCGTTGATGAATCAGGCATGAACCTAAACTTAGAATTAAAAGGCGTGACTGGTCCAAATTGCAGCGCGTTAGCTGATCAACTCATCGCGCAATTGGTCCCTTATCTCCGGACAATTAACGAGGAAGTTAATCTGATTATTTCAAGTTTCAATCCAGTCATGTTATTCAAAATGCACGCTGCCGCACCTGAACTAGCGTACGCTGTTTTGTACGACAAAGGTCAATTCCTAGACGATTGGCAACTTGTAGCAGATGCATGCAATGCACGTTATATTCACATTGATAAAGCTGATGCAACGCCTGAAAACATCGCCAAGATTCAAGACCGTGGTTTTGAAGTTAACGTCTACACCGTTAATAGCCTTGATGATGTCACAACTTTGAGTGATTACGGTGTTGATGGTATCTTCACCGATGTCGCAAATGAAATCGTTGCGCCAAAAGCGACAGCTGCAATTGCAGTTTAATAAAAAGAAGCCCTCCAATACCGGAGGGCTTCTTTTTTATGGTATATCGCAAAAAAAAAGAACATGACAATGTCATGTTCTTTTTAACTATGTCCCCACACGGACTCGAACCGTGGACCCAAGGATTAAAAGTCCCTTGCTCTACCAACTGAGCTATGGAGACATATCGTTTGCTAACAAATTAGCTTACTTAAACCATTATACCGACTCAAATCAAAAATTCAAGACATTTATTTGCATTTTCAGGAATTTTTCTTTATGCTTTAGCTATACATGTAAACACTGAATGGAGAACCCTGATGAGTAAGCAAAAAATCAATATGCCCAATGAAAAAAAGCAAGATCAAACAGTCCCTACCGAAGATCAAATCGACAAGTATGAAGCTCACTTGCTTGAAGAAGCGACTGATACTGAGCCGGTCAAACCTTATCCAACATGGGTTAAGGCCATTGTCATCATCATGGTCCTTATTATTGTACTTGGACTTTTGGCTGCCGCGGCCTACGCTTTTCTATAAAAATCTAAAACAAAAACGCATCAGGCTTTTATCGCCTGATGCGTTTTATTTTATTCGGGGTTTTCTGAAGCAAGTTTCCAACGTAAGTAAGCGTCAATGAACGGATCTAAAGCACCATCCATCACTGCTTGTGGGTTACTTGATTCGTAATTCGTACGGTGGTCTTTAACCATACGATATGGTTGGAAGACGTAAGAACGGATTTGTGATCCCCAGCCGTTTTCCATTTGGCTTCCGGCAATCTTTGCACGTTCAGCTTCCTTCTTATCCATTTCCAATTGATACAATTTAGCTCGCAACATGTTATAGGCTAAATCTTTATTTTGGAATTGTGAACGCTCTTGTTGCGAGGCGACTACGATACCAGTTGGTCCGTGGGTTAGACGCACCGCTGAAGACGTCTTGTTAATGTGCTGTCCTCCAGCCCCAGATGCACGGTAGACGTCCATTTTAACGTCTGCTGGATTGATATCAACTTCAACTGAGTCATCCAACTCAGGCATCACATCAATCGACACGAACGATGTATGACGGCGACCAGCTGAATCAAATGGTGAGATACGCACAAAACGATGCACGCCACGTTCTGAACGCAAATAACCATAGGCATTACGCCCGACAATTTTCAAAGTTGCTGAATCGATTCCAGCAACATCCCCTGCATGGTAATCGAGCACTTCGACCTTGAATCCGTGTTGTTCCGCCCAACGCGTGTACATGCGTTGCATATTAGCACCCCAATCAGCGGACTCAGTTCCGCCCGAACCAGGATGAATTTCAAGAATTGCATTATTCTTATCGTACGGTTCGTTTAAGAGTTGCTCCAAACGGTATGCTTCTAGGTCTTGCGCCAATTGGGCTAGACTTTCATCCATCTCTGCTTGCATATCGGGATCTTCTGGATCTTCAGTCAACAATTCTAATCCAGCCGTTGCCTCTTCAACTTCGTCTTCTAACTTAAGATAGTTATCTCGGCGATTCTTCAAATCATTATTTTGATCAATCACTTTTTGCGCTGCTTCGTGATCATTCCAAAAATCCGGGTGGCTCATCTCATCTTCATTAGCGGCGATTTCGTCATTCATAGCCCCTAGGTCTAATGACTTTCCAAAGTTGTTCACTTCTTCAGTCATCTCATTTAATTGGCGCCGCGCTTCTGCTAATTCCATAGCAACCTCTCTTTCACCTAAAGAAAAAAGTCGGGATGCAATCCCGGCTTTTTTTGTTTATTCAGCACGTAGATTTTGACGAATTTCAGACTTCATGAATAGACGCGTTGAGTCGTATTCAATTGAAGCAATCATTTCTTCAAACATGCGGAATCCTTCTTCTTGATACTCAATCAATGGATTTAATTGACCGTAACCACGCAATTGGATTGAATCACGTAATTGGTTCATATTTTCCATGTGTTCGGTCCAATAGTTATCAACAACACGGAGAATGACAACACGCGTGAATTGCAAGAATTGCTCATCATCTTGTAGTTGTTCAGCCTTTTGGTTGTAGACTTCCTTGGCACGCTTATACAAGTAGTCCTTCAATTGATCACGATTCTTGTTACGCAAATCTGACACATTGATATCATCTTCCGGTACAAGAACAGAACGCGCAAAGTCATTCAATGCGAACAAATCCCACTCGTTTTCCTTACCGATGGTATTGTTGTCAACCACGCGGTTAATCGTACGTTCAACCATTGGCAAAATAACATCCTTCAAAGAATGTTCTTCATCAATGACTTCGTTACGATCTTTATAGAAGGCTTCACGTTGTTGTGACATCACATCATCATATTGCAAAACGTTTTTACGTGAATCATAGTTGTTTCCTTCAACACGACGTTGGGCAGATTCAACTGAACGGGTAATCAAACGGTTCTTGATAACAGCATCTTCATCCTGTAGATTCATTTGCTCCATCATGTTCTTCAAACGATCACCACCGAAACGTAGCATCAAGTCATCTTCTAGTGACAAGAAGAATTGTGAGTAACCAGGATCCCCTTGACGTCCGGCACGTCCACGTAATTGATTATCAATACGACGTGATTCGTGACGCTCAGTTCCAATAACGGCTAATCCGCCAACTTCCTTGACCCCAGGGCCAAGCTTAATATCAGTTCCACGACCAGCCATGTTAGTGGCGATTGTTACGGCACCTTGTTGACCGGCATTGGCAATGATTTCAGCTTCACGGGCGTGGTTCTTGGCATTCAACACGTTGTGCGGAATATGACGTTGATCCAAAAGATTAGACAAATATTCTGATGTTTCAACAGCAACCGTACCAATCAAGATTGGTTGCCCTTTACTATGCAATTGTTCAACCAACTTTACAACAGCGTTGAACTTTGAATGTAAGTTAGGGTACAACAAATCCGGTTCGTCGACACGTTGAATTGGTCGATTGGTTGGAATCGTTGTTACTTCCATGTTATAAATTTCGCGGAATTCTTCAGCTTCAGTTTGTGCTGTTCCAGTCATACCAGACAACTTGCTGTAACGACGGAATAAGTTTTGGTAGGTAATCGATGCCATAGCCCGATTATCTTCTTGAATATCAACCTTTTCCTTAGCTTCCAAAGCTTGGTGAAGTCCATCAGAGAAACGACGACCTTCTTGAATACGTCCTGAGAACGCATCGACCAATACAACTTCCCCATCACGCACAACATAGTCCTTATTGTTCAACATCGTATAGTTGGCACGCAAGGCTTGGTCTAGGTGGTGAGTCAATGCTGAGTTTCCATCCGCATAAAGATTTGGTAGGTTGAAGTATTTTTCACCCTTCTTAATTCCTTCATCCGTTAAGTTAACGGTCTTTGATTCCAAATCTACTGTATAGTCTGTTTCTTCTTCCAAAGTCTTCACGAAACGATCAGTTCGAATGTAAAGCTGTGTGTTTTCTTGTGCCGGTGCACCAGAAATAATCAATGGTGTTCGCGCTTCATCAATCAAAATTGAGTCAACTTCATCGACCAAAGCAAAGTTCAATGGACGTTGTACACGATCTTCTTTGCGGGCAACCATGTTATCACGTAAGAAATCAAAGCCGATTTCAGAGTTGGTTGAGTACGTGATATCAGCATCATAGGCTTCACGCTTCTCTTCTGGTGACATATCTGAAACGTTGATACCCACAGATAGGCCGAGCCAGTTATATAGCTCACCCATTTCTTCACCATCTCGTTCAGATAGATACTCATTAACCGTGACAACGTGAACGCCCTTACCAGGTAAGGCATTCAAATAAACCGCCATTGTGGCTGTTAACGTTTTCCCTTCACCAGTTCGCATTTCAGCGATGTTTCCGCCATGCAAGACCAATGATCCCATGACTTGCACCTTAAATGGAAATAGTCCCAATACTCGCTTAGCAGCTTCACGGACAACCGCAAACGCTTCAGGCAAGATATCATCAAGCGTCTTCCCTTGATTTTCAAGTAAATCACGGAAGTATGGGGTCTTGGCTTGAAGTTCTTCGTCAGACAAGGCTGCTATTTCATCTTCGTATGCCATCACTTCATCGGCAGTACGAGATAATCGCTTTAATGTACCGCGATCACTTTCAATAATTTTTCGTAATGGATTAGCCATGCTCAATCTTCCTTTTTTTGTAAAGATTTTTCTTTTTATTTTATGATGCTTATTGTTTGTTACTAATGTTTTGACATTAGCCTTTATACAGCACCCATTTTCTGTGTTCAATAACCTTTATATTTTAACATTGTTTGACAAATTATCATAGCCATCTGCAAAAAAACACACCCCAGAGACTGGGCTGTGTTTTTTCTGATTAATAGAATTCTTTAATATTTGCCAATGTTTGTTCACGACCAAGTAATTCAAGCAATGAACCCAAATTAGGTCCTTGTTCTTGACGTGTTGTGGCAATACGCAATGGATTCCAAAGTTCACGTCCCCGCACACCAGTTTCGGCTTGAATCTCACGAACCGCGTTTAAGATGTTGTAAGCATCAAAAATTGGTAATGCTGTAAGCTTTTCACTAAACTTAGCCAATAGCAATGGCACATCGTCACCCTTCATCCATTCCTTTTGTGAGTCAGGAATAGCTGTTGGGCCAGGCATTGTGAAGAAAACAGGCTTAATTAGATCAACAATTTGGGCAGTGTATGAAACACCATCCATGTATACATTCATCACCGAACGCAACCACTGCATCTTTTCAGGTGTCAATTCAGCTGGGTCAACCAATTCTGACTTAACTAATTGTTGCATCATCTTATCAAAGACCATGTCTTGATCACCAGTCTTGATCCATTCATTGTTAATCCATTCAAGCTTTTTATTATCAAACTTAGCTGGTGACTTTGACAAACGCTTTTCATCAAATTGCTTAACTAATTGCTTCTTTGTGAAGATTTCCTTTTCACCAACTGGTGACCAACCCAACAAAGCAATAAAGTTCAACATCGCTTCAGGTAAGTACCCCAATTCACGATATTGTTCGATGAATTGCAAGATTGTTTCATCACGCTTAGAAAGCTTCTTACCAGTTTCAGCATTAATGATCAATGACATGTGACCAAAGACTGGAGCTTCCCAACCGAAAGCTTCATAAATCATCAATTGCTTAGGTGTGTTTGACACGTGATCATCCCCACGCAAAACGTGAGAAATTTCCATCATGTGGTCATCAACTACAACCGCAAAGTTATAAGTTGGCATCCCGTCAGCCTTTTGAATGACCCAATCGCCACCTACAGTATCTGAATTAATTTCAACATGACCCTTAACAATGTCATCCCAAGCATAAACCTTATTTTCTGGTACATGCAAACGTACGACAGCTGGCAAGCCCTTTGCTTCAGCTTCTGCTTGAGCAGCGACAATTTCTTCGTCAGTCATATCAGCATACTCATAGACGTAGTGCGGTGCTTGTTTAGCAGCTTGTTGCGCTTCACGCTCTGCTTGCAATTCTTCCGCCGTCTTATATGACTTGTATGCCAACCCGCGATCCAACAAATCTTGAATCAACGGCTTGTAGATATCCAATCGTTCTGATTGACGGTAAGGACCGTATTCACCTGGATTTGCGGGTGACTCATCCCAATCCAAACCTAGCCAAGCTAAATTGTCTAATTGTGAACGTTCACCATCCGCAATATTACGCGTTTGATCTGTATCTTCGATTCGGACTACAAATTCTCCATTGTAATGGCGTGCGTATAGCCAATTAAAGAGGGCGGTACGGGCATTCCCAATATGCAAATGTCCCGTTGGTGATGGTGCATAACGCACACGTACCTTTTTTTCAGTCGTTTCAGTCATTGTTACCGACTCCTTTATTTTTTCTTGTTTTGTCATCTTCTAATATACCGCCGAATGCGGTTTGTTTCAACGCTTTAAACTAGCTTTGCGAAAATCATCCGACCAGCATCAGTCTGCAGAGCAGAGGTTACTTCCACATTAACCTTTTGTTGAAGTTTATCGCGTCCATCCTCAACAACAACCATCGTCCCGTCATCAAGATAAGCAACGGCTTGTTGTCGTTCAGTTCCATTTTTAACAAGCGTAACGGTTAAGTGATCGCCAACTTTAATGCTTGGACGTAATGCGCCCGCCAAGGCATTTAAGTTCAATACTTTAACACTCTGGAATTGGGTAACCTTATTCAAGTTAAAGTCATTGGTTACTAAGGCACCATCAAGGTCTTTGGCCAGTTGAATTAACTTTTCATCAACCTCTTTGATGTTTTTGTAGTCGCCTTCCCACATTTCCAAAGGAATTAAAGTTTGCTCACGTAATTCATTCAATACATCTAAACCACGTCGACCACGTACTCGTTTAATCTCTTCACCTTTATCAGCCAAATATTGAAGCTCATACAAGACAAAGTTTGGTACCAATAAAGTCCCTTCAATAAAACCAGTCTTAACGATATCAAGAATCCGGCCATCAATCAAAATATTTGTATCCAAAATTTTATAATGATGGTAGTTCTCTTCGCCAGTCTCAGCCGCCTCATCATCATCATCCTTCTTATGCCCACGAATTTTTGTCAGACGCGACATATTATTTAGCGAAGGAATTAAATTCCGCCACTCATCAATTCTGGTTGTTCCGAGTCGAAATCCCAAATATCCGAATAATAGCATAATTAAAACCGGGATGACTGAACTCATAAGAACACTATCCATACGTTGGAGTGGTGCTGTAATAAAGACCGCTAAAGCTAATCCAATCAAAGTTCCTAATGAGCCAACTAATAGCATCAAAGGAGATTGTCGATTTAGGAAATTTTCAATTTCTCGAATGCCGTTGTCAACATAACGCCAAGTTGGCACACTAATAATAAAACTAATCAGCCCACCAATTAAGAAATTTACCACAACATTGTTTAACCATAAGTCATTTTGGACTCCCATCACCCGCCATAAAACCGGTAGTACATTAATGGTTAATGCACCGCCTAAAATGATGTAGGCCAATTGAATGATTCGTTTTCGCATCTTCAATTAACTCCTCCTAATCTAGCGCCCGCTGCAATGCATCGGCGAGCGTTTTAACACTGACAACTTCGATATCCGTAATTTCGTCTTGTTTTCTTTCAAGGGCTTTTTGTGGTACAAAAACACGCTTGAATCCCAATTTTTGCGCTTCCAAGATACGGTCAAGCATCCGCGGTACTCGACGAATTTCACCAGTCAACCCAATTTCACCAACAAAGGCGTCTCCCACACGAGTTTCTTTATCACGATAACTTGATGCAATTGCAACAGCTAAGGCCAAATCAATCCCTGGTTCCTCAAGTTTTACGCCTCCAGCCGCACGGACATAGGCATCCTCATTTTGCATCAACAAATTGGCCCGCTTCTCCAACACAGCCATCAAAACTGAAACACGATTGCGATCAATCCCAGAGGCCGTACGTTGTGCATTACCAAAAACCGTCGGTGTCACCAAGGCTTGCACTTCCACCAAGACTGGCCGCGTTCCTTCTAAGGCAACGACAACAGCTGATCCGCTCGCATGCTCTAACCGTTCTTCCAAGAACATTTCTGAAGGATTTTTCACTTCACTCAAACCTTCATGCACCATTTCAAACACACCTAATTCATTAGTTGAACCGAAACGATTTTTAGCCGCTCGCAACAACCGGTAACTACGTTGATTATCACCTTCGAAATACAAAACCGTATCCACCATGTGTTCCAAAATTTTCGGCCCTGCAATCGCCCCTTCTTTGGTCACGTGACCGACAATAAAAATGGTAATGCCATTCGTCTTGGCAATTTGCAAGAGCTCCGCCGTGGTTTCACGAATTTGGGCAACGGACCCAATGGCCGAACTAATATCAGGTTGTTGCATCGTTTGAATCGAGTCAATCACGACGAAATCGGGTTTAGATTCATCAATCGCTTTACGGATAGCTGACATGTCCGTCTCTGGATACAAATAAAATTCTGCATCCCCTTGAACCCCTAGCCGTTCTGCTCGAAGTTTAATCTGCGATGCACTTTCCTCACCTGAAACGTATAGAACACGCTGACCATGGCTTGATAAGTCACCTGAAATTTGAAGCAACAATGTTGACTTTCCAATTCCAGGGTCACCACCAATTAAGACAAGTGACCCCGGCACAATCCCACCACCTAGGACACGATTAAATTCTTCTGATTGTGTTAAGATGCGTGGCGTTTCTTCGATATCGACTTCATCAAGTCGTTCAACTTTTGCCGTTTGTCCTGCTAAGTTAACACGCGACTTACGGTCTGCTTTTTCTGGTTGCTGTACTTCTTCCACCAAGGTTCCCCAAGCACCACATGAAGGACAACGTCCCATGTAGCGTTGCGAAACATTACCACAGTTTGAACACACAAACTGCGTTTTTGCCTTCGCCATCATTACTCCTTACTTGATGCCAGAACTACCAAATCCACCGGTACGATCTGCTTTAGTATCCTGTGCATCATCATCAGTCACTAGGAATGGCATAAAGATTCCTTGCGCAATCCGTTCGCCTTTTTTAATTGTACGGTCAGTAAGCCCCCAGTTAATCATTTGGACGAAAATCTCACCCTCGTTTTGCTCGTTATCGACATAATCAGCGTCAATAATACCGACACCATTAGGCAAGACAAGTCCACGCTTAAGCGGATTTGATGAACGATTTGCAATCATCAAATACTCATTTTCTTCCATGTACACCTTAACCCCCGTTGGTACAAGCAGTGGTTTAACATCGGCCTTGGCCTGCTTCATTTCATCCGTTGTCAATGCTTCACCAATACGGATCTTTTTTAGAACACGTAAAAAAGGGACACGCCAAATTGACGGCAGGGTAAAATCAGTTGCTGCTTGGAAATCATATCCAGCCGCTTGCTGTGTCGCACGCTTAGGCAATTCTAAGCCGGCGTCAGAATATTTTTCAACAATTGCAAATTTTCGAGGCATATCATTTTCTCATTTCATATAAATTCATACATTCTATTATAACCAAAAAAAGTAGATTACTAAAGTCATTCACCCTATTCAGCCTTAACATCATCATACTTCGCATCACGGGTGAATGCTGCCTTAGCATATGCACAAACAGGTTTCAACTTAACATGTTGCAACCGCGCCTCTTCAGCCAATCGGTCCAATAATTGTCCAGCCATCCCCGCTCCTCGTAATTCAGGCGCCACAAAGGTATGATCAACTGTCCACACATCAGGCGTGTTACCTTCAGCATAGGTAATCTCAGCTGTTGTTGCCCCAGTATCATCTTCCAAATAAAAGCGACCTGGTTCATGCAAAAATTTATAAATCATTTATTGCCCCCTTCTTAACGTAAACTACCGACAAAGTCAGGTTCCCATGTTTTTGAAACCGTTTGAATCATGACAATGCCACCCATCAAATCAACCGTAAGATATCGTCCACCGCCTAGGTAAACGCCTGCATTCGAAATCAAATCAGGGGTTCCCCAAAACAATAAATCCCCTGGCATGGCTTCGTTCAATGGCAAATGCTGTACACTTGCCAACTGTTTTTTGACGTCATTGGAAAAACTAACACCATAAATATTATTATATATATATTGAATTAGCCCACCGACGTCAAAACCAGTTTCTGGTCGGTTACCACGTAATTGGTAGGGTTTGCCTAACACGCGCTGAACAACATCCCACAAATTCGCACGCATGCTATCCATAACCATTTGCATCATCGTATTCTGAATCTTTTGGGTACGTGTTCCTGGTGTGAAATATGCTGAGACAATTTCAAAAGCATTTTCACCGTCTGGCGCTTTAAAAACAATCTCACTATCAACTTCATCATAATCATTTGTATGAATCACACGGCCGGGTTCTATCTTATAAGCCATTTTGTCACCTTTTTCTTAATGATACAAAAAACGAGCCCGCATAAACGAGCTCGCTAGCTAACATTTTTTCAAAATTAGTTAATGAATTGAAGGCCAGCAGCTGAAATTGTACGAGTGTGATAAGCCATTCCACCGTAGTTTCCTTCAGAAATTGTAATTGTTCCGTCAGGGTTAACTGCATCGACCATAGCCACGTGACCATAGACAGGATCTGCGCCGCCAACTCCAGCACCGAATACTGCAATTGATCCAACTTGTGGTGTTCCACTTACTGAGAAACCAGCTGCAGCTGCGCTAGCAGCCCAGTTTGTAGCGTTACCCCAGTAGTTACCAGCCCAAGGAGCCGCATTCTTAACGAACCAAGTACATTGACCCGCAGGGTATGTATTAGAGGCGTCTGTAACCGCATGTGACGCTGAAGCAGCAGGTGTTGCAGCTACCTGTTGTGTTGCAGCAGCTGGCTTAGCTGAAACTTGTGGCGCAGCTTGTGTGGTAGCAGGTGCTGATGCATCCTTTGAAAGTTCAAGATTTTGACCAACAAAAATCAAGTCAGGATTTGTCACCTTATTAATTGATGCCAATTCATCAACTGAAACGCCGTTTGCCTTAGCAATTGAATAAAGCGTATCACCTGATTTAACGGTAACTGTGTCAGCTGAGGCAACCGCTGTTGCTCCACCAAATGCGGCAGCCGCTCCAACTGTGGCCAATAATGTATTCTTTACTGTTGTCTTCATAATTCCCCATCCTCCAAAATGCTATCTACTTTTTTAAATTTGTTTTTAATTACTAACTAATACTCGTTGAGTATACTACTACGCTTTTGCATTTTCATTTGCCCGCATTTTCGTTTCAATTACTTTTGTTACATTTAAGTATCGATAAAACCAAAACACAAACGTAATGTCGTTAATAAATTCACAATTATCATTGTACCATACCTTTACTTTTTCTTAAACATTCTGAACAAAATCCACAAAAAAACGACTATCATTTCTGATAGTCGTTTCATTTTTGAAACAGATTATACTTCTGGATCTGCTTCTAATTCATCATTCGCTTCGTAAGCTTGATCCTCAGCTACATCAACAGCTTCAGCTTTCGCATCAACCTTTTCTTCTTTTTCATCAACAACTTCTTGGTCAGGATCAGTTTCAGCAACAATCGCGATTACATCGTGATGTACTTCTGCACGCAAATCCTTCACTTCTGGGTTGTCTAGGTAGAAGTCGGCAATTTGATTTTCAAGTTGATTTTGGATGACACGACGTAGTGGACGTGCTCCCATCTTTGGATCGTATCCTTCATCAACCAACATATCCTTAGCTGCGTCAGTTACATGAACATGCAAGCCCTTTGCAGAAATCGTCTTGTTCATATCATCAAGCATCAAGTTAACAATCTTGTGTAGGTTGTCCTTGCTCAAAGCATCGAATTCAACAATCGCATCAAAACGGTTCAAGAATTCTGGCTTGAAGTAAGGTGCCAAACGATCCATCAAAGGTGTATCTTCTGGTGCATCTTGGCCAGCGTTAGATGTCATGATGACAATTGTATCCTTGAATGAAACAACATGTCCTTGTGCATCTGTCAAACGTCCATCATCAAGAATTTGTAGGAACATATTCATGACATCAGGGTGAGCCTTTTCAACCTCATCCAAAAGCACGATTGAGTATGGGTGACGACGAACAGCTTCAGTCAATTGACCAGACTCTTCGTATCCAACATATCCAGCAGGTGCTCCGATTAACTTAGAAACTGACTGCTTCTCCATGTATTCTGACATATCGAAACGAATCATGTTGTCTTCAGTACCAAACAATTCCTTTGCCAATTGCTTTGCAGTTTCTGTCTTACCAACTCCAGTTGGTCCAACGAACAAGAAGCTACCAATTGGACGACCTGACTTGTTAAAGCCAACACGATTACGACGGATTGATTGTGCAACTTGTTCAGTTGCCTTTTCTTGTCCAATCACGTGGTCTGAAAGGTTCTTATCCAAGTTCTTCAATTGTGTTTGCTCTGATTCAGCCAACTCACCAACTGGAATACCAGTCTTCTCTTCAACAATCTTTTCGATGTCACGTTTTGTAACAGTCTTAGTTGAATCGTCTTGAGGCTTTTGGCTTTCAATTGATTCTAGTTGCAAAGTCAATTGATTGATTTGGTCACGCCAGTAACCAGCCTTCTCGAAATCTTCATCATCAGCTGCTTGCTTCTTGTTTGCTTCAGCTGCATCAATCTTCTTTTGGATTTCCTTTGGATCTCCGACCTTCAATGAAAGATTCTTCTTTGATCCAGCTTCATCCATCAAATCGATGGCCTTGTCAGGCAAGAAACGCTCTTGAATGTAACGGCTTGACAAATCAACAGCAGCTTGGATAGCCCCTTCTGAATACTTTACCTTGTGGTAATCCTCATACTTAGGTTGGATACCCTTCAAGATTTGAACAGCTTCATCAGTTGAAGGTTCATCAACCATAACTGTTTGCAAACGACGAGCAATCGCTCCGTCCTTTTCAATGTCACGGTACTCGTTCAAAGTTGTTGCACCAACTAATTGGAAATCTCCACGAGCCAATGCTGGCTTCAAAATGTTTCCAGCGTCCATTGAACCTTCTCCAGTTCCACCGGCACCCATGATTTCATGAATTTCGTCGATGAATAGGATAACATCCTTACGCTTTGAAACTTCATCCATTAATTGTTGCATACGCTCTTCAAATTCGCCTCGTACACCAGTTCCTTGAACAAGTGAAACAACATCCAAACGAATGACTTCCTTATCTTGCAACTTTGCTGGAACCTTGGCATTAACAATTGCTTGTGCCAATCCTTCAACAACAGCTGTCTTACCAACTCCAGGTTCTCCAATCAAAACTGGGTTGTTCTTTGAACGACGGTTCAAAATTTCAATGACGCGATCGATTTCATCATCACGTCCGATGACTGGATCAAACTTGCCACGACGAGCAAGCTCAGTCATGTTAATACCATATTGATCCAACATTCCTTTTTCTTCTTTTGGTTGTTGTGGTGCGCGTTGTCCACGCATTTGTTGATTTCTCATTTGATCTTGTTGTGACCGACTCATGCGTGATGCATCATTATTCATCATCCGAAAAATATCATCAAAGTCTGAAAATCCAAATGTATCTTGTGCCATAATTACGGCCTCCTAATTTCTGTACAATGTTTTGTATCTGTAGTTAACGTCCGTTAGAAGCGGTTGCCTTAACAACCCGGGCTAACACTTACTTCTTAGCCATTCCTAACTTACAAATACTATATTAGCACTTTATCTAGTAGAGTGCAAGTCTTTTTTGACATTTTCTTCATAAATTTGACATATTTGTCACATTTATGTGGATGCTGCCATTTAACGGCTTTATCAACTTTAAATAGACGCAAAACAGCACTCTTTTTTAAAACTTTTAAACTCGGGTCACTTTTTATAAAGTTTTGTTGTACAATGAAAGCAATGTTTTATAATTGTTAATTTACATATGTAATAGAGGGGAATTTTTCTAACATGACAGAAAAGCAACAATATGGTGCAGATTTACTCGTTAACACTTTAAATAACAACGATATCGATCTCGTCTTTGGTATCCCTGGTGCCAAGATTGATCGTCTTTTTGAACGCCTTGACCACCCAGATGCTGGCGAAACTTCACCAAAGTTAATTGTCACGCGTCACGAGCAAAACGCCATCTTCATGGCACAAGGATTTGCCCGCATCACTGGCAAGCCTGGGGTTGTAATCGCCACTTCAGGACCTGGAGTCGGTAATTTGGCAACTGGATTAATGACCGCCAGCGCCGAAGGTGATCCACTCCTTGCAATTGGTGGACAAGTTCCACGTAAAGACCTTTACCGTTTGACACACCAAAGTACACCAGCCACAGCTATTTTTGCGCCAATCACGAATTACTCAGCTGAAATTCAAGACCCTGAAAACATTTCTGAAATTGTTTCAAACGCGATTGTAGCTGCGAATGGTCCCAAACCTGGTGCCGCCTTTGTTTCACTTCCACAAGACGTCGACGATGCCGTAGTCACAACCCAAGCCGTGCCTGAAGTCCAAGCTCCACGTATGGGGGCTGCCTCAATCGAAGATATTGACTGGTTGGCTACGCAAATCAAAGCCGCAAAGTTGCCTGTCATTTTAGTTGGTCAACGTGGTTCTGATGATGCTTCAACCGCTGCGTTGCACGATCTACTCACCCAAACAACGCTACCTGTTGTAGAAACCTTCCAAGGCGCCGGCGTGATTTCACGCGACTTAGAACCAGCCACCTTCTTCGGTCGCATTGGGTTATTCCGCAATCAAGTTGGAGATCAACTATTAGCCCAATCTGATTTGGTTATTACCGTTGGTTACGATGCCATTGAATATGAGCCTCGTAATTGGAACGCCGAAAAGAATTTGCGAATTGTATCATTGGATACAACTGCAGCCCAAATCGATAATAACTTTGCTCCCGAACGTCAATTAATCGGTGATATTGCTGATACTTTGCACGACTTACAATCGCGCATCGTTGGTTACGAAATGCCAAATGCTTCACTAGAACAACTTGCTGAATTCAAACAAGAATTACGCGAAGCCGATGAAGCAAGCTATACACCAGCTACTGCAAATCTTAACCACCCATTGAATGTCATCAAGTCATTACAAGCACACGTCACTGATGATATGACCGTTTCAACCGATATCGGATCACACTACATTTGGATGGCACGTCACTTCAAATCTTATGTACCACGCCACTTCTTGATTTCAAACGGTATGCAAACGCTCGGAGTTGGATTACCATGGGCCATGGCTGCTGCTATGGTTCGCCCTAACGCCAAGTCTGTTTCTGTTTCAGGAGACGGTGGTTTCTTCTTCTCAGGTCAAGAACTGTCAACTGCCGTTGCCTTAGGTTTGAACACTGTAAGCTTAGTTTGGAACGACAACGCCAACTACGACATGGTTAAGTTCCAAGAAGAAAAGAAGTATGACGGCCAATCCGCTGGGGTTAAGTTTGCCAACATTGATATCGTTAAGTTCGCGGAAGCCAACGGAGCTAAAGGCTTACGCGTCGAAAGCCCTGAGCAATTAGATGCCGTGCTTGACGAAGCCTTTGCAACCGAAGGTCCTGTCGTTGTCGACATCCCCGTGGATTATTCACATAACTATGAATTAGCTGAATTGGTTGAATCTGAAGGATAATGACACACACAAGCTGCCAATGGCAGCTTTTTTTGGAGGAATCGGATATGTCAAAAATTTATCAACATAGTACACTCGCAGCCCTAATGGCTAAGCAAATGCAAGGAACAACAACCATTGGCGAACTTTTGACCCACGGAGATACTGGTATCGGTACCCTCGATGGCGTTGATGGCGAAGTCATCATCCTCAAAGGTGACGTTCATCAAGCCGATGAGTTTGGAAATGTGAACCACATTACAGATATGGACACAAAACTCCCCTTTGCGACCGTTCACTTCGCTTCAAGCGACGCCATCGAATTAGACCTAGCACCTACAGATTTCGCTAGTCTTGCCGACTTACAGCACGGCTATCATTTCACAAACAATTTTGCTGCCTTAGAGTTACACGGTAACTTTAAAGATGTTTTGGTTCGAGCAGCACCTAAGTCTACGGCACCATATCCAAGCCTATTGGAAGTTGCCCAAAAGCAACCAACATTTACCGCCGAAAATATCAGTGGTACGATTGTCGGCTATTTCGCCCCAGAATTGTATCAGGGTACCGTTGCTGCAGGTTGGCATCTCCACTTCCTAAGTGATGACCACACATTTGGTGGCCATTTACTTGAAACCCATACCGAACAACTACAAGGTACGCTAGAACTCATGAGCGACTTCCAACTACATCTGCCCATTGAAAATGAGGCTTTTCGTGATCATACACCAATGGCCGATGGTTTAAAGGAAGGCATTCAAGCTGCCGAAGGTGGCCATTAGGATAAATAAAAAAGCTGAACACAACATTGTGTTCAGCCTTTTTATTTTTAGTCAGCTAATTTAGCAAAACCACCTTCAGCAACTTCTTTCAAAGTCTTAGCTGATGCATGGAATCGTTCTAATTCACCGTCAGTTAATTTTGTTTCGATAACACTTTCAACACCGTTAGCACCAATAATCGCTGGTGTACCAATGTAGATATCATTCAACCCGTATTGACCGTCCAAATATGCGCCAACAGGCAAAACCGCACGTTCGTCGCGGAAGATAGCACGGGTAATCCGTGCCAATGACGTACCAATTCCATAGAATGTGGCACCCTTACGGTTAATAATTTCATATGCTTTGTGGGCCGTATCATAAAGAATTTGTTCTAGATCGTCTTCAGTGAGTCCCTTTTCAGCAGCCCAATCCATCAAAGGACGACCACCAATGGTTGCTTCAGCGAAGTTAGCAAATTCTGAATCCCCGTGTTCTGCCAAGATATAAGCATCAACACTTTCTGGGGCAACACCAAATTCCTTACCCAAGTTAACACGTAAACGTGCAGTATCCAAAGAAGTTCCTGAACCAAACACACGATTAGTTGGCAAACCTGAGAAGCGTTGCGCAGCCATCGTTAGAATATCAACAGGGTTAGCAGCGACCAAAATAATACCATCAAAACCAGATGCCATTAGGGGCTTGATAATTGATTGCATAATCTTCAAGTTCTTATCAACCAAGTCCAAGCGCGTCTCACCAGGCTTTTGTGGTGCTCCGGCAGTGATGACCGCTAGTTCAGCATCCTTGGCGTCCTCATAGTCTCCTGAGCGAACGTTCTTGTTGTAAGTCCAAGCAGTCGCATCTTCTAAATCCAATGCATCCCCGACTGTTTGTTCTTTAGCAACGTCAACGATAACTAGTTCTTCTGCAATACCTTGTTGAACCATTGCAAAAGCGTAAGATGATCCGACAGCGCCGTCCCCAATTAGGACAACCTTTTGATGATGTTGTGGCATGTTAAAACCCTCCCATTAATATTATAGTTTACATTTCTATTGTACCATTTTTCACAAGGGATTCATAGCCAACGATTAAAAGGCACAAAAAAAGAGCAATTCACGAATGAATTACTCTAAATAGCTGGGCATGCTGGATTCGAACCAGCGAATAATGATACCAGAAACCATTGCCTTACCGCTTGGCTAATGCCCAAAAATCAACTTTTTTATTATACAACACTCATTTTATCTTGACAAGTCGTTTTTCCCACGCGAACGTGCCTTTGTCTTTGAAACAACTTTATCATCGAACGTTCGAATAAATTCTAAGATATTTCGCGCTGTCGTTTGACCAAATACCTCAACCCAACCTTGGAACCTGGTTTCCACGCGACGCGTAACCACTTTTTCAACTTCAATGCCCTCTTCCGTTAAATGCAAAAGCATCCGTCGCCGATCGTTTTCATCAGGCTCTTGATAGACATAGTCTCGTTTTAACAACATTTTAATTTGTCGCGAAACGGCAGCTCTGGTCACACTTCGATTATCCACAATGTCACTTAAAGTTAACCCGTCTTTTTGTGCAATATTATGAAGAATCAAGTATTGCTCAAAAGATAGCTCATACTCATCAGCCGGTTCCGAAATCACCTCATCCAAGTATTTTAACGTCGATAAATAAGCATCAATATATTCGTTCAATAAATCCATCATACACTCCCCAAAAGTTAATCCATAAAAAAAGAACGCCCCTGCGTCCTTTCTTACCAAATTAACGTACAATCATCACTGTTACATCAGCATGATTTGCTACATAATTTGATTGCGATCCGAAATACGCACGCACACCAGGCTTAGAATGTGCCCCCATGACGACTAAGTCTGCATGTGCCTCACTAATAATATGTTTAACTAATTGTTCACCCGGTTCACCAACAGCATAGATTGGTTGCACATCTTCCACACCCGCATCCAAAGCTTGCTTTTGGAACCCCTTTAGATTTTCTTCCACTTTTGATTCAGCGGCTTGAATTTTGTCTTTGTCTAATGCATCAAATGTATTGAGTTCACTTGGTTCAAAAAACGACACAATCGTTAACTTGGCACCATCTTCTTCAGCTTGATGAATCGCATTCACCAACGCCAACTGCCCTAACTCAGAGTCATCAACCGCAACTAATACATTTTTAAAACGCTTTGGTTCAACCATCGTAAATTCTCCTCTTGTGACGATTATTTTTTTGTTACAACTAAATTATCTCCCTTTTCACCAGATTTGTAAATAAAACGACTGAAAATCAATGAAATTCGGCAAAAACTTGACAAAAGGTTGAAAATCAGGTAATTTAGAACAGTTGAAAATAATATCGATTATAAATAACACTGCCTTCTTTTAAACACGGCGGTGTAAGGAGGATTTATATATGGCAGTTCCTGCACGTAAGACATCAAAGATGAAGAAGCGCATGCGTCGTGGCGGACGTGGTGGTATTAAGACACCAGCAATCCACTTGGACGAAAACGGCGTTTACGTACGTAACCATCACGTTTCAGCTGATGGTTCATACAAGGGTAAGCAAGTTATCTCAAAGTAATTAACTTTAAAAAGCACATCGGATACGCTCCGATGTGCTTTTTTTCGTATTCATTAATTCTCTGCCCAGATATCCAGTGTCGCACACGCTAAAACATTACCTTCAAGCGCACGGAGCTGCTC
Source organism: Weissella viridescens (assembly GCF_014789145.1). Taxonomy (GTDB): domain Bacteria; phylum Bacillota; class Bacilli; order Lactobacillales; family Lactobacillaceae; genus Weissella; species Weissella viridescens. The sequence goes on along the minus strand of NZ_CP061835.1, from coordinate 288,750 downwards.
ATTTAGATAGTAACCTGGCACAAGTGATAACGGTTCAGGCATCGCATAAACAGCCAAGCGGTATGCATGCGGTTGATCTGGCGGCATTGGTCCAGTGTAACGAGAAGTTAGCATTTCATCCGTTTCTCCGACAAATTTCGAAGCTTGGCTGTTCTTACCTTGAACGCCAACTGTAGCCTTACGTGAAAAGTCAGCGGGAATCAGCATCGTTGTATCCGTAACTGGTACATCAATCATCGTCCAATGGATCCACGCAAATCCGACAACCGGAATTGCATCATCATCAATCAACGTCCATGCTAAATAATTAGCGGATTTTGGAATATCTGAAACCTCAAAAGGAAACGATATGACCGGCGTCCCATTTTTCTTCGCATTTTCTGGAGCAGCTTTTGCATATTGATCCGGCATGTAGCCCGCTAGTGTTAAATCAGTTTTAATTTGCATGGTTTAATCCTCCTAAGTTGTCTCACATTATACACGGATACAGAAAAAAGGTCACAGCGATGCTGTGACCTTTTCGTTTACATTTCTTGTTTTAAATCTTTAGCTGAGTACATGTGTGCAATCTTCGTGAAGACATAGTTAACTACAAAACCAGCTACAATCGGTACCACGAACCACGTAATCAATCCTGGCACAACTGCCACAGCATTTGACATAAACGTCTTATCTGCGCCGTGTACCACCATCGATTGAATAGGTGAAACCATTCCAATCCAACCGAAACCGGCTGAAGTTGGTGTTCCTTGAACATTAAACATCACAACCGGAAGGGCACTAATCGCTGCGGTTGTGATAAAGGCCAAAAACATACGTGGCTTCTTGAAGATGCTTGGCATCATTCCCTTCATTGCTCCCAAGAAAATGGCTGCTGAAGTTCCTTTACTGTTCACTTGAAGTGAATTGATCAGCAACACAACTGTCGTTGAAACAACACCAATTCCAGCTGCTCCAGCTCCAAGTCCAGACAATGAGATAGCAAGCGCAATTCCAACTGTCGAAATCGGTGTCACAATGATACATGAGAAGGCCATTGCAATCAAAATGGCCATTGGTAATGGTTGAAGTTCGGTAAACATCTCCACGAACTCACCGATGGCCGCCGTAACAGAACCAACGTAAGGGGCAATAAAGTTACCTAACATGGCAACCCCACCACCAATTAATAGTGGACTTAAAATAATTGCAACTGCTCCAAAACCATTTAGATACCGCGAAACTAACCAAATTGTGATAACACCGATTCCAGAGACAATCATGGCATTAATCACATCACCCGCACCAGAAGCAATAAATAATGTTCCTGGTTGCGTTTGCGTAAGGTGGGTCACTGGGTTAACGAACCCTGATGGTGCTGTCCCCCACTTAAATGACCCTGTTGAAGCCCCTACCGCAATTGCCATTACCCCAACATCCAATGGACGCATATTGAATTGCAAAGCCGTGAGCACCCCAATAATGATTGGTAAGAAGGAACAGAAGAGAACCAAGATTGCATTCAAATCCATTGCCCAAGCTTGACCACTATTTACAAATGGTAACAGCATATATTTAACAATGGCTGATGGACAGACCGCAATGATAATTCCTTGCGCTGAGCCATTTAGCACTTTGAAAAAGAAGTCCTTAAAAGTTAACTTATAAGAGCCATCAAAGGTTTGACTAGTCATTTGTTTACTCCAATTTTTTTATTTATATACAATGTACGCAACAATTCAATATATTACACAACAGTAATGTATTTTACCATATTCAGCGATGAATACAAGTGCAACATTTCACATAATACTTAGAATTAAGCGTTTCATAAAAAAAGATCGTGAATGCTGAGCATCCACGATCTTTTTTTAATTACATATCTTGCTTGAAATCTTCTGGAGAGTACAAGTGCAAAACCTTTGAGAAAAGGTAATCCATTACAAATCCAGCAACGATTGGTACGATGAACCAAGTCACAATACCAGGCACAACGCTAACCACGTGGTTGATGAAGACCTTATCAGGACCATCAGCCAACATTGATTGAATAGGTGAAACCATTCCAATCCAACCGAATCCGGCTGAAGTTGGTGTTCCTTGAACATTAAACAAAGCAACTGGCAACGCACTTACAGCGGCAGTAGCCAAGAATGAAAGGAACATAATTGGCTTCTTGAATACGGAAGGCATCATTCCCTTCATGGCACCCAAGAAGATGGCAACTGTTGTTCCAGGCTTGTTAACCTTCAATGAGTTAATCAACAAAACAACAGTTGTTGCGACAACACCAACACCGGCAGCACCGGCACCAACACCTGACAATGTAATTGCCAACGCAATACCAACAGTTGATACTGGCGTAACAATCAAGCAGGCGAAGGCCATTGCAATCAAAATAGCCATTGGAAGTGGTTGAAGTGAAGTAAACAATTCAACCCCGTTACCGATAGCAGTTGTAATTGCACCAACATATGGTGCAATCCAGTGACCAACCATCGCAACACCACCACCAATTAGAAGTGGGCTCAAAATAATGGCAACAGCTCCGAACCCATTAAGATACTTGGCAACTAACCAGATAACAACAACACCGATTGCCGCAACAATCATAGCATTAATCACATCTCCGGCACCTTGAGCAATATAAACTGTTCCAGGAACAACTGACTTAACGCCAGTAACCGGGTTCACAAACCCAGCTGGAGCAGTCGCCCACTTGATTGAACCTGATGCAGCACCAGTCGCAATGGCCATAACACCAACATCAAGTGGCTTCATCTTGAATTGCAAAGCAATTGCAACACCAATCAAGATTGGAATAAATGAGCTAAACAATACCAAAATAGCATTGAAGTCCATGGCCCAAGCTTGACCACTCTTGATGAATGGCAATAGCACATACTTAAGTACGGCTGATGGCAAAACACCAATCAAGATACCCTGTGCTGACCCATTCAGCACCTTAAAGAAGAAATCTTTAGCGGTAAACTTATAGCTACCGTCAAAAACTTGATTATTCATATTTTTTCCCTACTCTCAAATAAATATTAGTATTCAACCGCAATGGCTGGTGTTTCACCCTTAATGAAGGCCAATGATGCATCCATTGATTGTGTAACCATCTCGTAAACAGCCTTAGTTGTGTAGAAGGCAGTGTGAGGTGTTACCAATACGTTTTCACGATCAATCAAGTCAGCAATCTTTGGATCAGGGAATTCCTTACCAGACCAGTCTTCGTTGAACAAACCAACTTCATCTTCGTAAACGTCCATTGCGAAGTCAGAAATCTTACCTGAGTTCAAACCGTCGATAACGGCGTCGATATCCATCAAGTTTCCACGAGCAACGTTAACCAAAACAACGCCGTCCTTCATCTTTGAAATGGCATCGGCATCAATCATGTGGTGGTTTTCAGCAACACCAGGAACATACAATGAGATGGCATCTGCTTGTGCATAAAGCTCATCCAAAGTATCAACGTACAATCCTTGAGCCTTGATGTCATCGTTTTGGAACTTATCGTAAGCGATAACCTTTGCGCCGAATCCTTGCAAAATCTTGATAGCAACACGACCAATGTGACCAGTACCAATAATTCCGACAGTTTGCATACGCATTTCACGACCAATTGTTGGTGCCCAACGCAAGTCATGGTTAGCAATCTTCTTATCCAATGCCTTAGCGCGACGTAGCAAACGTGAAAGTTGAATCATTGAGTGTTCAGCAATCGCATTTGGTGAGTAAACTGGCACATTTGAAATGCTAAAATCAAATTCACGCGCAGCTGGCAAATCGATGTTATCGATACCAACGTTACGCAATGACATCTTGTTGATACCCAACTCATGCAATGCTGACAAAGTTTCACGAGTGTAGTCTAATTGTTGGTAAACATTGACTGCATCTGCACCCTTAGCCAAAGCAGCTGTTTCAGGTGTAAGTAATTGATCTGTAAACTCTACATCGACTTCAGGGTTGTTACCTTCCCATTCCTTCAATGCTGGTTGTTCATCTTCACGAATTCCGTAAGCAAAAATCTTCATTATATTTTCCTCCATAATACCCATTCAAGATAGATACATAAGTTTTTTGACCATCGTTAATTATACGCGTCCACTTGTGAAGTAGTCAACAATTAAAACGTTTTCCGATTAGTTGTAATCGTTTTCATACTCACAAACTTTATTATATCACACTTATTTTACGTGCTTTATAAAAGATGAGCTTCCTTTAACATTGTGAATTCAATAGCGTTACTGTACATCCTTATTTTGAACGCATTGATATGCCCGTCCATACAAAAAAGACCTTTTGCTTAAGCAAAAGGTCTTTTCTAATGTGAAGAAAATCTTTTTAATTACTTCTCTTCTTCACGCTTGCGGCGCTTACCTAAGCCAAACAATGTTAATAGTCCTAACATCGTTCCACCTAACACGCCCAAGTTAGACTGTGCATTTACAGCAGTATCTGGCAATTGTGCCTGCTGTCCGGTCATGACTTGTCCGGCATTTGATTGCGTTGCTTCATCAACAATGTTTTGAATCTCCATCATTGATGATGCATCATCAATTCTTTTCTTAAAGTCTTGCTTTTGATTTGGCGTCAAGTTTGGTAATTGCTCAATTTGTTGCTTACCGTTATTCTTGGCATCCTGCAAATTTTGTGCATTCTTCGCCTTGGCATCAGCAACGATTCGATTAATCTCATCGATTGTTTGCCCATTATCAACACGGCGCTTGAAATCATCTTTCTCACGATCGTTTAAGTTTGGTAACTGATCGATGACATGCTTGCCGTTATCCTTAGCATCTTGCAAATTCTTAGCATCTTGCTGCTTAGCTTCATTAACAATTTGATTAATTGCATCGGTAGTCTTAGCATCATCAATCCGCTTGTTAAAGTCTTGCTTTTCTTTGTCGCTCAAGTTTGGCAACTTATTCACCGCATCCTTGGCAGCATCTTTGGCATCTTGCAAGTTTCTTGAATCATTTAGAGCATTTGCATCCTTGACAACTTGATCAATAGCGTCAGTAGTCTTAGCATCATCAATCCGCTTGTTAAAGTCTTGCTTTTCTTTGTCGCTCAAGTTTGGCAATTTATTCACTGCATCCTTGGCGGCATCTTTAACAATTTGTTGCACTTGATCAACCGTTTGACCAGCATCAATTTGTTTGTTCAAAGCATCCGTAGCTTGATCATCTAGGTTTGGCCACTTGCTAATAACATCCTTAGCTTTGTCCTTAGCGTCTTGCAAGTTTTGTCCATCTTGATGCTTGGCATCATTTACAACTTGATCGACACCGTCAATTGACTGGGCATCATCAATCTGCTTGTTAAAGTCTTGCTTTTCCTTGTCGCTCAAGTTTGGCAATTTATTCACCGCATCCTTGGCGGCATCTTTAACAATTTGTTGCACTTGATCAACCGTTTGACCAGCATCAATTTGTTTGTTAAGGGCGTCCTTATCTTGGTCATTCAAGTTTGGCAACTTATTAATGACATCTTTACCCGCATCCTTAGCGTCTTGCAAGTTTTGTCCATCTTGATGCTTGGCATCATTTACAACTTGATCGACAACGTCAATTGACTGGGCATCATCAATCTGCTTGTTAAAGTCTTGCTTTTCCTTGTCGCTCAAGTTTGGCAATTTATTCACCGCATCCTTGGCGGCATCTTTAACAATTTGTTGCACTTGATCAACCGTTTGACCAGCATCAATTTGTTTGTTAAGGGCGTCCTTATCTTGGTCATTCAAGTTTGGCAACTTATTAATGACATCTTTACCCGCACCCTTAGCATCTTGCAAGTTCTGGGCATCTTTATGTTTAGCATCCGTCACGATTTGATCAATCTTATCATTGGTCTTGGCGTCGTCAATTTGCTTATTAAAGTCTTGCTTTTCCTTGTCGCTTAGATTTGGTAACTTGTTCACCGCATCCTTGGCGGCATCCTTACGATCTTGGAAAATTTGATCAATCACACTTTGTGATGATGATGCACTCATAGATACTGACGTCATCTTTGAAATAGACAAACTACTTGATCCTGATGCACTAACAGACTTTGACGTTACCATTGAAATTGAAGCAACCTTAGACGTTGAAGCACTATCTGACTGAGACGTCTGCTTTGACAGTGATAGACTCTTCGAACTTGAGGCACTCGTTGAGTATGATTTCACCGTTGAAAGAGAGCCAGCTTCAGAAACAGAGGCACTTGCAGACTTCGATGCATCAACAACTTGTGAGCGACTGGTTGAGGTTGAACGACTCATTGACTGAGAGGTTGCAATTGAAACAGAACCACTCTTTGAGCTTGATCCACTTTGTGACTTTGAAGTCTCGAGTGAAGTCGAATCGCTCAATGAAGCTGAAGCACTCGTTGATGTTGAAACAACTGCCGAGACTGAGTAACTATCAGAAATCGATGCACTCATTGAGTCTGACGTTACGACAGAGATTGACCGACTCTTTGAAAGCGAATCACTCGTTGACATTGAAGCAACAACTGACAACGATTTGCTGCTTGAAGTTGAAGCGCTACTTGATTCAGAATCTGCACGAGACAAAGACTTTTCAGCTGAGGTTGAAGCGCTCACTGAGCCATCGACCGACGCCTCATTTGATTGACTCGTTGAACCTGAAACACTCTGAGAAAGAGAAACTTGCTTTGAAACCGAGGCAGACTTTGAGAGAAGCGCACTCTCTGAATCAGCAATCGCATTTGATTGTGAAGCTGATTTAGAAACAGACGCACTCGTTGAACCTGACACGGCAATTGATTGTGAAGCACTCTTTGAAAGTGAGTCACTCCCCACCTTTGATGCCTCAAGTGAAGCTGAGCCCGACTTTGATGTTGACGCACTCTTTGAGTTTTCAACATCAACAGAATCAGATGTACTCTTTGAAATTGAGTGACGCAATGACTCTGAAGTTTCAATTGATTTTGAGGCACTCTTTGAAGCCAAGTCACTTGCCGAAATTGAATCTAACGTTGAAGTCGAGTCATTCACGGAAGCTGACACGCTTGTTGAGATCGACACGACACGTGATTGTGACTTTTGCGTTGAGTCATCAACACTGATTGAACTTGACGTACTTACTGACTCAGACGTTTGCTTTGAGACTGATGTTTGAACCGACGTAGATTCAAGAATTGACTTAGACAAACTTGTTGATTCAGAAGCACTAACCGATTCAGACTCAGTTTCAATCTTTGACGTATTCGTTGAATCAACGATTGTTGTTGAAATTGATTCATGATCTAAGATTGATTGACTCGTTGACTTCGACGCACTGATTGAGTGCGATTCAATAAGTGATTGCGACTCGCTCGTTGACTTTGAGATACTGTGAATCTTTGAATCAACAATTGCATCTGAAGCACTCTTTGACTGTGAACCACTTAGCGATGTCGACACACTTGCCACGTCTGACACACTCTTAGAAGTTGAATCACTTAACGACGTTGATGTGACGTTTGAAAGTGAAAGGCTCTTCGAGGTTGAATCACTCAACGAGGTTGAGGTACTAATTGAAACAGCCGCACTTTTTGATGTCATCTCACTCTCAATGTGCGAAGCACTTGCAGAAACCGATTGACTAAGCGACTCAGACGTTTGCTTTGAAACAGAGTCACTAGCCGAAGTTGACGCACTCTGACTTATTGAATCTTGCTTACTACGTGATTCAGACGCACTCTTTGAAGCCGAGATGCTCTTAGAGCTTGAGACTGATGCTTGTTCTGACACAGAAACACTTACTGCATCTGAACCACTCTTTGAAACTGAATCACTTAGCGATACTGATTGACTCTTTGACGCAGAACCGCTCTTTGAGGTTGAAACACTTGTGGACGTCACCAGACTCTTTGAGACAGAGTTGCTTAATGAAGTTGAATCACTCAGTGAGGCGGCATCACTCGTAGAAATGGATGCACTTACTGAAATCGATTGACTCTTAACAACTGACTCACTTAATGAAACTGATCCACTCAACGAAGCTGATTCACTCAATGAGGCAGACTGTTTCTTTGAAGCAGATGTGCTAATTGAAGCCGCGTCACTTGCTGAGGCTGATTGACTCTTTGAGGTCGAAACACTCGTTGAAGTCGCAATACTCTGTGACGTTGACTGACTCACTGAGGTCGAGGTAGAACCTTGTAATGATGCCGAAGCACTCAAGGAACCTGAAACACTTGTTGACGTTGATTGACTCAATGAAAGTGAATGGCTCAATGAACTTGAAGTGCTAATCGACTCAGATGTCACAAGCGAAACTGAATCACTAACGGATGCTGACAAACTACTTGCTTCAGAAGCCTGAATTGAATCAGCCTTACTTTGTGACGCTGACTTGCTTGCAATCAATGATGTTTCGACTGACGTTGAAGTACTTACTGATCCTGAAATGCTCTCTGACAATGAGATACTTTGTGAATCCGAATCACTCGTTGACGCTGATACACTTGATGAACCAGAAACACTGACAGATTCAGATGCACTCACACTCGTTGCTGTTGAAACACGCAATGATTCTGAAGCACTCTTTGATGCTGATTGACTTTGTGAGTCAGACAAACTGATTGATGCCGCATCACTAGCTGAAGCTGATTCGCTATTTGAAAGCGAGATACTGTGTGAATCTGAATCACTGGTTGATGCTGACACACTCGCTGAAGTTGATTGGCTACTTGAGTCGGAATCACTCTTAGAAACAGAGACGCTCGTTGACGTTGACGTACTTGTCGAAACCGATCCACTAACTGAAGTTGACGTACTCTCAGAGAGTGAGGCACTCTTTGATGTCGAATCACTCAACGATGTTGAGGTACTTGTTGATCCTGAACGACTAACTGAGCCAGATGTGCTGGTTGACGTCGATAAGCTGGTCGAAAGCGAAGCACTCGTTGAAACAGAGGCACTGGTGACCTTTGAAACACTGACTGATTGCGACTGGCGAATTGATTCAGACAAACTAACCGAGCTAATCAAACTAGCCGATTCAGATTGACTTGTTGAAGTCGACACACTAACAGCAGTTGATACACTCATCGAGATTGAGGCTTGCTTTGACAATGAGGCATTTTCCTCATTTGAAGCACTCGTAGAATCTGACTGACTCGTTGAAGTGGATGTGCTGATTGATTCAGACAAACTCTTCGAAGCTGACAAACTCTTCTCCAGTGAAGCACTTGTTGACGCCGATACGCTGACTGAATCAGACCCACTTTGTGATTGTGATGCACTTACAGATTCAGAGTGACTCTTTGATGTCGATAGACTCTCAGAAAGTGAAACACTCGTTGATTCTGACAAACTCTTTTCAGCCGATGTACTTTCTGAAATAGATGCACTATCAGATTGAGAGATACTCAATGAAGTTGAACCACTCACTGAAACTGATGTACTTTCAGAATTCGACACACTGATTGAATCCTCTAAACTTTGCTCAGTTGACAAACTTGTTGATTGTGAATCACTAACAGATGTTGAGCCACTCACTGAACCTGAAATACTTTCGGAATTAGAGATACTGATTGAAGTAGATACACTAACTGATGTTGAACCACTATCTGACTCAGAAGTACTTAGTGACTTTGAAGCACTCAATGATTCAGACAAACTAATTGAACTTGAATCGCTCAAAGAAATCGAAGTACTTGCTGAAGTTGATGCGCTTTCTGATTCAGAAACCTGCTTTGAAATGGAATCACTATCAGAAGTTGATGCACTGGTTGAGCTAGACAAACTATCAGACAATGAAGCTGATGTTGAGTCACTTGCTAATGAGTTGACCAAACTATTGGACGTACTCATTGACTTATCAATTGAGACAGACGTTGAATCTGAGGCCTCTTGTGATGCAGACTCAAGAGACTGCGCAACACTAGTTGACTTCGAAATTGAGCCTGACTCCGAAACAGACGTTGCATCAACCAATGATTGTGACACAACCTTTGAAGCCGCCTCTTCAGCACTTGATGTTGAAATTGAACCACTTTGTGAAGTCACCTTAGAAAGACTGGCAGACGTTGACAAAGATGCACTATCTACATCGCTATCTGAATTCGTGTTCGAAGTTGATTCACGGGCCGACACACTATCAGAGGCCGAGGCTGACGCTGAGTTAATTGAACGACTAAGTGAATCCGCTTGGCTCTTTGAGACAACTTCGCTAAGCTGATCAGAAGTTGAGGCCGAAGCAGATGCAACACTGTCTTCATCTTGCTTAACTCGTGATTCTGAGGCTGATTGAGAAGCTGATTGAGAAGTTTGCGTAGAAGCGGATGCTGACTCAGATGCATCAGAAATACTTTGTTGACGTGACTCGCTTTGGCTGACAGAACCATCCATTGAATCCTTCTTCGAAAGAGCTGCACTCTCTGATTCATTTGTTGCTGAAGGTCGGTTTGATACTGAAACAGATTCTGAAGCTGAAACAGAAGCATTTGATGCACTCACTGAAACAGATTTTGAAGCCGAAGCCTTATTCGAAGCATCCACTGCAGCTGAAGCAGAAGTTGAAGCATTAGAGTGCGATGTATTATCGCTTTCGAGATGGCTCGCCGAAGTAGAAATTGATGCTTCCTTTGAATCAGCAGCAGAAGTTGAAGCATCTGCGGCACTATCTACCAACGATTGTGAATGTGAAATAGATGCGTTAATCGAATCTGACTCGGAAGTTAGTTCCATTAATGACGCAGACACACTTGCTGAAGTACTCATTGATTTTTCGTTCAATGAATCAACAATCGATTGTGATGTCGACATTGATCCACTAGTTGACGTTGAACGAGAGTCGTCTTCTGAATCAAGGATTGATTGTGAGGTCACAATTGATTCATTCAATGAGTTCGACTTATCAGCTGATGCATTTTCAGAAACGCCGATTGAAGCCGATGCTGACTTTGAAAGTGAAATCAATTCTGAGTTCAACTCTTCAGAAGCTGACTTTGAGGCGACAACTGAATTTGACTGTTGTTCAGACAAAGACTCATTCATTGAGTCAATCGTTGAATCATCTTTAATTGAAGCAGAAATAGAGGCTTCAATTGAGGCCACAATTGATTCACTAGCTGACTTTGATTTCACGGCATCATCATCTGCAGCTGATTTTGAAGCTGAAACACTGTCAGAATCAGACGTTGAGGCGGAGGCACTTTGTGAATCCAAGTTAGCACTGCGTGAAATGCTTGTACTTGTTGAGGCAATTTCACTGATATTAGCAGAAAGCGAAGCTGAAGCACTCTTTGATGCTTCAACAGCACTTTCATTTTGTGAGATGGACTTTGAAATACTTGTCAAAGCAGAAGCACTGGTTGATGCCGCTGCACTCAAAGATTCACTGGCCACACTCTCGTAAACTGATTGCGAAGCACTATTTGACGCACGCTGTGAAAGTTGATTTGACTTTGAAGCGGATACACTCAATGAAGCGTCGTTTGGTGTCTTCGAAGCAGATTGTGAAGCACGTTGTGACTGATCAATCGACTTTGAAGCACTAATTGAAGCATCGGACGTACTCAACTCATTTGCCATACTCTTTGATTGACGAGCACTTTCAGAATCAGAGGCAGAGGCAGACACACTTTCAGAAATATGACTAAGACTCTTTGATTCTAAGTTTGACTTAGAAGCACTGGTTGAAACAGAATCAATCACTGACGCTTTGGCACTATTTGATTCATTTGAAATACTATCCTCACGTGAATGACGTGCACTCACTGAAGCATTCTGTGAATCAACCTTTGATTGACTCGCACTAACTGATTGATCTGTTGTTGATAAGGTATTCGAGCGTGAGTCGGCAAGTGAATCAGCCACCTGACTTGATGACGCACTTTGTGAGTCAATCAATGACTGTGACTTACTTTGCGAAGCAACCTTTGATTGACTAGCTTGAGTTGAGGCATCCAAATCAGAATTCGATTCGGCAAGCGACTTTGAAGTTGATGCTGATTCAGAATCAGCCTTTGAGTTTGACGCACTTTCGGAAGCCATTGACGCACTCTCGCTCTTTGAAAGAGCTTCATAGTGTGGCAAATACTTTTCAATAATCGAACTAGAGGTTGATGTTGAATCTTCTTCTGAATTTACCGTCAAACTTGAACTCGTTGAAGCTGAAGTCGAACGGCTACCTGAGAATAGCCCATCAATAGAATCATAGTAAGAATCCATTGTTGATTGACTACGCTTTGAATCAGATTCCGAGAAAGCTGGCCATTCAGAAACCGACTTTGAAGTGGAAGCAGCAATTGATTGACTCACAAAAATTGAACCAGACTTAGAAGCACTTTGGTCGATGAAAATCCAACCAACATTGCTACGGATACTACCACTGATTGAAGCATCAATATCTGCCAATGATGTTGAACGTGAACGTGAATCAGCTCGACTCGCCAAAAAGTTACTCAAACTAATGGCACTAGCCCGATCATCAATCGTTGATTGAATCACCGACTTTGAGGATGAAGTTGATACACTCACTGAATCATACAATGACTGACTTGATGAATTATCCAATGATGTATTTAAAGAAACATTCGCTGATTGACTTGCGCCCTTTGAAGCAGAAAAGATTGATTGACTCTCATATGCTGAATCATAATACGAATCTTCACTAGCCTCTTCATCAGCGACTGACTTTGAAAAACTATTTGCCAGCGATGTTTGTTCATATGTTTCAGAGTCAGCAACTTGCTTTGAGTATGAAGCAGAAAGCGAAGCTGAATTTGCTTGAGAAATACTTGCAGAGGCTTGCTTTGAATTGATTTCATCAATTGGTTGCACTGACGCTGAGGCTGAGGCTGAAATTGAAGCTGAGCCAGACATTGATGCAGTCAAGGATGCTGACATCACTGAATCAACCCTCCAACCAGTTATAATATTACCCGTTACTGAACGAGAAGCATTCGCACTAGCCGTTGAATTAGCCTTAGACAAAGAAGTTGACACACTTTGTGATGCTGAAATACTATCTGAAATTGCTTTTGAGGCACTCTTTGAAGCAGATGTACTGTTAGCAACAGACGTTTGGCTATTAGCCTTACTAATAGATGCATTTGATTTCACAGCATTAGAGGCAGCACTCACAATTGATTTGCTAGTTGACGTTGAGGCAACAGTCTCTGAGCGACTAGCACTTTTTGAAGCTGTATCGTATGCCGTACTTGCTGAAGTACTTTCAGATTTATTTTTAGAATCCTGAATTGACGCACTCTTGGATACACTTGGCCAAAGATTATGAGCATCTTCTTGCCAGCTCGAGACACTAATTGAGAATGAACTAGAAGTTGAAGCCGAATCAAGTAAACTTGTTGAAATTGAGGCATCCAAAGAATCTTGTGTTGCTGAAAAGCTATCCAATGAGTCTTGTCCATAAGATTCACTGTTCTTAGCCATGCTATAGCTAGCTTCCATGCTGTTTGAAATTGAAGCATCTTGAGAATCTAACAAACTGGCTGATGCAGAAGTTGACATTGACTCAAAGTCAGTGACAACTTGCGCACCTTGAACGTCAGAATATTCATAGTTATTCCCTGTTCCAAGGGTAGCTTCATATGCACCCACGATTCCTTGCACAATACCACCAGCAACCGGTCCCATGTTTTTGGTAACCGCATCCGCAACTGATTGTAAGAGACCTGATGTATTAACACCGGCTTGGAAATAGACTGTGTCCCCATCTGAGAAACCTGCGTCAGTTGGATTAAATGGCACACTAATCACCGCTTCACTATCAGTCGATTGCATAGCTTGACGTGAGCCTGGGACTTCAGTCCAAGCCCCAGCGCCACGGTTAGCAGTTGGATCCCAATAGTAAAGCACTCCATCCATCTTTCCAAAGGCGCTCAAAAATCCTTTACTCAAAGTAACTTTAATCGTTCCAGTTTCACCATCGTAAATCACTTTGTTGGATGCCAAAATATCACTGATATCAGTAGAAAGACCCATTGATGCTAATCCACCGCTAAAGCCAGCGAGTTTCAAAGCTCGATCAACGGCATTCAAAAAAGCATTTGCTTGTCCGCCTTCAATACCACTTTCAACGTCGGCTTGGTGTCCAGGTACCTTTGTACTTGGCTTAGGTGACGATGTAGCGGCAAGCATACGTACACGTGGTGCCGCTTTCTTCAAGCTTGCCTTGGAACTTGAAATAGAGGCTGATGTTTTTAAGCTTTGTGATGCACTTTTAGACGTCACCAAAGAACCATCTTTAACGGCATTCGCCATTGAGGTTGAAACTGAGGCACTATCCAATGTTGATTGACGGATTGAGGCACTCATTGAGGCTGATACGGTTGCATCATCTTGAATTGCTGAAGCACTCGTAGAACCACTGTCACTATCGGTTTCGCTAGCTTGTACCACATGGTCGTTTTCAGATTGACTGACGTTTGGTTGTTCTGTCACCGAGACGGATTTTTGGACATGACTATCATCCGTTTGATCTGAAACACTATTAGATTGTGTACTTTCATGATCACTTTCCACCGTTACGGAAGACATTGATGCACTTTCAACAGATTGTGTTGAAACCATTGAACGATTGTCTGTATCAGCTTGTGTCACTTGTTCTGAAAGCGTAGCTTCAGAAACTGAAACACTAAATGACTCACTTTTTGAAGTTGAGACACTTAATGATTGTGATGCACTCGTCGCGTCATCGTTTACAGCTGGAATAGTAGCTGTGTCCGCATTCACAAGGAGCGCCTTATCATCCGTTTCAATTGTTTTCGCATTTGTTGTATCAGCAAAGGCACCTGTTCCACCTAAGAAATAGCCACCAACAACCCCGCTCAACGTGGCTGTTCCCGATACAAGCCATTGTTTTCCTGATTTAAACATACGGAAACGAACTTTTTTATTATTCTCAAAAATCTCCGCACGTCGATTTTGATTAAATCTACTCATATTTATTATCTCCTAACTTACCAAGGTTCCCCAACTGTTTTGCAAACCAATCCCCTCATAACGCCTATTTTTATGAGCATTTTTATTGGTCATTCACATTTTACCGAGTATAAGCCTAATTTTTAATACACCTATATCTTACGCTTAAAACCTTAAATTGCAAGGCTTTTCATAACATAAACAACACAATTGGTATGCTTACATCTATCATTCGATATAGTTTGACTCATTGGTTACAAAATTCACAATGAGAAAAATTTCCTTTTTCACATTAATACAATAGTAAAGGGCATATACTAAATAAAAATATGAGTAAAGTAATGATTTCACCACAAAAATTCGTCAACTTGTGAATATAACTACATACAAAAAAGCCACCGGTTTTACCCGGCGGCTTTTTCTGTAGCATGATCAAAGTTAACTAAGTTTTACTTCTCTTCACGCTTCTTGTTGCGCTTTCCTAATCCGAATAATGCTAATGCACCAAGCATTGCACCACCAAGTAGTCCAGCATTTTGAGCGTCTTCAACACCAGTGTTTGGCAATTGTGCTTGCTTCTTATCAGCAGCACGTTGTGCACTAAGTGCCTTAGCTTCATTAATGATAGCATTTACTTCAGCTTCTGAAGTTGCTGCATCAATGCGAGCCTTGAAGTCGTTCTTTTCTTGTTCAGTCAAGTTTTGCAAACCATCAATTTGGTTCTTACCATTTGACTTTACATCTTCTAAGTTCTTACCATCTTGTGCTTGACCATCTGTACCTTGGTTACCCTTTCCATCAGTACCCTTATCTTGGTTCGTAGGGTTTGATGGATCAGTTGTCTTGGCATCATTTTGGCGCTTAGCTTCATCAAGAATGTTGTTGATGTCATCAGTAGAAGTAGCTTCATCTACACGCTTCTTCAAGTCATCCTTTTCTTGATCAGTCAAGTTAGGTAACTTGTCGATTTGGTTCTTAGCATCGTTCTTGGCATCTTCAAGGTTCTTTGAATCTTGGTTAGCTTCGTTTTGGTCCTTGGCATCTTCAACGATTTCGTCAACTTCATCAGTTGTCTTGGCGTCGTCAATGTCCTTCTTGATGTCTTCCTTTTCCTTATCAGTCAAGTTTGGCAACTTGTCGATTTGGTCCTTGGCATCCTTCTTAGCGTCTTCAAGTTCCTTTGAATCTTGGTTAGCTTCGTTTTGGTCCTTGGCATCTTCAACGATTTCGTCAACTTCATCAGTTGTCTCGGCGTCGTCAATGTCCTTCTTGATGTCTTCCTTTTCCTTATCAGTCAAGTTTGGCAACTTGTCGATTTGGTCCTTGGCATCCTTCTTAGCATCTTCAAGTTCCTTTGGATCTTGGTTAGCTTCGTTTTGGTCCTTGGCATCTTCAACGATTTCGTCAACTTCATCAGTTGTCTTGGCGTCGTCAATGTCCTTCTTGATGTCTTCCTTTTCCTTATCAGTCAAGTTTGGCAACTTGTCGATTTGGTCCTTGGCATCCTTCTTAGCATCTTCAAGTTCCTTTGGATCTTGGTTAGCTTCGTTCTTATCCTTGGCATCGTTCAAGGCATCGTCAACTTCATCAGTTGTCTTGGCATCATCAACGGCATCCTTAGCATCTTGCTTTTCCTTATCGTTCAAGTTTGGTAACTTGTCGATTTGGTCCTTAGCATCTTGCTTAGCATCGTTTAGATCCTTGGCATCTTCAACGATTTCGTCAACTTCATCAGTTGTCTTGGCGTCATCAATATCCTTCTTGATGTCTTCCTTTTCTTGATCGTTCAAGTTTGGCAACTTATCGATTTGATCCTTGGCATCCTTCTTAGCTTCTTCAAGAACTTCTGGATCTTGGTTAGCTTCGTTCTTATCCTTGGCATCATTCAATGCGTCGTCAACTTCATCAGTTGTCTTGGCATCATCAACGGCATCCTTAGCATCTTGCTTTTCCTTATCGTTCAAGTTTGGTAACTTGTCGATTTGGTCCTTAGCATCTTGCTTAGCATCGTTTAGATCCTTGGCATCTTCAACGATTTCGTCAACTTCGTCAGTTGTCTTGGCGTCGTCAATGTCCTTCTTGATGTCTTCCTTTTCCTTATCAGTCAAGTTTGGCAACTTGTCGATTTGGTCCTTGGCATCCTTCTTAGCGTCTTCAAGTTCCTTTGGATCTTGGTTAGCTTCGTTCTTATCCTTGGCATCGTTCAAGGCATCGTCAACTTCATCAGTTGTCTTGGCATCATCAACGGCATCCTTAGCATCTTGCTTTTCTTGATCGTTCAAGTTTGGTAACTTGTCGATTTGGTCCTTAGCATCTTGCTTAGCATAGTTTAGATCCTTGGCATCTTCAACGATTTCGTCAACTTCATCAGTTGTCTTGGCGTCATCAATATCCTTCTTGATGTCTTCCTTTTCTTGATCGTTCAAGTTTGGCAACTTATCGATTTGATCCTTGGCATCCTTCTTAGCTTCTTCAAGAACTTCTGGATCTTGGTTAGCTTCGTTCTTATCCTTGGCATCTTCAACGATTTCGTCAACTTCATCAGTTGTCTTGGCATCGTCGATAGCATCCTTGGCATCTTCCTTTTCTTGATCGTTCAAGTTTGGCAACTTGTCGATTTGATCCTTAGCATCATCCTTGGCATCTTGCAAGTTTTCGTCAGATTCCTTCTTGGCATCTTCAACGATTTCGTCAACTTCATCAGTTGTCTTGGCGTCATCGATGTCCTTCTTGATTTCTTCCTTAGCTTGGTCATCCAAGTTTGGCAACTTATCGATTTGATCCTTGGCAGCATCCTTAGCATCTTCAAGTTCCTTTGGATCTTGGTTAGCTTCGTTCTTATCCTTGGCATCGTTTAATGCGTCATCAACTTCATCAGTTGTCTTGGCATCATCAACGGCATCCTTAGCATCTTGCTTTTCTTGATCGTTCAAGTTTGGCAACTTGTCGATTTGGTCCTTGGCGTCGTTCTTAGCATCTTCAAGTTCCTTTGGATCTTGGTTAGCTTCGTTCTTATCCTTGGCATCGTTTAATGCGTCGTTAACTTCATCAGTTGTCTTGGCATCATCGACAGCGTCCTTAGCATCTTGCTTCTCCTCATCGCTCAAGTTTGGCAACTTGTCGATTTGGTTCTTGGCATCATCCTTGGCATCTTGCAAGTCCTTGTTTGCTTGATCTTGATCCTTAGCATCCTTCAAGGCTGAATCAACTTCGTCAGTTGTCTTTGATGCATCAACTGCATCTTCAGCAGCCTTCTTCTCGTCATCTGTCAAGTTTGGCAACTTGCTAATTTCGTCCTTAGCGGAGTCCTTAGCATCTTGCAAATCCTTATTTGCTTGATCTTGATCCTTAGCGTCTTGCAAGTTCTTTGCTACTTCATCAGTTGTCTTTGAAGCGTCAACTGCATCCTTAGCATCTTGCTTTTCTTGATCAGTTAAGTTTGGCAACTTATCGATTTGATCCTTGGCATCGTTCTTAGCATCTTCAAGTTCCTTTGGATCTTGGTTAGCTTCGTTCTTATCCTTGGCATCCTTCAAAGCTGAATCAACTTCGTCAGTTGTCTTTGAAGCGTCAACTGCATCTTCAGCAGCCTTCTTCTCGTCATCTGTCAAGTTTGGCAACTTGCTAATTTCATCCTTAGCGGCGTCCTTAGCATCTTGCAAGTCCTTGTTTGCTTGATCTTGATCCTTAGCATCCTTCAAGGCTGAATCAACTTCGTCAGTTGTCTTTGATGCATCAACTGCATCTTCAGCAGCCTTCTTCTCGTCATCTGTCAAGTTTGGCAACTTGCTAATTTCGTCCTTAGCGGCGTCCTTAGCATCTTGCAAATCCTTATTTGCTTGATCTTGATCCTTAGCGTCTTGCAAGTTCTTTGCTACTTCATCAGTTGTCTTTGAAGCGTCAACTGCATCCTTAGCATCTTGCTTTTCTTGATCAGTTAAGTTTGGCAACTTATCGATTTGATCCTTGGCATCGTTCTTAGCATCTTCAAGTTCCTTTGGATCTTGGTTAGCTTCGTTCTTATCCTTGGCATCCTTCAAAGCTGAATCAACTTCGTCAGTTGTCTTTGAAGCGTCAACTGCATCTTCAGCAGCCTTCTTCTCGTCATCTGTCAAGTTTGGCAACTTGCTAATTTCATCCTTAGCGGCGTCATTAGCATCTTGCAAGTCCTTGTTTGCTTGATCTTGATCCTTAGCGTCTTGCAAGTTCTTTGCTACTTCATCAGTTGTCTTTGAGGCGTCAACTGCATCTTCAGCAGCCTTCTTCTCGTCATCTGTCAAGTTTGGCAACTTGCTAATTTCGTCCTTAGCGGCGTCATTAGCATCTTGCAAATCCTTGTTTGCTTGATTTTGATCCTTAGCGTCTTGCAAGTTCTTTGCTACTTCATCAGTTGTCTTTGATGCATCAACTGCATCTTCAGCAGCCTTCTTCTCGTCATCTGTCAAGTTTGGCAACTTGCTAATTTCGTCCTTAGCGGCGTCCTTAGCATCTTGCAAATCCTTGTTTGCTTGATTTTGATCCTTAGCGTCTTGCAAGTTCTTTGCTACTTCATCAGTTGTCTTTGATGCATCAACTGCATCTTCAGCAGCCTTCTTCTCGTCATCTGTCAAGTTTGGCAACTTGCTAATTTCATTCTTAGCGGCGTCTTTAGCATCTTGCAAGTCCTTATTTGCTTGATCTTGCTTCTTAGCAGCATCAACAACTTCATTGACATCGTCAACTGTAAGGGCGTCATCAACTTGCTTGTTGAAATCAGCCTTTTCGTCATCAGTCAAGTTTGGCAACTTGTTGATTTCGTCCTTGGCAGCATTCTTAGCATCTTCAAGGGCTTGTGGATCTTGCTTGGCTGCATTGGCATCCTTAGCATCCTGAACAATTTGCTTAACTTCATCAGTTGTCTTAGCGGCATCAACCTTATCGTTAAAGTCCTTCTTCTCTGCATCGTCTAAGTTAGTCAATCCATCGATTGTATCCTTAGCCGATTGCTTAGCATTGTCAAGGTCCTTAGCAATGGCATCAGTCACAACACCATTAATTTCAGGAGTTGTTGTTGCGTCATCAACTTGCTTCTTGAAATCATCCTTTTCGGCGTCAGTTAAGTTTTCTAGAGCATCAATCTTATTCTTAGCATCTTGCTTTTCATTATTTTCATAGTTAGGCAAGTACTTATCAATGATTGATCCAGTAGTTGAAGTTGATACTTCAGCTGAAGCTGAGTTTACAGCTGCGCTTTCTGAAGCCACTTCTGAATTACTAGTAGATGTTGAATCCGCAAGTGATTGGTGAAATTCACTGTTAACTGAAGCAGCTGACTTTGATGCTGAAGCTGAAACAGATGGCCATTGTGCGTTAGATTCACTAACTGACTTTGAAACAGAGTCACTCAAAATCAATGAAATTGAAGTTGACTTTGAACGGTTTGGCAAAAGAATTCCAATTTCATCACGAGCACTACGGCTGTTAGCGGCATCAATTCCTGACAATTGGATTGAGTTTGAACGGCTAACTGAAGCACTACCTTCAGCAATGTTCAAACTGATTTGGCTCGCAATTGAGTCCACGATTGATTGTGATGTTGATTCTGAAATTGATGTTGAGCCTGAAACTGATCCAGCTAATGAAGACTTAGCTGAAGTTTCAAGTGAAGCATTCAATGAGTTGTTAGCTGATGTGCTAGCTTCAAGTGAAGCATCGTTAGCTGATGCACTTGCAGCTGCAGACGCGTCAACTGCTGAAGCTGACTTAGCAGCTGAGTCCATTGAATCAGAAGTACTTGCTGAAACAGATGCATCAGTTGAAGCTTGTAATTCTGCATCGTAGCTTGACTTTGATGCTGACAATGAAGTTGAATTTGCTTCTGAGATACTCTTTGAAGCAGCCACTGATCCAGGTGTTACTTCAGTACTTACTGATGCTGACGCATTGGTTGAGTCAAATTGTGAAATACTCAATGACAATGAGATTTGCAATGACTTTTGTGAATCAACACGGGTGAATGGTGGGAAACCAGTTGTCACTTCACGTGAAGCACTGTCTTGGGCACTCTTCCATGCAGCTGAAACTGATGTATCCAATGACTTTTGAATTGAGACACTTTCGGCAACAGCATTTGAGAATGATGTTGATTCTGAACGTGAATCATTTTGTGATTGGAGACGTTGTGAAAGGCTCTTTCCACCATCATCTGCAACAGCTTGGTTTGAAGCACTTGCGAATGACTTAGAAGCCGAAACTGAGTCAGTTGATTGTGAACGGAATGCAGAAACTGATGCAGTTGATTCTGAAAGTGAAGCTGAATCACTTTCTGAAACCTGCAATGAGTCACGTGTTGACGCACTCTTTGAGTTACTGTTCCACAATGCATCTTCCAGTTCGTTGAAGTTTGACACACTCAATGAAACTGACTTTGAAGTTGAGGCTGAATCAGCCAAGCTTGATTGAATTGATGCAGACAATGAGGCATCAGTAGCTGAGAAGCTATCCAATGAATCTTGACCGTATGATTCGCTTGCTTGTGACATGCTATAACTTGTTTCCATACTTCCTGAGATAGAAGCATCTAATGATTCAAGCAAGCTTGCTGAAGCTGATTCTGACATGGCGTTGTAATCCTTGATAACAGGAGCGCCCTTAACATCAGAATATTCGTAGTTGTTTCCAGTTCCAAGCGTTGCTTCGTACGCATCAATGATTGCTTGAAGAGCGGCGTTAGCTGCATCACCGGCAATACCAGGCAATACTTGGCTAACACGTCCCTTAACAGCATCACCAACAGTTTGTAGCAATCCAGAAGTATTCACACCAACTTGGAAGTAGACAGTATCACCTTCTTCAAACCCATAATCGCTTGGGTTAAATGGAATTTCAATGGTATCCGTTCCTGAAGTCTGTAACTTATCACGTGATCCTGGAATTTCAACCCAAGCCCCGGCTCCATTGTTAGCCTTTGGGTTCCAATAATACGCAACTCCATCCATCTTACCGAAGGCACTCAAGAATCCTTGGTCAACAGTAACCTTAACAGATCCATCTTTACCTTGTGTGATAGCGATTGTACCATCCAAGATGCCACTAATATCGGTTGAAAGTCCCATATCAGCAAGACTTCCCAAGCCGAAACGCTTCAAGAATTGATCCATGGCTTCAAGGAACATGTTGGCTTGTCCGGCGTCAATACCACTTTCGCGGTTAGCTTGGTGTCCAGGAACTGGTGTACTTGTTGAAGTAGCACCTGCAGCAACACGGGTAACCTTCTTAAGGGCTGCCTTTGAAGCTGAAATTGATGCTGAAGTCTTCAAGTTTTGTGATGCGCTTGTTGAAGTCTTCAATGAACCGTCAGCAACAGCCTTTGACAATGAGGCTGATACTTCTGTGCTCTTTACAGCAGATTCGCTAGCAGAAGTACTTGCGTCAGCAACAGCTGAATCAGCTGTTGAAGCTTCAGAAGTTTCAACACTAGCTGAATCTGTTGATTGTGATGTTTCGTTAGTTGATTCTGAGTCAACTGTTGAAGTTGCTGCTGAATCGTTTGATGTTGATGTTTGTGAATCTACAGTTGAAGCTTCAGTAGATGAAGCTTCTGTTGTAGAAGTTGATGCAACTGATGTATCAGTTGCTGATTCAGTTGATTGTGATTCAACTGAAGCGTCGTTAGTTGAAGTTGCTGAGGCAGCAGCTTCTACGACTGAAGTACTTGCAGATACTGAAACAGATGTTGAAACTGAGGCACTGTCAACATCAGTTGTTGATGCTGAAGCGCTAGCTACGTCTTCCGTTGTTGCTGCTGAGTCTGCGGCTGGAATCGTCGCAGAATCCGTGTTAGCCAACACGCTTTGATCATCAGCTTGAATAGCCTTTGGATCAGTTGAATCAGCAAACGCACCGGTTCCCCCCAACAACATGCCACCTGCAGCACCACTAACAGTAGCAGTACCAGCAACTAACCATTGCTTACCAGCTTTGAACATGCGGTAGCGAACCTTTTTATTATTATCAAAAATCTCCGCTTGACGTTCTGAATTGAATCTACTCATATAATATGTCTCGCTTTTCACACTTATATTATAAAAAACTCCAACACTACTTGTATTAGAATCCTATCAATAATGAATTAATCCCGATTTTACAAGTATCCCAATAAAATAAGAACCCAAGCAAACAGACGTATCTGTATGCCTAGGTCCTTATTTTACAACATAATTACTATATTTCAAATCTTTTTCACAGATTTTGGGCTGTTTTTTGAAATGTTAATTTAATGAAACTCTCACAAACAAAGTAATTCCAATAGGTTAAACGTTTTACTTGTTTTACTAATTTTTTTGATTTAATTTGTATGTGAAGTGCTATTTGTTACATGTTTATATTAAATACCTAGTGTATAATTATGCGAAAGTTATTTCACTTCCACAACACGGTCCATTGGGACACCAGATTGTTCTAAATCGTGATAACCTTGTGAATCAACACGAACCTCATCAATATAATCCAATTGACCTTGTAAAATAAGATCCAAATTCCCACGCACATTGCCATTTTCATCTAATACTGACTCGGCCATCTCCAAGACGTTATGTGATTTCGCTTCACGTAGCGAATTCATTTCAACACCCATGTAATGGAAGACAACCGTATCATCCTCTGTGACCAATTGAGCCACTTGATCAACCAAAAACGCATCTAGGTTTTCATAGTCCTTAAGGACCGCATGCGTTTTTGGATCTTCAATCGTTACAAAGTTAATCACACCTTCGTAGAAGTAATAACGCACAACCGGTTGCACATCAGAGTTATAGAACACGATTTCTTGCAGCTGATTGTCGGCATAGAACAAATTACTAAACACAGTCCCATCAAAGGCATATTCTTCAATGTAATCAAGTGTGCCATCTGGGTTGTTATAACGGACATCTTGCACCGCACGACGTGTATTGCCAAAAAGATATTCACGCGCAATAACATCTCCTTGATCACTCACTAAAATGCTACCATCTTGGTTCATATCAATTTTCGCCCACGTTGGGACTGGAACATCATTGAAGAAACGATATTGATCAGGTACATAACTACGCTTCGTAACATGATCTAAGACGTTGATACCTTTAACGCCTTCATCCTGCAAAAGTCCAAAAAAGCGTGGTGCAGCTGTCAAAGTAATGACTGTTGCATCATCTTTAGCGATATTTTGTTTTACCTTTTCCCAAACATCACTCCCGGGGGTAATGTTATTAACTAACTCATAGTTCATCGATTAACTCCTTCCACTTAGCAGCGGTGACATGATCTTGGAATGGCTCCACTGACTTTTGCGTATTTTGCTTAAGGGTTGCGTAATTAGCATCCAATAGCTTTTCCAAACCTAATTCAATTTGATCAACATCATAAGCTTCATCATCACGTTTAAACGGCATTAGGAAACCGTTCACACCATCCTGAACCAATTCTTGCGCACCAAAACGCGCATCAAAGGTCACAACTGGCAATGCTGCATTCAACGCTTCAATATACGTCAAACCAAATCCTTCAGAAAATGACGTTGAGATGAATGCATCATACTTTGGATAGATATTTACCAAGTCATTTGAAAGACCCTTCATTGTAATGTAATCCTCAGCGTTGCTATCTTTGATAGCTTGTTCAATCGTGTCTTTCTTTTCACCTTGACCGTAAATGTCAAAAATAACATCGACACCCAACTTATCATGTAACTTAGCTACTGCTTTAACAGCAATATCAACGTGCTTTTCAGCCGCTAAACGTGAAGCCGTAATAAAGCGAATTGGCGTATGCATTTCGGCATCTTCAATAGCTGGTGCATCATCTCGAACACCACCAACCGGAATTGCAATGACCTTATCAGCCGCATCTGGAAAATCAACTAAGATATCATCACGTTGGATCTTTGTTGCCGTTACAATGGCATCTACTGCATCCACATGTTCTAGCATGTATTCATAGTGATCATTCCATAGCGGATACTTTGGATCATCACGATTGGCTAATTGATCAGCATGCACAATGTAAACAATCTTTGAGTTTGGAATGCGTTTCTCCATCAACACATCATCAGCAAATTCACCACGGTCAATGATAAATGTGCTGTGTTCATTAAAGGCAGCATCTAGTTTTTCAAAGAACATACGGTGCAAACCGTTTAAATTACGGAAGAAAAGATGTTCGCCGTTTTCATTGAATAGGTGAATATTTGAAACAACGGCTTTACGATGAGGATCATCAATAATCTCGTACATGACACGACGTTCACCAGTTGCTTCATTAAATAACTCAACCCGATAATTAGAAACTTGCAAAATTTGATTTTCAGGGTCGTGCTTATCAGGCCCCTTCACCATGTGTTGCACATAACGAATCCCTGAATCCGTCACCCCTTCACGTTTACGGTGCGTATTGGTACGATCAACCACCGTATCTCCATTAATTGGCTCCTGGCGTTCTTTTAAACCAGTCTTTAAGTAATCTTCCCCTAAAACTAAGTACTCCCATAAATTAATCACTTGATCATCGCGTAATTTCCAATGATCAATAGCCTTATGTAATTCAGGCACAAAGTTTAAAAAGATATATCGATAAGGTAACCCCGCTTGGTCAAAGCGCTCCGCACGATAAAATTGCGCATGCTCAACACCGGAATTTCCGATGCCCATGGCTTGATTAATAAAGAAATTCATATTCTCTCCTACTTTCTATTCTCAATCCTTGTGATTTTGCCACTTATCTCTAAACAATTTAACTGCCGCATCAGTCCCCATACCAATCCCAGTAACTTCGACATCTGAAATTGATAAATTAGCCATCTGTGCTGTCGCTTGGACTTGCTCAAAATAAGACTTTAGCTGTTCCGTATCTGCTAGCGTTGTCGCCGTCATCCCCAGATAGACAGCTTCATCAAAACGTGTATCCATGTACATCGTATCCACAGGGTAATTTACCTTTTTAAACAAAATCGTTGCCGTTTGCACAGATTGCGTTAATTCACGTTTTTTTGCAACAACTGCATCGATGGCAGGGTCTGTTTCAAAAGTCATAGTCGTGAAAAGGTCTGATTCAGCTAACAAAATAGAATCAAACTGCAATTCCTCATTATTAAACTTAACAATACTAATTCGATAGTCAATCGCATCATATGGAAAGGTAAAATCAAAACTTGATGTTGTCTGGACAATACGATCCATAACATGACCTTCCTGGTCAAGAAAATCAACACTAATTCCGACTGAATTAACTGGTGTTGCAGTCATATTGGCCTGAACGTGGTACATATGGTCAGGTTCCAAAATTGGCATGACCACACTTTGCCGTATCCCCGCATCAGAAGCTTGTTGTGCCGATAGATTTTCCCAAGTATAAATCGGCTTACCCGAAGGCTGTAAACTATTGGCGTAGGCAACAGTTGTCACATCAGGATAAGTGATGTCAGCACCATACGTAAAGGCATGCGCTGAGAGCTGATCCCATTTTAAAATATAAACTGGTTGCATCTCCACTTACCTCCATTGACGACCATATTCGGCCAAGATTTTATTGTATTGGAATTGGAACCAGGCCACGACATCAGCCGTATTATCATTGTGACGACCTTCAAATCCTTTAGACAAAAGATGTACATTTGGGAACCGTGGCTTAACACTCTTTTGCACACGCTCAAAAGCTTTATCATCATAGTCATCTTGTTCCATATAGGCCAAGGCTAATGTTGTATCCGAAAAATCACCTTGATTAAAGACATCCCAAAAGCGCTTATCTAGGCGATCACTACTTGCTTCAGTTAAATCACCTTCATGATACAACTGAATGTCTTCACCTGTATTAAAATCATCAGGACGTTTCACACGCCCATTTTGTACGATATAACCCACATTAGTCAATGGCTTACCAACAACGATAGCCTTTGGGGCCAATTGGGAACCATAATACAAGGCCCCAAACGTTCCCATCGACATGCCTGATAAGACCACATCATGGGGATTAAACTGCAGTGCGGCTAACTTCTCTTGGATTACTTGTAAGATTTCGCGCTCAAACGTCGCATCACCAAGATAAAAGGCACCACCTTGCAACCGTTGATCGGCAATTAAGAGATATGGCGCTCCCATCGAACGCATCATCAAGTTACCTTCGTAACCTTCCTTTGTCCGCCAACCTGAAAAGTAGACATTCAAAGGCGGTTTCATATCTCCAGCATCGAAGTAATAGGCGACATCATCATTCAAGCGCCCATTCAACACACGTTGGTCATTGGGCATAAACGTACCATGCGGTCCACGTGAACGACGCATATGGATAGTCCCAATGCGTGCCTTTCCTTTACCACGTGCATAGATAAGGACTTGTGCATTGAATCCTTGCTCGGGTCCACCAACTAAGTCAATCCCTGCTTGGATATCATCACCAACTGCTTCTTGACTACCAATAATTTGGTGCGTCCGTAAATCGATTTTATTGACCTTTAGCTTCAGTTCAACACCATTTGATGGCAAGTTATAATCCAACTGAACACGATCGGCAATAAACGCGGGGATGTAGTTTGATTGATCGGCTCCAGAATCTGGATAAGCCAACAATTGCCACTCATCTCCAAAATCAAGGTCAAATTCCGCATAGACCCGGCCAAACTGCTTGACCGGTTGCGTTACAGCAGAACCCGCTCGTAAATTAACCGCATCCGAGCGATATCCATCCCCTCCAATAAAGGCATAGTATCGTAAATCAAGAGCCAATGCTTCAGTATCGGTTAAATCAAAGGCAAATGCCCCGCGTAATGCGAGTAACGCTTGTGCTTCTTCGCTCATTTCTAAACCTTTTTGATAGTAGGTTTGATTTGCCGGAATCAGCCCCAGCATATCCAAATCCACTAACCATGGAAAACTAGCATCAATTAAGAAAATTGCATTTAAATAAGGCTTAGTTAATCGTGGATGTTTTGCATCAAATAGACGCTCATCCGGCTTTGCTTCCATGTCACGACTTGCATCTGCGGCGTCAAGCCAAACATATTCAAACGCTTCACCTAAGGTGGCTTCTGGTAGCGCAATTGGTGATTGGCTAATATGAATAATCGGTGTTGCTTTAATGGCCATAATTCATCAATCCTTCCCACGCCGTAATCAAATTAAATTCAGAATGTTGTTCAACTTGGCGAACATTTTCTACCAAAGCTTCATTCCAATGTTTTAAATCATCTGTAAAGTAAGTTAGCGCTTGTGGCAATTCCATAGGATCTGCCAACACGAATCCATTTACCCCTTGCGTCACAAAAGTATTAGCCCCGACGGTGATTTGCGGTAGCCCCGTACTCAATGCTTGCGCTTGTAACTGTGCGTCGGGTACTCTCCGTAAATCAACAAACACACGGGCTTGCTTAATCAGCCCAAGTTGTTTCTCCATCGAAGGCGTATCCAACACAACAAAACGCTGACGTAGTTGGTAAGCCGCAATAATTTGGGCCTGCTTCTCATCTGAAATCGGCTCTCGATCTTCTTTTTCATACTGCTGATCAAGATAATCCATCACATCAGCTTCACTACTCATCATTGATCGTTCCATCGTTGATTCGAATATCTTGTAGTCTGCATCATTGTAGGTGATCCCAATTTCTTTCGTAAAAGCTTCAACAACGCGTAAATGGAACGTTACCTGGTCGGGGCTTAATCCATCAATGCAGGCATACATGACTTTATTTTCATCAGCAATCAACATTTGTGCTAATGTTTGCGCCAACGTCGTCGTATCATTTGGTGATAGACCGTCAGCTAGCTGGAGCACAATGTTCATATTAGCCATCTCATTACTTGCCCCAAGCTCTAACCGGGCTGGATAAGGTGAGATGACGTGGCTGTTAGACGTTGGTTCCGAAGTGTCAAAATAGGCATTTCGGGCTGCGTCAGAAGTAAAAACGAGTTCCAAATCATCATGGGGCAAAGCCATTGCGTCCTGTTGATGATTTTCATCAGCCATTAGAATAATCGCTTTCTGCAATTCAGGCGCTAAATTATCAAGCACCTCATGCAAATGCACATCATTTTCTTCCAGAATCATTGCTGGCTTAGTTTCTAACATTTGAATATGCTCACGAATTTTTTCTTGAACAACCCCATCAATATTATGATAGACGGCAGACTTAAATCGCTTTTGATGTTTCGGCTCAACAATGACTTTTTGATCAGCAAGTGCCGTCAAAACTGGCTGTCCAGCTGGGGTTAACCAACTTTTCTTTTCCAGTTCTCCCGCTGAATTAAGCCATGCCCGAAAGGTCACAAACCCACGATCGTCATAATAATCTGTTATCCGCTCACCGTTTTCATCATAGTACGTAATGAATTGAACGATATATCGTTCTAAAAGATGCACATGTTTAACTAGGCGACCCTCACGATAATAATAGGCATCATTCACATCCATAAATGGTTCAACCCCTGGCTCTAGCGGAACATCTTTCAATACCATGGGTACCCCCATTTTGAATGGGACCGCTTGAATGGCATCAAAGACGTTCCACCATGGGAAGAATGGCACTTGCGCTTGTTTCAACTTGGTTCGCAAATTTGGAAATTCATGTGCAAAAACCAACTCGGTCTCAACTTGATTAGCTTGGAATACCTTGGCCACAGCAATTCCGGTATCCAATTCTGGATGCTCGGTCTGTGTGTTAAAGTTTGGCATAATTAAAACCATGGCTTACTCCTTTCACCTAAAAGAGGTGGTAATCATTCTTTTGATATAACGCCTTAAATTGACCAGCTACATTATCCATAATCGAAACCAGGATAGCTAAACTTCCAAAATAAGCCGAATAATTTGCAATACCACGATCATGGAAAATCATCGACAAAATCATTGGGGCAACCCCAATCATTACTAAGAATATATTTCCAAAGGACGTTACAACAAAATACTTCTTAAATAGGAAGGAAGTTGTTTGTTCGCCAGGGAAAATATTCAAAAAGTACTCGCCAGATTCTTTCATTGACTTGGCTAGCTGACCGGGTTGTACCGTAATCAAACCAAAGGCGTATCCTAGGAACATCAACACAATGGCATAAGTTAAGACTCCCGCCCAACTATGATAATCCGTAATATTCAAGAAGAACTCTCCCATTGGCGTATTTGCAGCTTTGGGCGTTGAAAAAATCATACGTGGTAACCGAAATAGACTCATTGAAAACATGAACGGCATGGCCCCAGCACTTAAAATACGCAAAGGCAAATACGACTCTGTTAAATCACCTTGCATCATGGGACGTTGCACTTTAAGTCGTTGTTCTGTGTGCATTAAAAATTCGAGAATATAAAGCACGACTACCGTCACAAGTCCAATTGTTACCAAATGACTATGTGACAAACTATAGTTAAAGGGACCCCAACCAGATGTAATCATGTTAGGGAGCCCCAGAATAACTCCTGGAAGAATTAACAAAGAACTACCACCCAGACCATGTTGAGATAGTAAATCACCCAAGAAAATTGAAAGCATCGTTCCTGATAACAGCATCAAGTAGACAACTGCCATTGTGGCCATTTTCGAATTACCGAAAATAGGCAAGGTAATTAATGCGTTCTTGATAAAGTAAACAATCTGAATCGCTTGTAATGCTGCTAAACCAAGCGCAATCCATTTTTGGATATAACTCACTTGACGTTGTGATAAATGACTAATTGCATCTAACCCTAATGAGCTAATCGCTTGCCAGATAATCATCCCAGTCATGAATGGTCCAATACCTAATGAAAATAGCGTTGGTAATGTGAATTGAGACCCCGTCAGAATACCAAAATTCTGAAGCAATGTCCGTCCTTCCAAACTTGCCTTGGCAACAGCTGGATCAATCATCGGTAGCGTTATTTTCTGTCCTAATTGATAAATTGCAACAATCAAAAGGGACCAACCAACTCGTCTAATTAATTCGCGGTGCTTTAACATCCTACCTGTACCGCCTTTTCTAATAAATTAAGGGAACTTAACATCGATTGTGCCATCCTTTTGATAATTAATTTCTGAACTTGTCAAATTTTGTAAGGCCAACAAATTCATATTCAAGCGCATCTTAGCGTACGCTTTACGTGCTTCTTTTTGATACTCAAACATTGGATTACGTTGGGCCACACTACGACTCTTCGTCAGTGTCTTCAAGACTTCCAAATTATCAACTTGTTCGACCCAAGCACCATCAATTGCCTTTAAGAAACACAAGCGTTGATAGTAAATCCATTGTGCCGCATGTGGTAACTCTTCATGTTTCAAATCGATACTCTGATACATGATATCGATGAGGACTTGCTTTAATTCTGCATTAGAGAGTGCATTTAAATCTTTGGTCACGACATATTTGGAATCAATGTAACGATAGATGAAATCGACTACGTCTGCTTCTTTTGCATCCCGTTGATCCAAATATTGATCAGCAACACGTTTAACGAGTCGATCGACCAAATCATCAAGATTCTGAGCATGCATAATGCCATTACGATAGTTGTATATACTGTCACGTTGCAAACGGAAAACTTCACCATACTGCAACGTTTCAAAACGTGCTGATCGATCACGGTTAGCAACAACCTTTTGGGCAGTATCAATCACGTGACTAAATCGGCTGTGACGCCCTAACTCTTGTTTAGGAGCATCGGCATGCTTTTGGGCATATTTCAGTACGCGCTTTGGTGCATTTTCAACAACAATCTTATCTTCCAAAGAATCGTAGAAAACACTCTCGCCTGGATTTCCTTGGCGTCCAGCCCGACCTCGCAACTGATTATCCACACGTTGGTTAACCATTCTTTCTGTTCCCAAAACGAGTAAGCCACCTAGTTCTAATCCTTCCGGGCTGATATTAATATCAGTTCCTCGGCCAGCCATTGACGTGGCAACAGTTACCGCACCAAATTGGCCAGCTTGTGAGATGATTTCAGCTTCTTTGGCTGAACTACGCGCATTCAAAACACTATGTGGAATACCTTCACGTAATAATAGTCGTGAATATAGGTTAGAAAGCGATAGTGATCCCGTCTCCACCAATACTGGTCGTCCTACAGCATAGGCATCCTTTACCACATCCAGTGATGCCATCAATTTGGCTTCATTTGAAATAAACAAGTGGTCAGGATGATCGATACGTTGGTTTGGGTGGTTCGTTGGCACTTTATAAACTGCCAGATTGTATACTTCCAAGAATTCAGCAGAATCAGTTGAGGCCGTTCCGGTCATCCCCGCAATCTGCTTGAACATTCGGAATAAGTTTTGGTATGTGATTGAAGCCATCGAACGTTGTTGTTCGGTGATTTCCACATGTTCCTTGGCTTCCAAAGCTTGGTGCATCCCGGCCTGCTTCTTCATTCCTTCAAGTTCACGACCATTTTCCTCGTCAATTAGAACAATTTCGCCATCATCAACAACATAGTCGCGATCACGCTTATCAACATAGTTTGCATGCAAAGCTAATAGCGTGTGTCGATATAAGTCGGCCCACTCAGCACTCAATAAATTATCGATATCGAAGAACTGTTCCATCTTGACGATACCACGTGGTGTAAACCACACCTTCTTCAAATCATCACTACGTTCATAGTCTTCATCTTCAACCAGTGTCTTCACAATATTGTCAGCTGATTCAAAATAATTAGATTGGACACGTGGCACACCTGAAACAATCAACGGCGTTTGCGCGGTATCTAGCAAAACAGCATCCGCCTCATCGATCAAGGCAAAGTTAAACGCTTGAATGTATTGCTTTGCGGGCGTGGTCGCCAAATTATCAAACAAATAATCAAAACCTAAAGCACTGTTTGTGGTATAAACAATGTCTGATTTGTAAATCCGTTCTAGATCACGATCATGCGGATCTTCGCCTTCTTCGGCGACTCCTGACCGCACCGTTAATCCCATCCAACGATAGAGTTTCCCCATCTTTTTGGCATCACGATTAGCTAGATATTCATTAGCCGTAATTAAATAGTTTCCAGGTCCAGTCAAGCCATGCAAATACATCGGCATTACCGATGTCAGTGTCTTCCCTTCACCAGTTTTCATTTCTGCAATGTTATTATATTCAACGACAACTGCTCCCAACATTTGTACATCGAATGGTCGCATGCCTAAGACACGATCAGCTGCTACGCAGATGGCTGCATAGGCCTCCGGTAACATATGGCGCAACTTCTCCCCTTGTTGCAATCGTTCGCGAAAGACATCTGTCTGATTCTGTAAGGTTTCATCAGTCATCGCGTCATACGTTGGTATTAATTCTTTAATACGATCAACGATCCGCTCATATTTATTTTTCCTATGAAATAATTTCATTAGTTGCCTACCCCTATTATTATGTATCCCATACTGTAATAATAATTGATTTATATTTGTAATGAAAGCTTTTAAATTCTATAATAGATGTATTATGAATAAAGAAAAAGAACCATTATTAGATCAAGATATTGAAAAGCGTCTCCGCAATGAAAACACAGATAAACCCCGGGTAACGAAAGAGAGGAATAAAGGCCGTTATCTTCAGGCGACAATCGCGATTCTACTCGCAATTGTTGTTTTAGTTGGGATTATTTATCCACTTTTCAACATGCATTAATACATTAGAATTTTATTATTGTAACCGTTTTATTTTACCATAAATTACATCATATAATATGTAAATATTTAGCCAATCTCTTGGCAGGCGACCGTTTGTGTACTTATCCATACATTAAGTCGCTTTTTTATTTTAAAAAAACAACCAAATTCACCGGACATTCCAAACATTTTCAATACCATTCGCATAAAAAAAGAGTCACCAATTGGTGACTCTTTTTTTATTTACTTCGTCTTATCGTTCTTTTCATCATTAGTTGTGATAACGCTGTCAACTAGTCCGTAAGCCAAAGACTCTTCAGCATCTAACCAGTGATCACGTTCCGTATCATTCTCAACCTTTTCAAATGGTTGACCAGTATTGTCAGCCAAAATATGGTTAAGCTTTGTACGTGTCTTCAAAATTTCCTTAGCGGCAATTTCAATTTCCGTTTGTTGTCCTTGCGCACCACCAGATGGTTGGTGAATCATGAACTGTGAGTTTGGCAACATGAAGCGCTTACCCTTGGCTCCTGAAGAAGCTAGGACTGACGCCATTGAAGCAGCCAAACCAACGACAATTGTTTGCACTTCCGGATGGATGAAGTTCATCGTATCATAGATGGCCATTCCGGCATTAACTTCCCCACCTGGTGAGTTGATGTACATATAGACATCTTTGTCAGGATCTTGCGCATCCAAGAATAGTAATTGCGCAATAATAGTTGTTGACATCTGCGAGTTGATTTCACCCGTAACCATGATAATGCGGTCTTTCAACAAACGTGAAAAGATATCATATGAACGCTCACCCTGTGATGATTGTTCAATAACATATGGAACTGGTAACATGTTCATTCCTCCAATCATATATTGAAACTTATCTAACCATTTTAACACTTGGTCAGTAAAGGTCAAATTGTTTTTAGTTTTGACGAATATCTTTCGGTAATTTTCCGGTTTCCCGTAAATCATCCGCAATTTTCGTTAGCTTACGTAACCGATGGTTCACACCTGATTTAGAAATAGGACCCGAAGGCATATACTCCCCCAAAGCCGACATTGGTTCTTCTCGATGTTCCAAACGTACTTGCGCCATTTCACGCAACTTATCTGGCAACCGATGCAACCCAATTTCTTGATCTAAAAATTCAATATCATCGATTTGCTTTTGACTGGCATTCACCGTCTTATCTAAGTTCGCATTTTCTGCGTTGACTAGTCGATTCACTGAATTCCGCATGTCGCGCATGATGCGCACATCTTCCATCTTCAACATGGCATTTGTCGCGCCCATAATATTCAACATATCCGCAATCTTCTCGGCTTCTTTTTGATAAACAATGAAGCCAGAACGACGATCGACAACCTTGGCGTTTAAATCGAAACGATTCATTAAATCACACAGCTGTTGGGCTTGCTCTTCATACAGCGAGTAAATTTCTAAATGGTAACGGCTCGTTTCGGGATTATTAACCGACCCAGCTGCCAGGAAGGCTCCCCGTAGATACGAACGTGCCATCCCCTCAGGCTCTAACCAATCATCAGGTGGCGTAGGTCGCATTTCAAAATTATCCAGAATGTGCAAATCTTCCAATAAATCATCTACACCTTGGACAATACGGACGACATATAGATTGTTTTTATTCAATTTCATCTGTCGTCGTACAGAAATTTCAGCAGGCAAATGGTAGAACTTTTGTAGCAAACTCAGAATTCGTCGTGCAATCGCCGCATTTTCGGTCTGTACGTTTAACGTAAAGTGCATATTACTAAGTCCCAAGGAACCATTCATCCGGAGTAAGGCCGCTAATTCCGCTTTCGCATTGTCCGGATTGTTCACTTCGAGCATTGTTAGCTCTTTTTTTACATCACTTGCAAAGGACACTTTGGCATCCTCCTTATTTTACTTTTCGTCGGGACCAGTCGCAATTTGCATAATTAGCTTGGCAACTGCATCCCCATCATGGAACGCACCGTCATCACGTAATTCTAACAGGTCTCCCGTAATAGGCACAGCCCCTTCTTTACGAACTTCTTCTGGTGCTGAAGCTACCTGCGTTGAGACCTCGTTCCACTTTTGCCAGTCAATATAATTGTCAGGCACCTCACCCGTGTTCATAATGACCGCATCGACAATTTGACTGCCAATATGATCATTAATGGCACGAACATGATCTGCTTCACTGTAACCATCAGTTTCACCCTTTTGCGTCATAATGTTGGCAATGTAAATGATTTTGGCCGGCGTTAACTTCAAGGCTTCACGCACATTGTCTACGACCAAATTTGGTAAGACACTCGTATACAAACTACCTGGCCCTAAGACAATTTCATCAGCATTCAAGATTGCATTAATCACTTCACTCGGGGCTTGCGCAACTCTTCTACTTGAATCGTCTTGCGGTGTTACCCAAATATGATCAATGACTTTA
Organism: Weissella viridescens; assembly: GCF_014789145.1. Classification (GTDB taxonomy): domain Bacteria; phylum Bacillota; class Bacilli; order Lactobacillales; family Lactobacillaceae; genus Weissella; species Weissella viridescens. The sequence goes on along the minus strand of NZ_CP061835.1, from coordinate 252,872 downwards.
TGTGCAGCCGTAATTTCAGCTTCACCTGAAAGTTCTGTGCCATCTTTAAACTTAGCATGAAGCACCAATGGCTCATTCGCCACCGGATAAATATGCCCATCAACGTTCATTAAATGCGACAAAATCTGCACACCACGAAAAATGTCGTTTTCTTTCTCGGCCATCGCTGCAATCACCAAATTTCCTAAAGCATGTCCAGCCAGCATCTCATCTTCTTTTTTGAATCGATACTGGAACACATCAATAAATTCTGGTGATACATTTGACATAACAGCCATGACATTTCGGACATCGCCAGGCGGAATAATATCCAAATAGTCCCGCAAGGTTCCAGATGAGCCACCATCATCAGCAACGGTAATAACTGCTGTTAATTCAGCATCATATTGCTTAAGCCCTTTCAAGATGATTGGTTGACCAGACCCTCCACCAATAACAACTATCTTAGGCTTTGTTTCGACTTTAATTTCAGACGTCATTGTGCATAGCCTGCCTTCCGTCGATCCTTATCACGATGGTTCTCATTAACCACCCAATCCTTAGAAAGATCTTGTGCTAAACGATGTGCAAACGCCACTGAACGATGTTGACCACCGGTACAACCATAAGCAATCGTTAACGATGACTTACCTTCCGCTTTATAGCGAGGTAAAAGCCACTTGAAACGTTCATAGTCCATTTGGTACATCTTTTCAGCATCTGGATCATTCCAAACGTAATCCCATACAGGTTGTTCTAAACCGGTTTGTTCTCGTAATTCAGGTTGATAATATGGATTTGTCAAAAAGCGCACATCTTCAACTACGTCTGCGTCAGCTGGTAAGCCATATTTAAAACCAAAGCTCATCACCTGGACACTAAACGCCGTTTGATGGTCCCGTTCAGATCCAAACTTCGTTACAATGACTTGGCGCAAACCTTTGGCATCCAATTGACTAGTATCAATCACATCCGTCGCAATATTACGCACGTCGGCCATCAACTTACGTTCCACTTCAAGGCCAGCTAAGGTCCCTTTGTCACCAGCAAGTGGGTGTTGGCGGCGCGTTTCTTTATAACGGGCCACTAATTCTTTATCATCTGCATCAAGAAACAAGACGCGTAGATTATAATCGTCGTGATTATCTTGACTCATTTCAAATAGTTCTTCATCCAAATCCTCAAAGAACTGGCGCGAACGTGTATCAATCATAATCGCTGCGCGTTCAATGTTTGGTTCATTGGAAATCATTTGCCAGACTTGCGGTAGCAAGTTAGCTGGTAGATTCTGGGCTGTAAAATAACCTAAATCTTCAAAAGCTTTCATCGCAACTGTTTTACCGGCACCACTCATCCCGGTAACAATTACTAATTCTTTTTTAGCCATAACAAACTCCTTTCAACTCTATTGGCATTATACCATTGATATAATTAATATAGACCAATCCGGCCTAAGTTTATTAAAAAAGAGCAATCTACTCAAGTAGGTTGCTCTTACTTTAAATTTACTTCTTTGCAGATTGTGCGGCAGCATCGTGTAATGCCTTCAAAGCCCGCTTACGTGTTTTAATATTTGGACTCTTCATCTTACGACGTGCAGAAGCTTGATCTAAACGTTCAGCCATAGTTCCGTCCTCCTTTTTATTAACTAAAAGTAAGTATACACTATTTCGCAGCATCTGCCAAGCGTTCGCGTTCTTTATCTCGTTCCATAATTGGCGCCAGGTATTGCCCCGTATACGAGTCAGTGGCCTTGGCAATTTTCTCCGGTGTACCTGTAGCAACAATTTGTCCACCACCAGCGCCACCTTCAGGCCCCATATCAATCACCCAATCAGCTGTCTTGACCACATCCAAGTTGTGTTCAATAACTAAGACCGTATTACCACCATCAACCAAACGATTAAGTACTTCCAATAAACGTGCGATATCATCTGTATGAAGTCCAGTTGTTGGCTCATCCAGAATGTAGAAAGTCTTACCAGTTGACCGGCGCTGTAACTCTGAAGCCAACTTCATTCTCTGGGCTTCCCCACCTGATAAGGTTGTCGCAGATTGTCCAAGCTTCACATAGCCAAGCCCAACATCAACAATGGTTTGCAACTTACGACGAATCTTTGGAATCGGTGCAAAGAATTCAACTGCTTGTTCTGCTGTTAAATCTAGGACATCTGCGATCGTCAAATCACGGTACTTTACTTCCAATGTCTCGGAATTATAACGCGTTCCATGACAGACCTCACAAGTCACATACACGTCAGGTAGAAAGTTCATTTCAATCTTAATGACACCATCACCCTTACATGCTTCACATCGACCACCCTTGGTATTGAATGAAAAACGCCCCTTGGCATAACCGCGAAGTTTTGCTTCATTGGTTTGGGCAAACAAATCTCGAATATCATCAAAAACCCCGGTATAAGTGGCCGGATTAGAGCGCGGTGTCCGACCAATCGGACTTTGATCAATATCAACAATCTTGTCGATTTGGTCAACCCCTTCAATGGACTTAAACTTACCTGGCTTTTCAGAATTATGGTTCAATTCAGCTTTCAAGGCGCGCTTTAGCACCGTGTTCACCAAAGTCGATTTCCCTGATCCTGAAACACCCGTGACGGCGACGAACTTCCCCAAGGGGAAATCAACTTTCACGTTCTTCAAGTTGTTTTCCTTGGCACCTTTAAGGGTAATTTTTTCACCATTGCCCTTACGACGTGTTTTGGGAACTGGAATAAACTTCTTCCCTGCCAAATATTGACCCGTCAATGAGTTCGGATTCGCTTCAATTTCAGCTGGTGTCCCCACCGCCATAATTTTACCACCATGCGATCCGGCACCAGGTCCAACATCTACAATATAATCCGCTGCTAACATTGTATCTTCATCGTGTTCTACCACTATCAAGGTATTTCCTAAGTCACGCATCGCCTTTAATGACGTAATTAAACGATCATTATCCCGTTGGTGCAATCCAATCGAGGGTTCATCAAGAACATACATGACCCCTGATAGATTTGATCCAATTTGCGTGGCCAAGCGAATTCGCTGAGCTTCCCCACCAGATAACGTACGTGCGGCCCGTGAAAGTGTTAAGTAATCTAGTCCGACATTCGTCAAGAAGCTTAGTCGGTCAGTGATTTCCTTGATAATGGGACGCGCAATTTGTTCATCCTGTTCATCAAAGTTAACATCTTTAAAGAAGGCCAATTCTTCATCAACTGGCCACTCTGAAACTTCACCAATATGATGTCCATTGATTTTAACTGACAAAGCCGCATCATTTAATCGATAACCATGACACGTTGTACATGTTAATTCGTTCATGTAACTACGCATTTGTTCACGGGTAAAGTCAGAGGATGATTCCTTGTAACGACGACTGATATTTGTAATTACTCCTTCAAAATCAGTATCAACATCCCGAACCCCACCAAAATCGTTTTCGTAGTGGAAATGAAAAGGTTTATCTGAACCATACAAGACCTGTTGCTTGTCAGATTCCTTCATTTTTTCAAAAGGAACATCCATTGGAATATTATTTTGTTCTGCGAACTGACGTAATAATTCAGGATAATACTTTGATGAAATTGGGTTCCATGCGGCAATTGCCCCTTCCGACAAAGTTAGACTGGGGTCTGGAACGACTAAATCAGGGTCCACTTCTAAAGTAATCCCCAAACCGCCACAGACTTCACAGGCGCCATCCGGAGCATTAAATGAAAACAACTGAGGTTCCAATTTACCAACGGCATACTTTTTCAGTGCACCAGTGTAATGGTCAGAGTACGTATACTGTTCACCCTTAATCACATCAACAGTTACCAATCCATCTGCCATACGGAGTGCAGATTCAAAAGCTTCATACAATCGAGCATGGGATTCAGGTTTCAAAATTACGCGATCTACAACGATAGCTACATCATGATATTTGTTCTTATCTAACTGAATATCATCGGTCACTTCATGCATCTCACCATCAATCATCATACGCACAAAACCTTCGCGCTTAATCCGTTCAATAGCCGTAGCATGTGATCCACGCTTGTGTTGTACAATTGGCGCCAAAATTTGAAGACGTGCGCCTGGTTCTAATCTTTGTTCCAAATCATTGAGCATCTGATCAATGGAGGTTTCGACAATAATGCCATCTTTATCTGGATCAGGTTGTCCCACACGAGCGTACAACAGACGATAATAATCATTAATTTCAGTTACAGTTCCCACTGTTGAGCGGGGATTCTTAGAGGTGGTCTTTTGATCAATTGAGATGGCTGGACTTAAGCCATCAATCGAATCAACATCAGGTTTGTCCATTTGTCCTAGAAATTGGCGTGCGTACGCTGACAAACTTTCAACATAACGACGTTGTCCTTCAGCATAGAGCGTATCAAATGCCAAAGAACTTTTCCCAGAACCAGATAATCCTGTAATCACCACAAATTTGTCACGCGGAATATCAACATCAACATTCTTTAAATTGTGGGCGCGAGCGCCCCGGATAGTTATCCAATCATGTGCCATAGTGGATCTCACTTTCTAACGCTTAATATTATCTTACTATTATACAGTTATTTAATCATAAATGTTAGTTATAACCTAATTTTAAAGTACAATTATATAAATTTATCTTTAGCTACCATATTTATGTGCCATTTTACAGGAAAGCATCTTATAATGAAATTTATATCACGCAAAAGGAGATCCAACATGAAACTTGTTGATTCTAAACCTTGGAGCATTGCTTGGATTCTAGAACACATTGCCTCAGCGATTTTACTCGTTGGAACTGTTTTAGCTGCTGCTTCAGCTTTAACGGCCTTAATTATCGGGATTGAAGAGTTATTAGCAATAATTTTCACACATCATTTCATCAATACATATACAAATGTGTATAATAACGCCCTACAAACTGTCTTTTGGCATTTTGTCATCATTTTCGTCGTGGTTGCGTTCTGGTCACTACTTGATACCTTTACCGCTGAACCACAGGATACCCAAATTTAGGCACTATTTCACTAAAAAAATATACTTTATTCATATTTAATTAAATATATGGCAGAAATATTACAGTACAGGAAGCGTTATTTTCACTTGAATTAACGTCAAAAGACTGTCAAGACGCAATTTTAGCTAACTTTAAGCCCGGATATACGGGCTTTTTTTATTACATTTTATTTCAAAATGTGTTTTAACATTAAGCTTGTTGTTAACCAGATGTATTATTTCCCCATTAATATGAGATTATTGATTAAGGAGATAACAGATGCAGACTAAAAATCACATTAAATTGTATAAAAGCGGTAAAATGTGGGTTAGCGCCCTTGTTGGTGCAGCCGCATTAGTAACAGGTATTCAGGCAAGTGCTGATACTGTTGCATCTAATGCACCCGAAAAAACCCAGACTCAAACTGTTCAAGTCGCTGCAAAGACGACAAGCGTACAGGAAAATTCAACTGTCGCTACTAGTTCAGTATCATCAAACACAACTACAAATAACTTAAACGTAACAGAATCAAAAACCAGCTCAAACCAAACTAGTACAACAAGCACAAGTCAAGCTGCTACTAGCCAATCAGCTAGCGCCCAAAGTACAGCAACCTCTGAAGCTAGTTCCACAGCGACTTCTGAGCAAGCAACCTCACAAAGTGCACAATCAAAACAAACTGAGACACCTGCTTCACAAAGTGTACAATCAAAGCAAACCGAGACACCTGCTTCACAGGCTCAAAGTACGTCAATCTCAGAGTCAGTTTCACAACACAAGCAAACACCAAAAACAGACGCAACTACTTCGGTTAGCAAGTCTGTTAAGGCCATCCAAATTAAAAACGGTTGGGATGGTAATAAATACTATAAAAACGGTAAGATCCTAACTGGTTTCCAAGAAATCAATGGCAAGTATTACCGCTTTGACGCACAGGGAAATGCTGTTAAGGGTCTCTACACTGAAGGTAAGCAAAAGCAATATTACAATGCTGATTTTAGCCAATTACGTAATGGCTATTACCACGAAAACGCTCAAACAATCTATTATTTTGGCCATGATGGGAATGCTGTCCACGGACTTCGTTACTTCACGGATCAAAATGGGCGTAAGCAAGTCGAAGCCTATAACAACAACACTTTCAAACAAATGCGCAATGCCTACTATGTCATTGATCGTAATACTTCTGCTTATTACCTAGGTGTTGACGGTAAGGCTGTCCGCGGTTTGCGTTTCTTTACTGATAAGAATGGGCGTAAGCAAGTCGAAGCTTACAATAACCAAACCATGAAACAAATGCGTAACGCTTACTACAGTATTGATCGTAATACTTCCGCTTTTTATCTAGGTGGTAACGGTAAGGCTGTCCATGGTTTACGTTTCTTTACCGATAAGAGTGGGCGTAAGCAAGTCGAAGCTTATAACAACAACACTTTCAAACAAATGCGCAATGCCTACTACGTCATTGATCATAATACTTCCGCCTTTTACCTAGGTGGTAACGGTAAGGCTATCCGTGGTTTGCGTTTCTTCACTGACAAGAATGGCCGTAAGCAAGTCGAAGCTTACAATAACCAAACTATGAAGCAAATGCGTAACGCTTACTACAGTATTGATCGTAATACTTCCGCTTTTTATCTAGGTGGTAACGGTAAGGCTGTCCATGGTTTACGTTTCTTTACCGATAAGAGTGGGCGTAAGCAAGTCGAAGCTTATAACAACAACACTTTCAAACAAATGCGCAATGCCTACTACGTCATTGATCATAATACTTCCGCCTTTTACCTAGGTGGTAACGGTAAGGCTATCCGTGGTTTGCGTTTCTTCACTGACAAGAATGGCCGTAAGCAAGTCGAAGCTTACAATAACCAAACTATGAAGCAAATGCGTAATGCTTACTACAGTATTGATAAGAACCGTTCTGCTTATTACTTAGGTGGTAACGGTAAAGCTGTGACTGGTTTACGTAAGGTTGGTCGGACCTACGAATATTATGGTACGAACTTTAAGCAAGTTCGTAACCAAACGATTGCCATCAATGCTTGGACAACATACCGTTTTGAAAACAATGGTTTAGCTAAACGCGATCGCTACGGAAATGCTGTTAACCTTGCAAACGTTTATAACAGCGGAGTAACTGGTTTCTATAATGGTGGTCACTCATACCCAGCTGGTCAATGTACGGCCTTTGTTGCTCGAATTCTTGCTGATCAAGGGATTCCAACCTCACAGATTCGTTTCCTTGGAAACGGCGCACAATGGGCTGGAAATGCACGCGCACGTGGCATTAAGGTTAACTATACACCCGCCGTTGGTTCAATTGTCGGCTTCGGTGGTGGTTATGGACACGTTGCTTATATCAAGAAAGTAAATGCAGATGGCACTTTTGTTATTGCAGAAGGTAACTACGCTGGTCGTGCATATCATGAAAGAACAATTTCAATGTATACACCCGGTGTTAATGGCATCATTCATTTTTAATGTTTCGTATTTTAGACCCGATTGAATCGGATCTTTTTTATTACGATAAATACCGCACATTGCAAATGTGTGGTATAAAGGTAATTCCACTGTTAATTAATTGTCTCATTAATGGTATAAAATTATGCTACTTAACAAGGAGAATGTACAATGCAAACAAAAGAACACTTTAAACTCTATAAAAGCGGTAAGCTTTGGGTCAGTGCCCTCGTTGGTGCCGCAGCACTTGTAACTGGTGTACAAGCCAATGCTGACACTGCTATGCAAATCCCCGAAAACAATGCACAAGTTGCATCAAACACACACATTAAGTCAACGGATTCCGTTCCAACATTAAAAACAGCGTCAGCATCTACGACAGAAAACGTTCCCAACATTTCTACTCCTGAGCAGGTCACTTCCGCTACTGTAAGTAGTACCTCTACGTCGACAGAGCGTATTAATTCTACAGCAAGCAGTGTATCTACATCTACTCAGAGCGTAACTTCTGCAACTAACAGTGTATCTGCCTCTACTCAGAGCATGACTTCTGCAGCAAACAGTGTATCTGTCTCTACTCAGAGCGTAACTTCTGCAGCAAACAGTGTATCTGTCTCTACTCAGAGCGTAACTTCTGCGGCAAACAGTGTATCTGTCTCTACTCAGAGTATCTCGATGAGCAATAGCCTTTCACCACAACGTACAATTACTTCTGATTCAACAGCTATCAATGCAAGCCACCAGAATAGTTCTGAAACGAAGCCACGTACGATAAGCGTCAGTAAAAAAGTTGCTCCTGCACGCGTTAAAAATGGTTGGTTTGGTAATCAATACTTTAAAAATGGCGTAGCCATTACCGGTAAACACCAAATCGGGAAAAATTGGTATTATTTTGATGCACTTGGAAATGCCCATGTTGGATTACGTTCATTTGTTGATGTTAATGGTGCTAAACGCCTCGAATATTACGATACAAATCGCATCCAACTACGCAATAACTATTACCACGCCAATGCAGAAACTAGCTATTATTTTGGTAACGATGGTTACGCCGTTCGAGGAATCCGAAAGTTCACTGACGCAAATGGTAAGAAGCAGATTGAAACATATAACAATCAAACCTTTAAACAAATGCGCAACACCTACTACGTGATTGACCGTAACACTTCGGCCTTCTACCTTGGTAATGATGGTAAAGCGGTTAAAGGTATTCGTTCATACATTGACGCAAATGGTAAGAAACAGATTGAAACGTATAACAACCAAACCTTTAAGCAAATGCGTAACACCTACTACGTGATTGATAAAAACACATCCGCCTTTTATCTTGGCAACGACGGTAAGGCCGTTCGCGGTATTCGCTCATTCCCTGATGCTAATGGTAAAAAGCAGATCGAAACGTATAACAATCAAACAATGAAGCAAATGCGTAACACCTATTACATGATTGATAAAAACACGTCAGCCTTTTATCTTGGCAACGATGGTAAGGCAGTCCGTGGTATTCGTTCATTCACTGATGCTAATGGTCAAAAACAAATTGAAGCCTATAACAATCAAACAATGAAGCAAATGCGCAACGCCTATTACATGATTGATAAAAATACGTCAGCCTTTTATCTTGGTGATGACGGTAAGGCTGTCCGTGGTATTCGCTCATTCACCGATGATAATGGTCAAAAACAAATTGAAGCCTATAACAATCAAACAATGAAGCAAATGCGTAACGCCTATTACATGATTGATAAAAACACGTCAGCCTTTTATCTTGGTGATGATGGTAAAGCTGTCCGTGGTATTCGTTCATTCACTGATGCTAATGGTCAAAAACAAATTGAAGCCTATAACAATCAGACCATGAAGCAAATGCGCAACGCCTATTACATGATTGATAAAAATACATCTGCTTACTATCTTGGTAATGATGGTAAGGCAGTCCGCGGTATTCGTTCATTCACTGATGTTAATGGTCAAAAACAAATTGAGGCCTATAACAATCAGACCATGAAACAAATGCGCAATGCCTACTACACTATCGACAACGGCACTTCTGCCTACTATCTTGGTAATGATGGTAGAGCAGTTACGGGCGCGCGTTGGTTTACAAAGCCAGACGGAAATTTGGCTTTAGAATACTATAATACTGATTTCAAACAAGTCCGGAATCAATACGTACAAATTGATGGGAAAAACATCTATTTTGGTTCAAATGGACAGGCCACAAATAGTACTACCCAGTTGCTTGAAACTGCAATTAGCTGGTTCCAAGCACGTAAAGGTAAAGTTTCTTACTCTATGTATGAACGCCTTGGACCCAATTCTTACGACTGCTCAAGTTCTGTATATTTGGCCCTAAAACAAGCTGGCTTACTTCCTGCTTCTGCATGGATCGGTAATACTGAGAGTTTATTCCTTGATCTTGAATTACAAGGTTGGACTGCCTTACCTGCTGGAACTAAGCCACAACGTGGTGATATCTTCATCTGGGGTAAGCGAGGAACAACGCTTGGTGCTGGTGGTCACACAGGTATCTTTACAAGTAGTGATAAGATTATTCACTGTAACTACGCCGATAACGGTATCTCTGAAACAAATTACAACCAAACATTTGCCAATTCTGGATTATACTATGCCACGATTTATCGTGCGCCACGTCTATAATTGCGTTAAATCAAAGCCTAGCTGCCAAGCAGTTAGGCCTTTTTTTATTAAAAACAGTTTAAATGTTACCTACTTGTGAAGTTCAACACGAAACAAGAGTGTAAAATAAAGGATGTTAGTTTAAATTTGGAGGAGAAAACATGGAATTTCTTATGTTAGCGCTGGCAATTTTGCTTTTGCTAGTGTTGATTGTTAAGTTCAAACTTAATACATTCGTTGCACTTATTATTACGGCGTTTGTTCTAGCACTTTTGCTTGGAATGAACCCAATGGATATCCCAAGTGCTGTTCTTGGAGATCAAGGTGTGGGAAACATCTTGGGAACCAACTCAGTTATCTTTATCTTTGGTGGGATGATTGGTCGTTTGGTTGCCGATGCAGGTGGTTCATACCGCATCGCCCGTACCCTAATCGACTGGTTTGGTGTTAAGCGCCTACAATGGGCCGTTTTGATTGCCTCATTCATCATCGGAATCTCAATGATTTTCGGTGTTGGTATGATCTTGTTGATTCCAATTGTCTTTGCCGTTGCGAAAGAAGCAGACGTGCCACTACTTTATCTTGGAATCCCAATGACAGCGGCACTATCATCTGCGCAAGGTTTCTTGCCACCACAGCCAGCCCCAACTGCTGTTGCCACAGCTTTGGGTGCTAACATTGGTATGATGTTGATTCTTGGTTTGATTGTTGCCATCATCACTGCCGTTGTTGGTGGACCTTTGTTCACTAAGTTGGCCCAAAAGTACGCTCCTGATGCCTTCCAAAAGAAGGAAAGCTTGCCTGCTGTTGGTGAAGTTAAGGAATACGATTTGAAGGATACACCTTCATTCGGTTTGTCAGTTTTGACATCAATCTTCCCACTAATCTTCATGATTATTGCGACAGTTTATAAGATGGTCTTTACTGGTGGTGTGACACCTAAGAACCCATCAATGATGGATTCTGTTATCGACTTTATGGCTAACCCTGCGGTTGCCATGACAGTTTCACTTATTTTTGCGATCTTCTCAATGGGAATTTGGCAAAAGCGCTCAATGAAGCAAGTTAACGTGTCTATGGCTGAAGCCACAAACGCAGTTGCCGGCATTCTATTGATCGTTGGTGGTGGTGGTGCCCTTCGTGGTGTCCTTGTCACTTCTGGATTCTCTGATCACGTGGCTAAGATGTTCTCAGCCAACGGATCAATGTCTCCAATCATGATTATCCTCTTTGCATGGGCTGTTACAGCCGTTCTTCGTGTTTCAGTTGGTTCTGCCACTGTTGCTGGTATGACTGCTGCAGGTATCATGGTGTCAATCGTTGCGTCACAAAGCAACCCAATGATGGCTGTACTTGTTGCCTTGGCAATTGGTTCAGGTTCATTGGTTGCCTCACACGTGAACGATGCTGGATTCTGGATTTTCCAAGAATTCTTCGATATCTCAATCAAGCAAACATTCCAAATCTGGACTGTGCTTGAAACTGTGATTTCAATTGCTGGTTTGCTTGTTATTATTGCAATGACAATGCTACTTATCTAAGTACCACATTACATTTGTTCAAACTAACATTCAAAAAAGCCCTGCGCCTTGTGCGTGGGGCTTTTTATTTGACGCTGTTACATTGCCATGTTAATATTCATATCTAAGCAGAAAACCCAAATCAGCAGAAAGGTGGACCTTTATTTTAAGTAGCGTAATTTTTTAGACTAATCTAGAAAGCATTTTAAACACAATGTGTGTTTGGTGTACGTTATTTAAATGGGTCCACGTTCTTTCTGCTTACCAAAGCGATAAAGAAAGAGCATGTCGACGCGTACATGCTCTTTTTTTGCACCACTTTCTTGGTTAGTCCTTTTCATTTTTGATTGTCACACATATATACAAAATAAAGGAGATTTAACCATGACAACTTTAAACACAGATCGCTTAACGCTACGTCACTTCAAGACATCTGACGCTGCAAGCGTCTACCACTATGCCAGTAATCCAAAGATTGGCCCTATCGCTGGTTGGCCTGTTCATCAAAGCGAGGCTGAATCTCGCTTCTATATTGAAAACTACTTCATGAGTCCTCATATCTTCGCCATCACGCTTAAGTCAAACCCTGACGATGTCATTGGCCTCGTCGGGCTCGAACTCGTTGACGAAGGCAACGCCAAAGACTTCATGACAGCGCACCAAGCAGAAATCAGTTATTGGCTTGGCGAACCGTTCTGGGGACAGGGTCTTGTCCCTGAAGCCATCGCTGCTGTCATTGATTATGGTTTCAATACACTACACCTAACCGATATTTGGTGTGGTTATAAAGATGGCAATGAACAATCTAAACGCGCCCAGGAAAAACAAGGTTTCTGCTATGAACGTACGATTCATCATATGTACAATCCCGTCCTTGATGAAGAGATTATTGAACACTTTACGATTTTGCATAATTCAAATTAAAACAGAAAAGCACGTTATGAAATTAATCATAACGTGCTTTTTCATTACCAAATTAAGTAAATTAAAGCTGTGGCAACCACAATCTGGAAGATGATTGTGACCAACCCATATCCCAAGTATCGAACCCCTGACTTCCGAATCGTTTGCCATTTTAAGTTCAACCCGATTCCAGCCAAGTTAACCACACCCAAGAAGCTTGATGCCTCATGGCCGAAATGATTAATCATCGTTGGGAATGGGAAAACAGTGTTAATCACAACTGCCACCAAGAACACCGTCACAAACCAAGGTAGCTTAAACTTGGGCTTAGCCGTTGTCACACTGGCATCAGCTCCCTCAGAACGCGCCACAACGTGCGTCATGTAAATCACAACGACTGATAGCAGAATAACCCGCAACATCTTAAACAAGGTCGCATACGTTACGACATCCTGGTTAATCAGCGCCGCTGTTCCAACCACTTGCCCCACTGATTGAACCGTTCCACCAATTAACGCCCCCATCAACATATCGTTGTGATGCATCAGGCTTGGTGCAATTAAAGGTAAGACAAGCAGTAAAGCCGTCCCGGACAAAGATACGGTGGCGACTGCCGTACGACGCTTATCATCATCGGCATGAATCGCTGGCGCCACTGACGCAATGGCACTCGACCCACATACTGCGTTTCCAGCAGCCATTAACATTGCTGATTGTTGGTCCACTTTGAAAAGCTTCTGACCAATCCACATCACAAAGGTAATGGTTAAAATCATAATCGCAATAATAAATAACAAACCTTGCAACTTTAATGAAGCAATTGTGCCTAAGGTTAACGTTACCCCTAATAACGCAATCCCCACTTCAATTGGATACTTCTCAGACCATTTCACTCCGCTACTCCAGCGATCATTACTAAAGATGGTGTTCCCCAATAGTAGGCCAATAAACATAGCCAATGTCTCGCCACCCAAGGCGGGCAAGAATGGCGCTAAAGCTTTCGCAATAATTGCCACGCCAAAAGTTAAAATGATTCCGCGCCACATCTCTCGACTTATTTTAAACATCCCCAAACTCCTCTCGTTTTCTACATGTTTTATTGTACGGTAAAAACAACGATAAGTTAAATTAATAGATATAATCGAACTGATTATGTTTTATAATAGATGATGAACGCATATGAAACGAGGTGGCCTGCCCATGTTTAACTTACTACAAACATTCCTAACCGTTTATGAAACCCGTAATTTCACTCAAGCAGCCGAACAACTGTTTATTTCGCAACCAACCGTGACAACGCACATTCAAAAATTGGAGCACGAATTACAAGCTGAACTATTCATCCGTGAGAATAAGCGTGTCATGCCAACTGCCGTGGCCGACCAATTTTATCCGCAGGCACAACAAATGTTAGCTGAATGGCGGACAACAAAACAGAGTTTAAGTCATGTGGCCCAACAACGCACACGGGTCGTCATTGGGGCTTCGCATTCGGCGGCGACCACTTTGCTCCCACAAGTCGTGAACTTACTAGCTGATTACCTCGACCAAGTCGATTTGAGTGTGCGGATGCTGAATTCCGAACAGGTATTCGATGGTATGCTGCAACATCAAATTCAGATTGGCATTATCGAAAAGCCATTAAGCGACCAACGCATCGCCAGTTTCCAACTAGCCGATGACCATCTCGTGCATGCAGGTGATTTTGCAAGCCCCGTCTGGTTAATGCGCGAAGCTGGATCTGGTATCAATCACTTCACCCATGAATATTTAGAACTGATGCACATACAACCGCAAAATGTTTTAGATATGGATAATAATGATATGATTATCGCCCAACTCAAAGCGGGACTGGGCCAATCCATCATTTCATCGCGCTTTGTCGACGATAATCTACCATATGAATTACTCGGTCCCGAATTCAATCGTAATTTTTATGTGCTTAATCATGGCACTGAAAGTGATCCACTCGTTCTCGCGCTCATCAACCGGATTAAACAACATGTGCAGGCTTTTAAGTAATTTTTTCAAAAAAGTTTGTGAATTCCAATTACTATCATCACAATGCCTCACCCATTTTTTTGCGTTTCTTTTAAAAATCGCAAAAAAAGTAGCATGGTTTCAAATGATGCAACGCGTTAATATAATAGACGTAGATAAGAGCCTACTCATCTATGTCTCCTACGAAAAAATTTGTTTCCCAACAAATTGTTCACATATTTTGAATACGAAAAAGCCTGGCACTTCTTCCCGCCAGGCTTTTTTGTATGCTTTTTTATTTCAATGCACCAAGCATATCCACACGATTAATCTTGCGTGCCATTAACCACAAAACAATTAAGGCAAAAAGCACAATCATTAACGTTGAAACCGCTAAGTTTAATACCGTAACCCCAGGGGCACTCATTGTATTTTCTGGCATGACCACTGACATCAAGTATGCATGTACGGCATAGCCAAATGCATAACCTAAGACAATTCCTGCCAATGTTAGCGCAGCAGTCTCACGATAGATATATTCGAGCACTTCCTTTGGATAGAACCCTAGAACCTTCAACGTTGATAGTTCCTTGATCCGCTCTGACACATTAATGTTGGTTAATGTGTAAAGCACTGTAAAGGCAAGCAAGGCTGCCGCTACAATAATTACTAAGACGACTTGATTCAAACTGTTCAAAACCGTATTAATATCATTACGAATTGAACCTGACTGAATTGTTGTCACCGCAGCCTTTTCTTTGTTCAACTTCACCGACATATCGCGCATCGCCTTGGTTGATGAATCATTCAAACGAATCAAGGTTGCGTTGGCAGTCGGCTTTGAATCATACACCTTATGATAGTAAGCCTTGTTCATCACAATTGTATGCCCCGCATACATCTCTGCAATGGCACCAATCTTGACACGATGACCTTGCCCCGTTGCATCGTCAAGTCGAATGGTATCACCGACCTTTAAGCCCTTAATCTTGGCTAGTTTCTCCGTCACCACGGCTTCATCATTATTCAAATGCAAAGCCTTTTTCGTCTTATAATCACGTAGTGTGAGGTATGACTTAAATTGCTTGGTATCCTGCGGGACCAACACTTGTACCGCTTGCTTGTCTTGCAAGCCCTTTACGTTAACCTGCGCATTGTCCATATGCACTTTGGTCTCACCCTTAACATTCCGATCCTCATCAACCGTCTTTTGATAAGCCTGCCGATCTGTGGAACTAGCGTCTGGATTATATACACCCGTTACGTCATAGTGCACCAATTGGTTGTATTGCAAAGGGACAATCTTATTCAAAGAATCGCGAATACCGAATCCTGTAATCAAAAGGGCAATACTTCCTGCCACCCCAAGAATCGTCATCCACATCCGCATCTTATAACGGAATAAGTTACGTAGGGTCACCTTATTGAAGAATGATAACTTTGACCATAACCACGTCCAACGTTCGAGCAGGATTCGCTTTCCATTCGCCGGAGGCTTAGGCAACATTTGCGTCGCGGCTTGCTCACGCATGTCCGCATACGTTGTATAAACGGCTGGGAAAACCGTACTCAATAATGCTAATCCGTATGACACAATAATTGGCCACCATGTTATGCCATATGACACCCCATTCGTGTAGAAGGTCGAGCCAAACGCCTGGAAAATCCGGTCAGGCAAGACGGTCAAACCAACTAATGTTCCAACAATGGTTCCGGCCGTTGCGACCAAGATGCTATACACGATGAATTCACGCATCGCTTGGATATGCGTATATCCCAGAGCGCGCAATGTTCCGACTTCAGTTCGCTTCACGTCAGCCATACGTTGCATCGTCACGAAACTCACCATCAACGCCACAGCAAAGAAGAAGATGGGGAACGTGTTTGATAGCTCTGCCACACGATCCGCGTCACTACCAAATTCGCTGTATCCGCCACTAAAGCCTTGTCGCGTTTGTGCCGTGTACTTGAGTTGTTGGACATTCGCCTTGGCTTGCTTAGCTTCATTCATTTTTGCATCGACTTCAGTTAAAGCAGCTTGAGCCTGGGCAACCATTGGTGTGCCTTGCGCCGCCTGCACAGCTTGTTGCGCTTCTTGTTGCTTTGCTTGCGCCAAGCTAAGTTGCTGGTCGATGTTTTTCTGCATATCAGCTCGACGATCAGCTGATAAGGTATTTAACTTCTTTTGGAGTTTGTCTGTATCTTGACGCGCTTGATTCTCATACTTATCTGAATAAGCTGGGCCAGAGGCATTGTTATAACTAACTTGCACCACATTTGGTTGCCCAGTAAAGGCTTGATCCGGCAGCACCCCAAAGGCATTAATTTTACCATCAGCCATGACCGTTGAACCCATGTTTTGTTTCTTCATATATTGGGCTGAACGGACAAAACCAGTCACCTTGAACGTCTTACCTTGCAACGTGTTGAGTTGCTTGTCATGGTTATCGGTCAGCGTGATGGTATCGCCAATTTTATACTGACCCTTGAGCTGTTCACCCAAGGCAATTTCATTGGCGCGCTTAGGCAAATGTCCCGACTTTACTTCCATCTTGCTTAATTGATCTGGCTTAGAAATGACTTGCATCGCCATTTGCTTGCCATGAATTTTTGCATCAGCTTGGTAACCGTATTCGGTACGGTCCACATACTTCTGCTGCTTAATCACATCCTGTTCATGCTTGGTGAAGCCTTGCGTCCCTGGCGTATTAATTTTTGCATCAGCTAAATTCTGTTGGACATAGTCCTTCCGCACAGCATTACGCATGTCCGGACTTGTTGCTTTCAATCCGACGAAGACAAAGACCGCTAAGGCAATCAATCCCATAATTGAGAAGAAACGCCCTTTTGAATCTTTAATCTCACGCCAGATGTTTAGGTTTAAGATATTTTTCATGGCTTACCACTCCAAATCTTCAATTGGGGTTGGGTTTGGATTGCGTGTATCTGACTTGACCTTACCGTCAAAAATCTCAATGACGTGATCTGCCATAGGCTTAATCATCCCATTATGGGTCACGATAATAGCATTCTTACCAGTTTCACGTACATAGTCTTGGAAGACTTGTAGCACTTGCTTACCAGTGTGATAATCCAAAGCTCCCGTTGGTTCATCAGCTAGTAAGAGGCCTGGGTTCTTTGCCATAGCACGGGCAATTGATACACGTTGCTGCTCTCCGCCAGACATTTGCGCAGGGAAATTATCCTTACGCTTATCCAAGCTCACTTGACGGAGCGCTTCTGTTGCATCCAAGGGGTTATCGACCAACTGAGATGCCATTTCCACATTTTCTTGCGCCGTTAGGTTTTCAATCAAGTTATAGAATTGGAACACAAATCCAATTTCCTTACGCCGGAACGTTGTGCGTTGACGTTCATTGTAATCAGAAATATCCGTACCATCCACGATAACCTTACCGTGGGTGTTTGAATCCATTCCCCCAAGGATATTTAACAAGGTTGACTTACCCGCTCCAGACGCCCCAACAATAATGGTTAATTCGCCTTTATTAATGTCAAAGCTAATATCGTCATTGGCTCGAACTTCATTGTCCTGACCCTCGTTATAAATCTTTGAACTATGTTGAACTTCAATATACTTTTCATCTTTCATGTAAAGCAGACCTCCTCGTCGCCTTGCGATGTTTTTTTGTTTGCTCATCTTGATTATACGGGGTCGAGTGCCAAGGAACAATAAATTTGCATGCGCTACGTCAAAATCTTGCAAAATCGCACTAGATTGGGCATACTTGTCCATGTACTTTTAAAAAATGATAGAAAGCATTTTAATTAACCTTATGAAAAAAGACATACAAATTGCATTATTAATGGCAGCTAGTCTATTTATGGAAATTCTTGATGGGACGATTGTTACGACCGCGCTACCGCGGATGGCCGTGGATTTCTCAGTCAATAGCACTTCGGCTGCGCTTTTAGTGAGTACCTATCTAATTACCGTCGCAATCTTCATCCCCCTTAGTGGGTGGATGGCGCAACGCTTTGGGAAAAAGCGCATTTGGCTCATTGCCGTGGCTGGCTTTACCCTCAGCTCGCTGGCATGTGCGATTGCGCCTAATTTTGGCTTTTTGCTGGGAATGCGTGTGCTTCAAGGGATTTCTGGTGCCTTGATGACACCAACTGCACGTTTAATCGTGCTAGAGAAAACACCCTCCAATTTATTATTAAAGATGACTTCCTATCTGGTCTGGCCAGCCTTGTTGGCGCCAGCCATTGCCCCCTTGATTGGTGGCGTGTTGATTACCTATTTAAATTGGCACTGGATCTTCTTGATTAATTTACCGATCGGCGCGATGATTTTCTTCATCGGTATTTATTTAATCCCACAGGATGTGATTGAACGCGTGACCCGCTTCGATTGGATTGGATTCTTACAAATTGCCCTTAGTAGTGGCTTTCTGCTAACCGGCGCCGAAATTGCTTGTCGTCCAGGTGCTGGAGCTTTACGTTTCGGTGTTCTACTGCTTGTACTGGGGCTGATTATATTGGGGATGTTCATTCAACATATCCGCAGTGTGTCGAATCCACTTTTCTCGATTAAGGCCTTGAGATTTCCTTCTTACCGCATTAGCCAAACTGGTGGTTTCATCCTATGGCTTTCAGTCGGGGCGATGCCCTACCTGTTAACGTTATATCTTCAGACCGTGTTCGATTGGAGCGCCGTTAAAGCTGGAAGTTACATCATGTTTATCTTCATCGGTAATATTGGCATTAAGCCGTTTACCACGCCAATTATTAAGACCATTGGTTATAAGGGCGCTTTAGAAAGTGCATTCGGCATGGTGCTACTAAGTGCAGTTGCGTTAGCCTTCGTCACACCACAAACTGTTGGCATTGTGATTATGGCACTCGCCTTGATTTCCGGTGTTGGTCGTTCACTTGCGCTCACGTCTTATAACGGATTGAGTTTTGCTGACGTGGCGCCCATTGATCGAAATAGTGCGAATACACTAACATCTGTGACACAAAGCATGGCCCAAGGTTTGGGTGTTTCGTCAGTTTCGATTTTGGTGCGGATTTTGCAACTCTTCATGCCCGCCCAAGCTGCTTATGGCTATGCCTTTATTGCCTTGGGCTTGTTGATGATTTACCCGATTATTGAAACGGCATGCTTGCCGAAGAATATTGGTGCAAATACTTTGTAAATGATATAGAAAAAGCTACTGATGCATTATGCACCGGTAGCTTTTATTTTATGCTATTTATCATAGTCTTCTGGTGAGTCATACCAAGTATCAACTGCATCCGGGATACCCTCACCTTGCATGTTATGCCAAGCAAAGTCGTCGTACCACAAGCTAGACTTACCTTCATCTAAATTGTTGATTGTCTCAACTTCTGCATCAGTCAATTCAAAATCAAAGACATCAGCGTTCTGTTGAATACGTTCAAGATGTGATGATTTTGGAATTGTAATGATATTACGTTGCAAGTCCCAACGAATAATGACTTGCGCCACACTCTTATTGTGCGCATCTGCAATATTTTGAAGCGTTGGATTATCCAAAACTTCTCCACCGCCCAAAGGTGACCAAGCTTCAATTTGGATACCAGCGTGTTGTGCAAACTTCAAAACATCCTTTTGTTGTTGCAAAGGATGGAATTCCATTTGGTTAACCACTGGCGTAATGTCGGCGTGATCTAAGAGGTTTTGCATATGCTCAACATCAAAGTTTGAAATACCAATGGCGCGAACCTTTCCTTGGCGATAAAGTTGCTCCATTGCTTTCCAAGTATCGATGTACTTTCCATCAACTGGCCAGTGAATTAATAAGAGGTCAATGTATGTCAATTGTAGACGCTTCAAGCTACCATTAATGGCATCCAAAGTGCTTTGATAACCTTGATCACCGTTGAAAACTTTCGTCGTTACAAACAAATCCTTGCGATTCAAGCCTGACTTTTCAAGTCCTTCACGAATACCTTCACCAACTCCAGTCTCATTTCCATACTGCTTCGCCGTATCAATCATACGGTAACCATGTTGGATTGCTTCACTAACTGATTGCTTAGCACTGGCGTTATCTGTTTTCCAAACACCAAGTCCTAAACGCGGCATTTCGACACCGTTGTTCAAATGCTCTGTTGTTGCTAGATTTTTTTCTGACATGTTTTTTCCTCCTATGTTAATTACTTAAGCGCCCCAAGTATAACATATAACTTCAATAACACCTTAATCGTTTAATTTCATCAATTCGTTTCTTAATTCTTCATTTACAGCATAAATATAAAGACCATGCACCCCTCGAGTTAAGAGAACGTTTACCGCGTGTTTAATATTATCAATACGATACTCTTTAATTCTCTCGTCTGAAAAATCACTATCTTGTTTAACAGTTTTAAAAACATTTTTTGCATCAGCTGATTCTGAAAAATCAGGGTTCACTCTAAGCGACCTATTATTTTTATCGTATTCAATGGAAGGTCCTAAGATGACGCCTACGTAGTTTAAGTCTGTTCCCTGTACTGTATATATTGACCCTACCTCATCGATAGATTCCGGGATTTCTTGCCAAGGAATATTTTTCTTTTGTGCAGATTTCACCATATCTAATTGCAAATTCCACGGAACTTTAAAATCATTATCTTCAACATACCAGTATCCTGTCGACTCAGCTTTATTTTTACTAGGAGAGTATTTCCAATCAAAAGTTGCTACGACTCTAGATAAACCGACAGTAGCATTCTTTTCTTTTATTATGTCATAAAGATTACTAGCGGAATCTATGAATTTCAAATCATAATCATCTGTTCCTCGATTTCTGTTATCTGTCTTAGGTGTAGGCGCAGATAATGAGTCCCTACTAAAATCAGCGATACCTTGAATGTAGTCCTTTACTTCTGCTGGTGCTTCTATGCGCCACTGGTCTTTTAACCTAAATGTTTCTGCAGAATCAATCCTTTCTTTTAGAGAATTGTTCAAGTATGATTTCCCTGACACAATTTGATTAGGATCAAAGACAAAAATTATAACATCAGCTAAATTGATAAGGGCCTCTAAATCTGGTTTCCAAATCTCACTTTTTGCTCTCCGATAGTTACCCGTCCATAATAAATGTCCCTCATCAACTAAAATAACCTTTTTCTTTTCATTTTTATTTATAAAAGAAGAAACATTAAACACCGTATTATTCATATTTAGTTTCTTTGTTAAGTCTGAATATGTTTTTAGCTGTTGTTCTTGTCTAGTAAGTAGGGCAATTGAGGGGGCATTATGATTAAAATCATTAACATCATGCAAATAATCATATAAATCTTTAAATAGCGCCGACATCAATACAGTTTTCCCAGTTCCTGCCATTCCTTCAACTTTTATGATTTTAGCAGAGGTACTTTTTTGCTCAAGTACCTTAATAACTGTCTCCTCAATGCTTTGTTTGGCATCTAACTGTTCACTCGATAATTGTTTAAATGGGGAATTAGCAAACAACGCCGATCCTTCGACATCCGACATACTTGAAACTATGCCTTCTTGCCTTAGCGAATCCCAAATTTCAGGAAATATTTTATTTTCATACATACCTCGCATATAAAAATTAGGTTGCTCGTTATTCCTTAAATTAAGAAGACCATTGTTTGCGGTATTTTTATCATCTTCTAAACTACCAAACTTAGGATCACCTGTTAGATAATTCATCAACATTTGTTCAATCAATAAAGTCGCACTTTTATTAAATTTTCTGTGACCAATCATATGTAAGCTTGCTGATCCAATATTATTTAATTTTACTAAAGCATCGGTCTCACCTGCTTCTAAGTGTTCTTTCGTTCTCTGAATAATAGAATTAGTTTCTCCAACATAAGCAGTATTTTGTCCACTTTTTCTACCCGCTTCAGCTATATAAACAGATGGAAATGAAATAGGGTATTGTTCACTTTCAGGTAAGTTAGACATTTTTTTGCTGTAATTATTTAGTTCTTTCTTTGTTATCCTAATTGAGTTGATATTTAGGTCACTCATACGAAAATCTACCACCATTAACTGTAAAATTATATAATACTCTTATATTATTCTACTATACTTGTAGTTTTGATAAAACTTTCATCATATTTTCCAACATACTCCGCACTTGATCCTAAACCTAAAATAGGTTATACTTAATATCATGTTTTAAAAAGAAAGGACACTGATTAAAATGCAAAAACGTGTTGCAGAAATGTTCGCAGGTGTCGGTGGATTCCGTGTCGGCTTAGAAAATCTAAATACCGGCTGGGATACAGTTTGGGCTAACCAATGGGAGCCCGGAAAAAAAGTTCAACATGCGTATGACGCATATGTAAGTCACTTTGGTGAAAATGATAACTATAGCAATGTAAACATTAGCGAAGTAGATAAAACAAAAGTTCCTGATATAGAATTACTAGTTGGCGGATTTCCTTGTCAGGATTACTCTGTAGCTCATACTGGTGCAGAAGGAATCGTTGGAAAAAAAGGAGTCCTTTGGTGGGATATTCGTGACATGATTCAAGCAAAGTTCCCACCCTTTATTTTCTTAGAAAATGTCGACCGTCTTCTATCCTCTCCTGGTCCTCGCCAACGTGGTCGTGACTTTGGAATGATTTTATTTACCTTACAACAACTCGGGTATGGCGTTCAATGGCGTATGGTAAATGCTGCTGACTATGGATTCCCACAACGTCGGCGTCGTATTTTCATCTTTGCTTATCGTAAAGATACAAATTACTATAATGAAGTAACCAATACCAATGATTTAAAAGAAACAGTCCTTGGCCATAACCCATTCAATACTGAATTACCTATCTCAAGAGAACTAACCGCTGAGAATGAAGGACGTATCAATGAGTATGATGATATCGTTAATTTCTCTGATAATTATTCTTTCAATTTTGGTAATGTTGGAATCATGCATGATAATGACATCTTTACAGCAAAGGCTACTGCTGAATATAATGGTCCTCATACAACACTAGGTGATATTTTAGAAGACACCACAACAGATGATTCTTTATATCTTGATAACAAACCCGAACGAATGGCTAAGTTCGAGTATCTCAAGGGTCCTAAGCGAATTCCTCGTACAAGTGCAGACGGTCATGAATACGTTTATTCAGAAGGTGGCATGGCTTTCCCTGATGACTTAAACAAACCTGGTCGTACTATGCTAACTTCTGAAAAGAGTGTTAATCGTTCTACTCATGTTGTTCGCGACAAGAAAACTGGCCGTTTACGCTTCCTAACACCAATTGAAGCTGAACGTCTAAATATGTTCCCTGATAATTGGACAAATACTGGAATGCCAACCAATTTCCGTTACTTTACAATGGGAAATGCCTTAGTGGTTGGTGTGGTTCAATCTATTGGTGCTGGTATCGACGAAATCATCGCAAATGAAACTGAACTTCCTCTAGCTGATCAATATAATCCAGGCCATATTGATCAAGTTCAGCACACTAAACAATTAGACCTCGATATTTAATAGAAAAAGGGAGACTGCCTGAGGCAGTCTCCCTTTTTCTATATATATTCAACATCATCTAATAACTTCAACAATTCTTGCCCTTTTAACCAAATCTGCTGGTTATAAATGTAGTACCCATTTAATTCCAAAGGTTTATGAGTTGAGTCACTACTTGTTCCTCTTAAGAAAAAATTATTATAACGCGCTTTTGGTAAATTATTAGTTTCCTGTTGAGTATCTTTTTCTTCATTCATAATTGGATTACCAGCCTTATTTAACCTCGGTGTGACCTCAAACTTATGATTTGCTACTAAATCCTGTATTTGTTGAAGTACTGGTTTTAAATATTCTTCTAGATATTCCTCTGAAAAACTAAAGCGTTTAAAGCCAACGAATGAATCATCCTGCATCTTAGCATTCCCATCTTTTTTAAAAATTGGAAAGATAAACTGATTATTATCAAAATATCGGTATGCTTCAGTTTCTGTAACATCACCATCTGCATCCCTGAACTCATCAAAATCAAGCGTAAAGAATTTACAATCCTCTTTTTTCCGACCATCCGAGTACATAGTTCTAGCTTTAATTACCATTCCAGACTTTTCAACAATGCCAACCTCATCATCACCAGTATTAGGTTCTAATATATGCTTGATCAGCTTGCTAGCCAGAGCCTTACTTGACGAAGAAATACCAAGTTCCTTGGCAATTTCCCCTACACGACGACTTTGATATCTCTTTGAGTTTTCTGATAAGAAAGCATCTAGTTCCGCGTACGAAGAAATATTGTTTTCTTCATCAACATTTTGATTTGTAAAATGTTCCTTAATAATACTTGTAACATACGATTGTTTTAAAGCAAATCTTGGACCATTTTTCCATCCAGGCGCTGTTTCCAAATACATCATAGATTTCTTTGCGGCCGAGTAAGCCTTAGCTTGCGCCTCATTCTTCTTATCAATAACATCTTGAGCCAAACAGAAATCTTGAATAATCTTCCAATCATTCATAATCGTTTTCAAATCTGCTTCCGGAAATTCATGAAGTTGATAACCCAAATACGGAAAGTTTGCATATTCTGCAGCTTTAACTGGCTTCTTACTATCATAAAGGTAATATACTAGCAACGTATTTTCTAGCTTATTCCATAAGGCACTTGTTTCAAAGGTTTCTTTCACAAGTTTGTGTGGAGAAATATTCGTAATAGTTATACGTTCTTTAGCTTTATAACTTTCTGGATTGCCTAATTCACCAGTTAATCCCGTCGTTTTTACTTCAACCTGTTTGCCATCAATCTCAATATCAGCTTCCTGTTTGGTATCAGATCCATAACCTAAAATCGAGTGTTCAATTACATCGCCAGCAATCCCAGTAATTTTAGGGTTTTCAATGGTTCGTTCAAAGTCACGACCATTATTCTTTTCTTCATCGATTTGACCTAATGTTTTCCCACTAACCTCATCAAATCGTTCTTTAATTTCGGTACTTGTATATTGATGTTCCATTAGTCCTATTAAATTCCCCATTATTTGTAGCTTTTACCTATTTGCTTGTGTCCTGTCTTAAACACAATTCAACAATTTTAAAGTTATTATTATCTACTAATCAATCGCATCCAATTTAATAGATGAATTACAATAATTGCAGTGTTCACTATTAGTAAGCATTTATAAGTACGATGTCATCTGAATTTAACATCTACAATCACTCATCTTATTTAATAAATGATTAGTCTGATGCCATTCTTTTACGTTCATCATCAATAATCTTCATTGCTTCTTGAATTTCATCATCAGAGTATTCAATTGATAATGTATCATCATCAATTGCACCATACATTATTTGTTCCTTATCCTTCAATTTCGAATATATTTTTTGATCAATAAAACCAGGTTGGTCGGATAGTGCTGATTCATCCTCTGTTTGTAGGTAATAATAACGTGTATAATCGTTTTTTCCCAACCCCAACCGATGAATACGATCCCTAGATTGAAGCATAAAAGTTAAATTGAAATTATACTCAAAATAAACTGCATCATGTACATTCTTATGCAATGAAATTGATTCCCCTAAAGTTTGTGGATTTGAAATAAGAACCTGAATATCACCTTCTTTAAAGGCGTTAATTAATCCAACTCTTTCAGCTTTCTTTGTCTTACCATAGACTAGATTGACACTGATTCCTCGTTTCTTGAGCTCAGTTTCAATTTTTTCCATAGTGTTAACAAATAACCCCCAAACCATAACCTTCTTGTTTTCTTTAACTAATTTTTCAACTAAATCAATACCCGATTCAAACTTTGGCGACATTACATCGTCTGGAATTTTATTGTAGCCCGCTGAAACTGTAGCATCCCCAACATCTAATTCTGTATCAAATATTTTCTTTATATCTGCACTAACTTCTTCTTCTGTCTCATTATCTATATCCATCACTTCTTTATAATCAATTTCATGATTGATTAATGCGGGATTAGTAGATGCTTGAATTAATCTAATTAAAACTGCCAGGTTTCCTTCTTCATTCTGGTAAATACTTTCCGCTAATTTATTTTGAAATTCGCTTGGTCTAGATATCACCACAATGTCTTCATCTGCTTCAGGAACATTAAGGTCTTTCTTGTTCGTTCTCCAAAAAAAAGGATGAATTTTTTCATTTATTTCTTCTATTTTTCTTATTTTTGGCTTTTCCAACTCCTGTGGATCCCAACCAAAAAAAGAATTATATTCGTTCCCATATAAAATATGTAGAAAAGTATAAATATCTTTATATGAATTTGGAATTGGTGTCCCAGTTAATACATATTTAAATTTCGCTCCATCTGCTAAACTCAACGCGCTATTTGCCCGTTCACCAGTCACACTTTTAATTCGATGAACTTCATCAAAAATCAACATTGTCCTACCATCAATAAGTTCTGCCAATTTATCCTTATATTTTTTTAAAGCTTCGTAATTGACCAACACTAAATTGCTAGTTCCCCATTTAGTATTTAATTCATACATAAAATCTTTGGAACTTTGACAGTCAATTGCTTTTAGTATCTTCTTATCACCAAAAACATTTTGAAATTCCCTTTTCCAACTATCGAAAGCATTTATTGGACAAATTACAAGCATCCGATTTATGCTTTCGAAGTCGGGTGCATCTTTTCGGTTTAAATATGCGAATACTCCTAAAAGCATTGCTGTTTTACCGGCACCTGGAACGGAGAAATTCGCCGATCTCCCCATTTCATATTCGTAATACGCTGCCCTTATGTGTAAATCATATAGTTTTCGTGTCACTTCAGATTGTACAACTTCAGTAAAATCATTGAACTTTGCTTTCTTTATTTCAGGAAATTCTGCTGGAGTTTTTTTATAGGTTTCGCCTAAAATTTTATACTGCTCAATGGAATATTTACTTCGTGCTAAATACTGTTCCACTGCTTTAGATACATAGACATCTATTTCATGCCTCTTAGCACGTTTCTTTGTTACTTCAATTATGCGCTCAATATCCACATAGCTTACACCATCTTTGACTGTACAATTGTCGTCTTCAAAAAAAAGAGAAATATCACTTCCCTTTTTAAGTTTTCTATCTTTATCAACAATCTCATCAACACTATTATCGTTTCTTATAATTCTTTTTCCAACATATATGAAATCAATTGTATTTACCACAGAATTATCTGTAACATTATCATCTTCTAAAATCAAGACTTCATTAATCGTGGATTGTGGTTGATACTTTGCTATTTCTTCATAGGCTAAATCGGAAGCCTCGACTACACTTACACCAGGTTCAGCATCATTCCACAATCTTTCAAATCTGTCTAGATTTTCTTCTATGCGATTTTTAACATTAATACTTTCATCCCATGAAACGTCAACACTGATACTCTCATAGTTTTCGCTAATACCATTCCGTGTCTCATTTGCTGAACCATTAAAAAAAACATGCTCATTATCTGAAGAGATAATTCCAAACTTATCATGAAATATTCCTTTATCCGTCAGCGCCACTTTAACTCTAGCCTTACCAGCTGCAATTAAAAATGCTAGATTCCCTAGTTGCTTCTGCGCTTCGGGTGTCAGATAACTATTTTTCTCAGAAAACTTCATTGAACTTAATTCTTCGAACATGTCATATCCACTTTGAATCCGTTGAAAATCTTCCTTACTAATTTCACGGGAAATTATAAACTGTACTTCCCCATTTCCTTTTCCTACCAAATCATCCAAACCATCGGAATATAGATCTAACCCGGCCGAACTAAAGTATCCCGATACTCTCTGATATAAATTTGCTTCCGTCAGAACCGGTTTGTAAAAATTTTCTGCTAAGCCAGATGTATATTGTGATTGTAGTCTACTTTTTAAATTATCTGAAAATGTCATCGATCTAGCTCTTCTTTTAATTTATAACTCACTTGACGAATCTCCACCAGAATATCTTTCGCTTCAATATATTCATCGTCTGTTAAATCTTTAAAATCATCTAAAGATAGTTCACTCAATGATTCAAATAAATTATCCAATACAAACAATGCACTTCTTCGTTTTGAGTCTCTTTGTCCCTTGTCGATTAACCGTTGAGTTGAATCATTGATTTTATCAGCAACTCTTTTAAAATCACTATTTTCTTCATACATTAACCTTAAATCATTAGCCGTTTCAATCGGTGCATCTTCAAATGAATCTATGATGAAATCGACATTATCATCTACCGCATCAAGATAGTACCCTAATCTATCGGAATCCTTTAATACATTATCCTTTAAATTACGAATTACTCTTGTTGAATCTTTGTCATCATCATTCATTTTGGCAAGTGCCAAGTTAACTAGCACAGCTTCTACAACTGATTCTTTTTCTGCACTCTTCATTTTGGTAAGAGTTCCCTCAATGTCCTCAATTGGCCCGTCAAGCTTTAAGTCGCGCGCAAGATAAAATTTATCAGCAGGATTCCCTCCAGGAGAAACAATACCAATAAAGCGTATAATCAAATCTGCAAGACGTAAATCACGATTTATTTTTTTCGTACTCTTTTGTCCAGAGTTTCTCTTATACTCCTCAGCTGTCATCAGTTTATCTAATTCGATAGTTTTATATACATCATAAATCCGATCAATAGGATCATAATCGACTTTGCTTTCACGCCCCAGTTGTAAGTCTAATTCAAGTTCTTTAATTCTTTTCTTATCAACATCAGTATCTAGCCTTAAAACGATAGCATCAAATGTTTGTTCAACTTGTTCTCCCTCTTGAATTTTTCTTAATGCTGTAAATCTACGATTCCCGTCGATAACTCTTCCATCAGATAATACAACCCCTGGCTCTTGTTGAGACTTTTCTGAGATTGATCGTATAGTTTCATTCATTTTTTCTTTATTTGAATTATAAATTAAATCCTCGAATATTCTATTATATTCTTCAGAACCCACCTCAGGCACTTCAATTTCTGGCCTATTTTGAAACTGTTTATAACTTGTATTAATCCGACCATTCTGATCGTTATAGTAAAGTCTATTCAAAGGGATAGAAATCACATCATAATGGCTGTTTATTTCATTTTCAATTGACAACTTCATTGTTGCCCCTGTTTTCTTTAATTTATTAGCGGCAATGTCTTCAAGTAAATTTGTCATATAACACCTCATAGTTAAATTTATTTAATTTAATAATATCCCATTTTAAAAATCTTATCTACAAAACCCTACTCCGTGATTTATTTATCAATAGTTCTATCTTCAGGTTAAAGAGTCTTTTAATTAAAATGTCTAGTTCGCGTCTTTCCATATACAACAGTTACTATCAGTGCAATGAAGAACGCGACACCAATACCAACGAAGTAGTCTAACCACTTACTTGGGGCGATGGCAACGAATCCAAGAATACTCATTGGTCCCATTGAGATGGACATCATATGGAAGATTCCCATGACGATGCCACCAACTCCGGCAGCGCCTAGGGCAATAAAGAATGGGAATTTGTACTTCAAATTCACCCCAAACATAGCGGGCTCGGTGATACCTAGTAGCGCTGATGTACCGGCAGATGATGAAACAGCGCGCAAGTCCTTGTTTCCTTTACTTAGGAAGAAAACGCCAAAGGCTGATCCAGCTTGTGCCAAATTAGACACAGCGGCGATTGGGAAGATGAAATCTCCACCTGTCTTTGCAATATTTGTCAGCAACTGCGTCTCTATTGCGGGGAACGTTTGGTGGAGTCCTGTGATCACGATTGGTGCGTACAACGCTCCAAAGATTCCATACCCGACTGCACCAGTTGTGGTAACCAACCAAACCAATGCATCCGTGAAGCCGTTTGAAGCGATACGCAGTACTGGACCCACAACTGTGAATGTGATAAATCCCGTAATAAGCAATGCTAGCATTGGTGTAAATGTAAAGTCTAGCGCACCCTTTAAGTGCTTATGGAAGAACTTTTCAAGCGTTGCTAAGATAAAGGCAACCCCGATAATTGGCAGTACTTGTCCTTGATAACCAGTTTGTGCGATATGCGCGCCAAAAAGGTCCCATGTTGGCATATGCCCAGATGTCATGACTTCTGATATCTTATCACCAGGAACGAGCTGAGGCATGACGAGGACGGCTCCTGCGACGGCCCCTAAAACTTCATTACCACCAAATCGTTTTGTTGCGGTAAATCCAATTAAGATTGGCAGGAACATAAATGGCGCACCTGACATCAAGGCAATCATTTCTGACATCCCCTTAATTTGTGGGAACATCTCAACTAATGGTTGAGGTCCGAAGATACCAGCTTGCGTCAAAATGTTATCTAACGCCATCAACAATCCACCTGCGACCAAGGCCGGAATTAATGGCACAAAGATATCAGAAAGCACATTCACCAATTTCATAATGGGGTTCTTTTGGTGAAGTTGTGCCGTTATGTCTTCTAATTCAGCTGGTGTAACTGACTTTGCTTCCGTTATCTCAATCAGTTCGTTGACTACTTGTGTACAGTTTTTATTTTCAAGGATGATATGCAAATATTCATCAGTCATATCTGCATTTACAACACCGGGGATTTGACCCACTGTTTGTACATTAATTTGTTTGGCGTCTTTTACGACAATTCTTAGTTCTTGTTGGACTAGGGTCATTGCAATCACTTGCGCTGACTGAATCGCAGCCGCAATTTGTTGGGCTGTGTTTTGATATCTCATGATTCCTCCTATGGAAATTTTTATTTTATCAAATGTTACCATTTATCCAATACCATTACCATCATAAAAAGGCGTAACTTGTATGTAAGTTACACCTTTTTAATCATTCTTCTTCTAGTTTTGCAATATCGTGTAATACCCACGCCATGTCTGGGTCACGATTTATCGATTCATGTGTCCAAGGAATAAAGACATTCGGTTCAACGCCAACGCCCAGCATTCCTTCTCCAGCATCAATTAGGTTTTGACGTGTCGTTGGATATAAAAACATCAGATTATCATAGTATTGCCGCGCAATTTTGACATAGTCAACAATCCCCAACGTATTTCGCCCTACCGTCGTGACATTTTTCATACGTTTGGCCAATAGCGCAAACTCATCTGCGGCAGAAATCGACTTTACATCTGTTAGAACATAGATATGTTTTATCTGTCCCTTAGGAGTCAGTTGCGGATTATCTGGGTTTGCAATACGTTCTTGATCTGCTATTTTTGCGGTTTCTTCATCCTCCCACTGGGCAACATTTTCTGCATAGAACTTATCATAATAGTCATTATGGTACTCCTCTTTAATCGTTTCTAGTGTGTTCAACCAATTATGACGATTACGTGGTGTCCAATGCGTTGTGTAATTGTAATTTTCAGGATATAACTCCCGTAAATTCGTAGGCTCCGTTACAAAATAATTTAATAACTCCCAGAACGTCTCATCGGTTCCACCATAATTAGTCCGAATATCCACAATCAGATACTCAAGTTTTTCTAATTGATCATACTTTGAATCAAGCAAACTTTTTAACTCATCCGGATTCGCAAAATCTTCCAACGTTAACAGCCCGATTTTATCATCGACCTGCTCGTATGCTTTTTTTAATTCCATGGTATCAGGATAGTGAGTCAGTGGAAGCTGTTCACCCGTTGCAAGCGTAATAGAGTGATAACGTTCTACTAACCAGTCCCAATCTTGCCGTTCATGCGCTTCAGCTAATTGTTCTTCATACAAATGTGCTGCTTCATCAATTGAGTCATCATCCAATTTTACAATTTCATCTCCAACCACGACACCTTGCGCGTCATTAACCTTTACAATAAACAAACCCGCTTGGTCGCGTCGGACTTCGAACCCCACAGTAAACGGCTCAGTATTCAAAAATATGGCATTAACGTGCCCATCCTGAAAAGCACGGTCGTAGTCCCATACAAGATTCTCAAAAGATGCTTCACTCATCCCTTCGTGCACACGTTCTAAGTACGGCGTAGCATCCACATGCTTATCTTGATAACCCGCATAATCATTTTCCATTAATTGAACTAAGTCTTGAAATATTTCCTTTTTTGTCATAAATCCGAACCTTTTCTCTTTTCAATATCTCGCTTAACCCAAGCTAAATCAGCATCCTCAATTATCGATTTATGTGTCCAAGGAATAAATACTTCTGGTTCAATGCCTACGCCATTCGTTGCCAATCCTTGATCAATGAGCTTTGAGCGCGTCACTGGATAATCCACTCTGAAACCTTCGTATGGTTGAGATGCTACATTACCATAATCAATAATGCCCAAAGTATTGCGCCCGACAACAGTCACCTTATCCATTGCCTTCGCATAAAATATGAAGTTATCCCCCGCCGAACCAGCTTGCCAATCACTCAGTACATAGACATGCTGCAACTTTCCCTTTGGGGACAATATGAACACCTCACTATCTTCTTCATTTTCGCTAGCTCGGACAGAAGCTTCTGAATCCCATTTTTTCATTTCCGCTGAATATATCGCATTCCACGTTTCATCACTAAACTGGTTTTTAAATTGACTCAGTCTCTCTAACCATGCCTTTTTATTCCTAGCGGTCCAATGAATGTTGAAGCCTAACTCCTCTTCAAATAGACCATCAAGATCCGTCTCTTTGGTTACAAAGTATTCGAGTAATTTAAAATATGACAAGTCATTCCCACCGTCATTCTTACGGGTATCGACAATTAAGAAATCTAATTGATCTAACGTTATTTCATTGTCCAACAATAACTTATTCGTGTCAGCTGGATTCAAAAAATCCGTCAACTTCATATAGCCGACGCCCTCCGATAATACCTTAAAAGAGTGTTCCGGACGGCTCTTTTTTTCATAACGTTGCAAAGATACCTCACGTCCATCTTCTAGCGTCGCTACTTTACCGCGACGTAATAACCACGACCAATCTTGTCGATTTATAACCGGATCAAGTTGTGATTGATATTGATCTGCAATTGTTTGAATCGCGACGCCATCAATATTCACAATCCCCTCACCTACAGACAATGGTACATCTTCACTATCAGCATCAATCACGTAGAGCGTCTGTCCATCCCGTCTAACCGTGAACCCGAGCGATTCATGATCTGAAGCAGTGCGTACAAGCCGAACATGTCCATCCCGAAAACTTTTTAAATAGTTTTCAATCAAATTTTCAAATTCAACCTCATTCATTTGTTCTGTAATTTCATTTCTAAATGGTACAGCATCAACTTTTCTCTCATTTAATCCAGCATAATCTACTGTCATTATCTGCTCAACATCATTAAATATTCCCTGCTTGTTCATATTTTGCCTCTTGTCTGTTTCTAATAGCAATCTCATATTTTTATCATTTAACACATCTTACAAGATTGTCAGCTTTTGTACAATAAAAAAACATCGCCATTCAGCGATGTTTTAATTTATTTTTCTATATCTCGTTTGACCCAAGCCAAGTCGCCATCGTTATCTAAAAATTCATGAGTCCATGAAATTTTCACATCCGGTTCTGTACCAACGCTATCCAGTTTCATTCCTTTATCAATCAATTTTGAACGCGTAGTTGGATACCACACCCTAAAATCATCATAATGCTGTGGTGCCATATGCTCATAATCAATTGTGCCACGCGTATTACGGCCAACAACCGTTACCTTATCAAATGACTTAGCCACAATCACGAAATCTTCGCCCGCTGACCCAGTTCTCGAATCACTCAACACGTAGATATGTTTTAAATGACCCTCTGGTTGCAACTGGTGATTAATTTCCGCCGAATCCATTCCTTCATACTGATTAGCATGTTTTGCATCTTGCCATTGATATAACGCTTCTTGATAAGCCTGATTTAAAATCACACTATGATGATCATTATTTGAACGTTCCAGTTCGCTCAAACGGTTAATTTTATTTCGCTCTGTCCAACGAATCTTATAACCAAAACCATTGGGATAATGATTAATCAATGGTTCCGTATGATCAACGAAATAATTCAACAATCCCCAGTACGAAAGACGCTCACCACCTAGATTTTTGCGAACATCGACAATCAAATAGTCAATGTCACTCAATGCATCATTTTGTTCATTAAGCAGCTTGTTCATATCTTTTGGGTTATAAAAATCAGTCAACTTCATATACCCTGTGTTGTCCCAGATTTTCTTGAATGAATGCTCTGGAATATAACTGCGATTATATCGTTTGAGCTTTAATTTCTGCCCACTTGCTAACGTAATGGTAGTTGCACGTTTCAATAACCAATCCCAATGCTGACGATACGTTACATTGTCTAACTGTTTGGCATATTTCGCCCCCACTTCAGCAACATTTTCATCATCAAGATGAGTAATTTCATCACCCAATTGCAAGCGAGTTTCGTCTACAATATCTGCAACGTACAAACTATCCCCATCACGACGAGCTGAAAAACCAAGTGAATAGTTCAATGCATCGTCAGCAGTTGAAGAAACATGTCCGTCATTGAAGTCGCGTAAATAATCTTCCACTAAATTATGAAAGGCAACACTGCCCATATCCTCATCAACCTTAGATAGGTATGGATCAGCATCAACTTGAATATCTTGATACCCCGCATAATCATGCGTCATCAAATCTATGATGTCTTTAAATGTTTGTTGCTTGTTCATGGCTAATCTCCTAACTTATGTAGATTATCCTTCGTTAAATCATCTATAATTCTATCATGATAATGATTGATTAATAACTGAGTGTAATTTCTTAGTTCATCATCACCCACATATTGATCCAAATGGTTTCCATGAATTAAATAATTCCGTGCATCTTTAATAACTTCCGCATCATTCTCTTCAATACCCAAAAGCCTGATTTTCTTTTTCAAATCACTAATTGTTTTCCCACTGCTTTCATATGTACAATTGTTAAAATAAACTTCAACACCCGAAACTAAAGTTAAAAAAGCAACTCTTAACGACATCTTTCCCTGATGTATAATGACATAAGAATAGATAAAAGATTGTATTTTTTCATCTTTAAAATATACATTGAGCATGTAATTAAAATTGTTTATTAAGTCAATATAGTTATTCTCATGGTAATTAAAACGAATGTTTTCATTTACACGTAAACCAGATAGAAAATCTTGTTTACTCAGGTCATTAGCATATGTTGATAATCCAACATTAAATAATATTTTATTTATTCCAACAAATTCGTTCATCAATATTTGAAAAAGATTCCTAAAGTGTTTTGCTGCTTCTTCAACCTTGCCCGGTGCACATTCATTTTCAAAATCTAACTGAAGTACAGCTTCATTTTTGGTATATGTCTTTGAATCAATTTCAATATCCTGTGTTTTTTTGTTTATACTTGCGTTAAATATTTCACCATCCCAATCTACTTTTCCAAGGTCAATCCTATCTTGGCCCTTCTTTAACAAGAAATATTGGTATAGATAGTCAATATATATTTCAGCGTTAACTATTTTATCTTCCTCTGAAAATGTTTTTACAATTCTATACTCATGAATTAACCATGAGGATAGAAAATTTGGTGAAGATGCATTCAAAAATTTCAAGTCAATACTTTTCCTAATATATTCATTAAAGACAAAAAGTAATTTTCCATCCCAACTTTGTCCATACCAAGGACCTTCTTCAGCTGAAGATTTAATTGCACCTTCGTTTGGTATCGAATTCCACCCGTCCGGGTCTTTAACAAATCCTGTCGACTTTAGTGGAATTGTATCCATTTCTAAGATTGTTTCATTTTCATTTTTTATTAAAAATCCGTTTGTAGCCGTCTCTTTATCGATTATTGGATTACCTTTCTTAAAGGTCTCAAGAGTATTTGTCACATATATTGGTATTTGAAAGCTATCTTTAAAAGAATACTGATCCATCTTTTTTAGTTTCATTATATTTATCCCCTTAATTCATCCCCATTTGCATCTAGGTGCCATTTTGAACCATTTGTTGAAAATAAAATTAAAATTCCCTCAACAAATCCCCATAAGGCAATAATCCAACCAACATTGAAAAACAACCCAACAAATTCTGATACTAACTGTATCCCTCCTCGTTTATATTTTCCAAGATAAAATTTTTGCAATCCAAGACCTCCCATGAATATTCCTAGAAAACCTGCCACGAGTTTACTTTTCATAAATTTCGTACTATTTTGATGGTTCAATGCGCCTTCTGAAGTATTTTCTCCATCATTTATTGATTGTTTTCCGTGGAATTTTGGCGATAAAATATTCCATAAAATTAGAGCTAGCACAAATGAGCATCCAATTTGTAGATAAACAGCTCCCACCGCTGCTAACGTTTTTGTTATGATTCTAGGTGGTACCGTAGATAATTTTAAAAAAAGCTGTATATCAGCGTATTTTTCCCAAAAGAAAATGGTAAAAAAAGCTGTAATACAATCTTTTGATAAGTATAAATAATAATATTCTAAAATTTTCACTAAAACTAGTGTTATGCCTCCTCGCATAAAATAAATAATCGGTAACTTTAATCTTTCACTTTTTTCACTTTCGTACATATAAAAAAATGTTGCATTAGAAAACAAAAATGAAACATACGTTATTGACCCTAAATTACTTACTACATTCATTACGGCAGGTCCCACAAAACGTGGTATATCGTAGGTCTGTATTCCAACTGTGATTGCCATACTAAGTAACAACAACCACATCCTATATTGAAATTGATCATCTTGATCGTGGAGAGGATTTATTTTTAGTTCATAATTTCTAAAATGCATTAAAGTTACTTTTAACCCTTTCATATTCACTTAAAACTTTCAGTCACAATTTATTTGGTCTTCTTAATCATTTTACTAAATTCACAAAAAAAGTATAGGTTCACCAATATTTAGTGCAAATTTATATCCACACAAAAAACGACACGACTCATGCGAGTCATGTCGTTTTTAATTTGAATAGGTTGTGCCAATTCTGGCAACGAAAATAAAT
The DNA here is from genome assembly GCF_014789145.1 of Weissella viridescens. Lineage (GTDB taxonomy): Bacteria > Bacillota > Bacilli > Lactobacillales > Lactobacillaceae > Weissella > Weissella viridescens. Next base: position 215,554 of record NZ_CP061835.1, on the reverse strand, counting down.
AAATATTAACGCTTTGAGAATTGTGAAGCCTTACGGGCCTTCTTCAAACCTGGCTTCTTACGTTCCTTCATACGAGGGTCACGTGTAAGCAAACCAGCTGACTTCAATGCAGGACGGAAGTCAGGGTCAACAGTCAATAGGGCACGGGCGATACCGTGACGGATTGCACCGGCTTGACCAGAGAAACCACCACCGTTAACGTTAACCTTAACATCGTATTGTCCCAATGTTTCAGTAGCGTTGAATGGTTGAACCATAACCTCACGCAAGTTAGCGAAAGGAATGTATTCTTCAGCAGGACGATCGTTAACAGTAATTGTTCCGTTACCAGGTACAAGGCGTACACGGGCTACAGAGTTCTTACGACGACCAGTTCCGTAATATTGTACGTTAGCCATAATAAACTATTCTCCTTTCGTTAATTAGATAAGATCGTTGATGTTCAACAATTCAGGTTGTTGTGCGGCGTGTGTGTGTTCTTCACCAGCAAACACGTGCAACTTCAAACCTTGTGCGCGTCCCAAAGTGTTCTTTGGCAACATTCCTTGAACTGAAAGTTCAATCAAACGTTGTGGGTTCTTTTCACGCAAATCTCCAGCTTGACGTTCCTTCAATCCACCAGGATGGTTCGTGTGGTGGTAGTAGATCTTGTCAGTAGCTTTCTTACCAGTAAGGGCAACCTTACCAGCATTAATGATAATTACGTTGTCACCAGTGTCTACGTTAGGTGTGTAAGTTGGCTTGTTCTTACCGCGCAAGATTGATGCTGCTACGGTTGACAAACGACCCAAAGGTACATCAGTTGCGTCTAAGATGTACCACTTGCGATCGATCTCATTAGGCTTTGCCATATAAGTTGTACGCATGGAAAATTTCCTCCAATATTCTGTTTGTTTACTTTACCAAATAATTAAAATCGTCGTACCAGGACATTCCCAATTGTGGTTGGTAAACAATACCGTTTTACATATTACCCTTATTTGCGTAAGTAGTCAATGTAAATGCCACAATTTGTCCTGAATTCATGAATTCTTAATACTCCACTGACATCAAGTACAAACCTTGTGCCGGAGCAGTGAAACGCGCCTGTTGTCGATCCTTTGCTTCAAGCAAACGTGGAATGTCATCCACGGGCCGGGAACCATTCCCAATCTCCAACAATACGCCTACCATAATCCGAATTTGATTGTATAAGAATCCATTTCCAGTGAATTCAAACCAAATCTCGTCGTCTTCCGGTTTCTCAATCATTGTAGCAGAGTATACCGTCCGAACGGTAGTCTTTTGTTGAAAACCTGAGGCAACAAAGCTTAGCCAGTCATGCTCACCAACATAATCACCGATGGCTTGCTGCATCAAACTTGGATCCAATTTACGGCCCCAATGCCCTGTGTAGTTTCGTTTGAATGGATCAACATATTGCGTCGTCGATAAACGATAACGATACGTTTTATCGTGGGCATTGAATTGTGCATGAAAATCATCATCCACAATTTCGACTTTTTTTATACCAATGTCGTAAGGCAAAATCGTTGACAGTCCTTTGCGGACATTATCCGCTGGAATGTCGAATGGCAAGTCAAAGTTAGCGACCTGCCCCTGCGCATGCACGCGGGCATCCGTTCGGCCAGATCCCTGCACGCGAATGGGTTCCGCCGGATTCTTCGCCATCGTATTGACGGCCTTTTCAAGCTCTAATTGCACGGTCCGCTTGCCCGGCTGTACTTGCCAGCCGAAGAACTCGGTTCCGTCATAGGCAATGGTTGCTTTGTAACGTGGCATCCGATTGCCCTCCTTCTTCTGTAGTTTTAAATAAAGCGTGTAGCGTATAAGCCAATTGTAAAAATAAGAAAAGCCACAAACGCGACCCCGTCAATTTTAGTGAATTGCAGAACGCGGAACTTGGTCCGATGTTCCCCATCACGATAACCGCGAGCTTCCATGGCATCCCCCAACTCAATGGCGCGCTTAATCGCGTTCACAAAGAGTGGGATGAGCAGTGGAATATATGATTTGGCACGTTTGATTAAGCCACCCTCGTTGAAAGCCACCCCACGGGCGCGCTGCGCGTTCATAATTGATTCCGCTTCATCCATCAAGGTTGGCACGAAACGGAGCGCAATCGACACCATAAGGGCCAATTCAGACACTGGTACGCCAATCTTACGCAATGGTTTCATCAATGACTCCATTGCATCGGCAACTTCCAATGGCGGTGTGGTTAAGGTCAAAATTGTTGTAAACATGATAATTAACATGAAACGTACAAACACAACCACACTATTAATGACCCCGTCGGTGGTAATCGTGAAAATCCACCAATGGAATAGCACGGTTCCAGTATTCATAAAGAATAACTGCAACAAGGTCGTGATGAACATCAACATCGCCAGTGGTTTCAAACCATCAAAGAAAACTTTAATACCTAAGCCGGTCATGTAGATGCTCAATCCGACAAATGCTACCGCAAATAGATAACCGAAAACATTGTTTGCCATGAAAATCACGAAAATGAAAACCATACTTAAGATGAACTTCGTTCGTGCATCTAAACGATGAACCCACGAATCACCAGGTAGGTAACGCCCTAAAATCAGTTTATTCATGGGTTGGTCCTCCAATCAAGCTAACAACTTGATCTGCCAAATGGTCTAAATCAAGCACGTGCTCAATGGGTAGCCCTTTGGCTTGCAGCATATCCGCAAATTGCGTGGCTGCTGGCACATCGAGTTGTCGATCACGTAACCACTGGCTATCTGCGAAGACCGTTTCCGGTGTTCCAGACTTCACAACAGTTCCACCGTCAAAGACTAACACGTTATCGGCATACTCCCCGACAAACTCCATTTGGTGCGTAATCAAAATCACCGTCAGATTGTGTTCCTTTTGCAAAGTGGCAAACAACGTCATCAGTTCTTGTTGTCCTTCCGGATCAAGTCCGGCCGTTGGTTCATCTAACACCAGGATTTCAGGTTCCATCGCAATCACACCTGCAATTGCAACTCGGCGCATTTGCCCACCCGACAAGTCAAAGGGTGATTTGTCATAACTATTTTCAGGCATCCCCACCAGTTGTAATGCCTTCTTCGCCGCAACTTCCGCATCAGCCTTGCTCATGCCATAGTTCATCGGTCCAAACATCACGTCTGCAATCACACTTTGCTCAAACAACTGGGCTTCTGGAAATTGAAAAACCATCCCAATGTGACGGCGAATCTGGTTCAACGTCTTCTTGTCTGTTTCCGCATCCATCGTCGTGTCGCCAATTTGAATTGAGCCTGATGTTGGTAACGCCAGTCCATCCAATTGTTGCACCATGGTCGACTTACCAGAACCAGTATGCCCAATCACTGCTGTAAAACTGTGTTCTGGAATTGTAAAGTTCACATCATGTAAAGCTGGCGTTGCAAAGGGGGTGCCAGCTTGGTAGGTAAACGCTACATCTTTGAATGTAATTGCCATATCCAATCGACCATCCCTTCCGTTGTTTGATACGTATCAGGTACCTTTACGCCTCGTGCTGTTAATTTTTCTTTGAGTTGTTCAGCAAAGGGTACCGCCAAACCAAGTTCTTTCAAGCGATCCGCATTAGAAAAAATCACTTCTGGTGTATCAACATCGTTAATTTCACCATCGTTTAAAATCACCACTTGGTCAGCGCTAGCTGCTTCATCAATGTCGTGTGTGATTGAGAGCACCGTTAAGGCGTCCCCCATTTCCTGTTTCAAGTCACGAACAAGCTGGATCATCTCACGACGCCCCTTAGGGTCAAGCATTGAAGTGGCTTCGTCCAGAATCAAAATTTTTGGTTCAATCGCCAAAACGGATGCCATCGCTACGCGTTGCTTTTGTCCACCAGATAAACGTGCTGGTTCACGGTCAGCAAACTGATCCATCTGAACACGCTTCAAAGCTTCCGGTACAATCTTAACCATCTTGTCACGAGGTACTTGGCGATTTTCTAACCCAAAGGCGACATCGTCTGCCACCGTGGCACCAACGAATTGGTTATCAGGGTTTTGAAACACCATCCCGACCAAGTCACGAACGGTGTACATGTGTTCTTCATCAACGGGAACGCCATCAACCGTAATACTTCCAGCGTTTGGCACAAGCAAATAATTAATCAGCTTGGCAAACGTCGACTTACCTGAACCGTTGTGTCCGATAATGGCCACCCAATCGCCTGCATTAATCGTTAAATTCAGATGATTTAACGCAGGTGTTTCCGCATTGGGGTATGTGAATGACACATCTTTAAATTCAATAATCGGTTGCATGCTGGTGTTCCTCCATTTCAGAATAAAGTGCTATTAGATTATAATACCAAATATTCATTCAAATGGCTTATTTTCCCTAATAAAAAGAGTGTTTATTTGGACAATAGAATGCCCTATACTAGTAATTAACGAAAAAAGCACGGCGGAAGACGACGAAAAAATCATTTTACGCTAACAACGTGGCCGACCACCCAGGCCCATCCACCACAAACTGCTTTTCATTAAACTAAGACCAAAGGACAATACAACAAATGAGTGATATTGATTTAAGCCGTTCCAACGATTACCGGAACGTGACCGACTATTTTAAAGGACAATCGGACGAATACATCCGTGATACGCTGAATTCACGTCGCGGCAAGATGGTAGCAATTATGCAAAATCTAAGCCACGACTTTAACAAGGCTTCAGCGGTACGTAACAGTAATGCATTTGGCATGCGTAAGCTCATTTTCTTGAACCCTGAGAACCGCACCCACATGGACGACCCTGAAGGTGCAAAGAAATGGGATCGTCGCGGAGCGCTGGGGACGCAAAATTACGAGTCAATCGAACACCACCGCGTGACCGACTACCAAGAAGTTTTCGACCAATTGCACGACGAAGGCTATACGATTTATGCCGTCGACAATACACCAGGCTACAATCCGCAATCACTATATAAGACGGAATTCCCTGAAAAGTCAGCCTTTCTCTTCGGTGAAGAGCAACTCGGTTTGGCGGACGACTTGATTGAAGCTGCCGATGCCATGGTCTACATCCCCCAATACGGCAGTGTCCGTTCAGTGAACGTCAGTGTTGCCAACGGGATTATCGCTGCCTTTTATGCCAGCCAGCACATGCCTCAAGAATAAACAAAAACACGGCCACCTGTGCCGTGTTTTTTTGTGCCTTGATTGTGATGTGATGAAAAAATTCAGCTGGCCTGGCAAACATAGAAAAAACCGCTTCGGGACCACACTTGGCCGACCGAAACGGTTCAAAAATTTAATTACTTTTTGTTGTAGTCGTTATAAACTGACTTTTGCTTTCCGTGAAGTGTAATGTTTAACTTACGCTCCAACCAAGGCATTACCCAGTAGTCCAAACCTAGGACACGACCTGAACCATTCATCACAGCCAATGAAGCTGGGGCGAACAAGAACAATGTAATGTCTGAACGTGTAATAGCCATAAGTACAAAGGTCATCACAATTCCCACGAATCCGGCCACTGAAGTGAACAATCCGAAGGTCATGAACCAACCAATTAAGGCCATCACAACACCAATCCAGCTACCAGCAAAGACTGACGCTGAACCAAAGGTAATCCAAGTAATCCCCAAGACAATACGCAACGGTAGTGTGAACAAAACATTGGCGTGACGTGATGCCCAACCGAAGAATGGTTCGCGACCATCAGGTGCGTTGAAGAATTCATCACGTAGGTAGTGACCCAAGTAGTAGAAGCTGTGAATTTGCAAGTAGAAGTAAATGTTAATCACGTGCTTGAACATGTTGGCGAAGAATCCTGAAAGACCAATTCCAGACTTACCAATCTTGAAGTTTCCGATTTGATCCAAGATACCAACGGCATAACGTGAACCAATTGAAACAGCATAACCTTGGTAACGACCCTTAAATTCTTTACGTTGACCCTTTTGTGTCAAATCGTAAACAATGTTAGGCACGATTGTGTTAGAAGCAGATTCTGCACCTTCAACCGTTTGTGGTGTCCATCCGGCACGCTTGTTGTTTGGATCAGCAAGCTTTGGATCTTGGTATGCAGCTGCATCACCAGAGACATAAATATCTTCGTAACCAACGGCACGAGAGTATTCATCAGCCATGAAACGCGCACCAGGTCCAAGGTCAAGTCCCCATTGTGCCCCTTGATCCTTAGCCTTAACTCCAGCAGTCCAGATCAAAGTTTGTGTAGGAACTTCAGTACCATCCTTAAGAACAGCTGCGTTTTCCTTCACTTCAACAACAGATGTTGACTTGTAAATGTGCACATTGTGCGCTTCAAAGTGCTTTTCAGCCTTATCGGCCAAGTCACGCTTAGTCAACATGTTCAAAATTGTTGGTGCAGCTTCGATGATATCAATCTTAATTTCGTCTTCATCAAGACCATTTGAAAGAGCCAAGCTGTGACGTTGGTCCATCAATTCACCAGCTAATTCAGCACCAGTAAATCCAGAACCAACAACGACGATGTGCAACATTGCAGCACGCTTAGCAGGATCTAATTCAACGGCTCCACGACGAATAACATCTTCGATGTGTTCGCGTAAACGAAGTGCTTCTTCATATGACCAAAGTGTGAAACCAAATTCTTCAACACCAGGAGTACCGAAAGTATTTGTCGTTCCACCAGTTGCCAAAACAAGCTTCTCATAAGGCACATCTCCAATAGATGTCTTAACAATCTTTTGATCCTTATCGATATCACTTACTTCAGCAGTCACCAACTTAACGTTCTTGTCATTGTGGAACAATGTTCCCAAATCCTTACGAACGTGTTCAGGTTGGACACGACCAGTAGCGACTTCGTGTAATTCAGTCATATAAGTCATGAATGAATGCTTATCGATCAAAACAATTTGGTAATCAGTCCCTTTTAATTGCTTTGCCAACTTTCGTGTTGCAGTGATACCAGCAAAACCGGCTCCTACAACAACGACATTTTTAGTTGCCATATGAAAATCTCCTTAGTATTAAGTGCATTTTTTATAATCACTCTCTATTTTAGACCAAATTTCACAATTTGTACAGGTTGATTATGCATGCTTTAAGGTAGGTTCTAACTCCTTCAATCCTTGATTGCGACAAGCTTTTTGATGGATATACCTCTTAAATCCGCATGCGGAAACTCATTTAAATTTGATTTTCAAAACAAAAAACGAATTGTTTTCACAATCCGTTTTCTACTTATTACTTATTCAGTTGCTTCTTTTTTGTCGCCCTTCATACCAGCATGGATATGATCAATGTTCCACTTTACCATGTCATAATACGTGTCTCCATCAGTACCCTTCTTGGCTAATGAATCCGTATAAATCTTTGAGTAAATTGGCAAACCAGTTTCTTTAGAAACCTTTTCCATTGACTTAGGTGATACTGAACTTTCCACGAACAATGACTTAACATCTGACTTCTCAACCTTAGCCAAGACTTGCTTCATTTGTTCTGGTGTTCCTTGTGACTCAGTGTTGATTTCCCAGATATAGGCTGGAGTAATCCCGTAAGCCTTAGAGAAGTACTTAAAGGCACCTTCTGATGTTACCAACAAACGTTGGTTTTCAGGAACGTCCTTGAACTTAGACTTAGCTTCAGTATCTAATGCATCAAGCTCATCGATATATTGATCAGCACGTTGTTGAATACGCTTTGCCGCAGCATCAGAAGACTTGTCCTTCAATACTTCAGTAATTTCTTCAACATACTTAATTCCGTTTTGTAGGTCTAACCACGCATGTGGATCTTCTTCATCTTTGTTTGTTGTTAAGTGTAATGGCTTAACATGTTGTGAAGCAGCAAAGACTTGTTCGTTGTCCTTCTTGTTAGCTGTCTTCGTCAACTTAGTAAACCAACCACTACCACCAGTTTCAAGATTCAAACCGTTATGGAAAATAACATCCGCATCAGTTGTCGCTTGAATATCTTTAGTCGTCGGATCATATTCGTGTGGATCAGTTCCACGACCAACAATACTGTAAACTTCAACATCGTCACCACCAACTTGTTCAACCATATCTTCCAAGATTGAATTTGTTGTAACAACTTTTAACTTGTCATTTGTCTTTGATGTTTGTGCATCACGTCCATTCACAAACCAAAAGACACCCCCAACAACAACTGCCAGCGCAGCAAAAGTTACCAATAATTTCTTAAACATGTTTTCCCCCTAGTTTTTGAAAAAAGCCTTGCTTTGGTGCAATAAGAAACGAAATCATAAAGATTGCCGCAGCAACCAAGACGATAGCTGGACCAGATGCCCAGTCAAAGGTATATGAAAGATAAAGACCAATGGTTGACGCAATCACCCCAAAGATTGACGCCAAAACTAGCATGATTGATAAACGGTTAGTCCATAAGAAGGCTGTTGCCGCAGGTGTAATTAACATTGCCACAATCAAAATCAACCCAACCGTTTGAAGCGCTGATACTGTAACCAATGTCAACACAATCATCAACGCATATTGCATTACTGTTGTGTTCAAACCATATGACTTAGCAAATGTTTCATCAAAAGATGTCACTAACAGTTCCTTGTAGGCGAAGACAACGAAAATCACAACAATTGCTAGAATAATCACTGTTGTCAACAAGTCTGAGTCCGAAACGGCCAAGACGTTACCAAAAAGAATGTGGTGCAAATTAGTTGATGAACCAGCCATTGAAATCAAAATGAATCCCAAAGCAAAGAATGCAGAGAAGACAATTCCGATTGATGTATCGTTCTTCAACTTACTATGTTGAGAAACATAACCGATTAATAGTGCGGCTAATACCCCAAATGCTGTGGCACCAAGCATAAGATTAATCCCAAGCATATAGGCAACTGCCACACCAGGTAGAACTGAGTGAGAAATGGCATCACCCATCAATGACATACCGCGTAAAATAATGAAACTTCCAATGAGTCCTGACATAATTCCGACCATGATCGAGGCCATCAAAGCACTTTGTAGGAAGTTATATTGCCCTAAGGCTGAAACGAATTCTGTAATACTTGCGAACATCTTAAGCGTCCCCCTTGTCTTCAAATAGGACATTTCCGAGATCAGCTGAGAAGGCATGTCCAATGTTTTCACGTGTATAAACGTCAGCAACTGGACCAGCGGCAACGATTCCGTGGTTCATGATGACAAGATCATCAAAGTATTCAGTTACTTTATTCAAATCGTGGTGAATGACGATAATCGTTTTACCTTGATCACGCCACAACTTTAAAATACGCATGATGTCAGCTTCTGACTTCATATCGATTCCAACGAAAGGTTCATCCAAAATAACCACTTCTGCTTCTTGCACGACAGCACGAGCAACGAAGACACGCTGTAATTGTCCACCAGATAATTCACCAATTTGGCGTTTCTTAAATTCAGATAGCTTCAATTGTTCTAAGGCATCACTTGCAGCAGCCTTTTCTTTCGCACCAGGGCTTTTGAATAATCCTAACCGACCATAGGTCCCTGTTAAAACCACGTCAAAAACGTTGATAGGAAAGCTCATATCTAAGTTGGCACGTTGTTCAACATAAGCCGTCTTTTGACGTACCTTGCTTACTTCTTGCCCATCTAATTTCACATCACCAGCTTGCTTCTTGATTAGCCCTAGAATTGACTTAATCAAGGTTGATTTACCCGCACCGTTTGGCCCGATAATTCCTGTAATTTTACCAGGTTCAAACTTAACTGATAAATCTTCAAAAACCGGCGTTGATGTATATCCGACGGTCAAATTTTTGACTTCTAACATTATATCCTCCAAAAATAGTTTTATCGGTGATAAAACTTTTTTATTTTGCTACTTGAATATTTTAACAAACTTAGGCACGAAGAACAATCCTTTTTCATTGATTGAAAAATAAATGTAATGTTGTTTCAATTATGTGTCAGAACGGGATTCTGAAGCCTTATCCAGGCATATATTATGCAATTTTGGCATAAAAAAAACAGCACTCCGGAGAGTACTGTTTTTTAAAGTTAATGGAAACAGAATTACTTCAATTCTGCAGCTCCACCAGCTTCTTCGATTTGTGACTTCAAGGCGTTGGCGTCATCTTCTGACAAACCTTCCTTAACGATTGATGGTGCACCATCAACCAAGTCCTTAGCTTCCTTCAAGCCCAAGCCAGTTGCTTCACGAACTGCCTTGATAACCTTGATCTTAGCTGAACCAGCTGAAGTCAATTCAACATCAAATTCAGTCTTAGCAGCAGCGGCGTCTCCACCAGCAGCACCAGCAGCGGCTACAGGGGCAGCAGCTGAAACACCAAATTCTTCTTCGATAGCTGAAACCAAGTCAGCCAAGTCCATAATCGTTGCTTCCTTCAATGAAGCAATGATTGAATCCTTATCAAAAGCCATGATAAAATCCTCCAATTATATTGTACCTTGCGGTATGTTTTAGTTTATGTTGTGTGAGTAAACTCACGGATTAACAGGCAAAAACTTAACGAATTAAGCTTCTTCTGTTTCTTCCTTAGCGTCCTTAACAGCGTTAATAGCGTAAGCGACGTTACGGATAGGTGCTTGCAATGTTGACAACAACATTGATAGCAAACCATCGCGGTCTGGCAATGAAGCGTACTTGTTGATTTCTTCAACAGAAACAACATGTCCGTCAACCACACCACCCTTGATTTCCAATGCTTCGATTGAATCAGAATACTTCTTCAAAATACGAGCAGGGGCAATAGGGTCTTCGTTTGAGAATGCGACAGCTGAAGGTCCAGCAAACAAATCATTCAAGTCAGAAAGACCGGCAGCATCTGCTGCACGAGTCAAAACCTTGTTCTTGATAACTTGTAGTTGTACACCTTCTTGGCGCAAAGCTGAACGTAGTTCTGTTGACTCAGCAACAGTTAATCCACGTACGTCAACAACAATGGCTGAAGCGGCTTGCTTGAACTTGTCAGCAGCTTCTTCAACTTGTTGTGCTTTTAAAGCAATAGTTGCTTCACTCATGGTATCATTCCTCCTATTTAGATTTGATCCTAACTAAAACCCTCGGCACAATTGTACCGAGGGTCAAAAGTCGCTTTCGCGTTTTTTGCACTTCCTCGGCTGGATATTAAGTCTTACGACACCTGCGTCTTAGGTAGAATCTATTGATTACTCAGATTACTATAACAGTTATCCAAGGAAGCGTCAACAAACAACCAACTTAAAATTTATTAGAAACTAATAAATTACAATGAAGTTGGGTCGATGTTGATAGCAGGTCCAAATGTTGAAGAAATTGATACGTGTTGTACGTATGTTCCCTTAACTGATGAAGGACGTGCCTTAAGGATTAGGTCTCCCAAAGCCTTAAGGTTTCCAGCTAACTTGTCAGCATCGAATGAAACCTTACCGGCAGGAACTGCAACGTTTCCGTCACGGTCTGTACGGTATGTTACTTGACCTGACTTAGCGTCAGAAACGGCCTTAGCCACGTCAAATGTAACAGTTCCAGTCTTAGGGTTAGGCATCAAGCCCTTAGGTCCCAATGTACGTCCAACACGACCAACTTGCGCCATCATGTCAGGTGTAGCAATGGCAACGTCAAAGTCCAACCAACCGTCAGAAATGCGTTGTACCAAATCAGCAGCACCAACAACGTCGGCACCAGCTGCTTCAGCTTCTTTAGCCTTATCTCCTTGAGCAAAGACCACAACAGTTTGGTCCTTACCAGTACCGTTAGGCAAAACAACGGCACCACGTAATTGTTGATCAGCTTGACGCGTATCAACGTTTAAGTTAAATGCAATTTCAACAGTTGCATCAAACTTAGCAAAATCAATATCTTTTACCAAAGCGGCTGCTTCGTCGATAGAGTACAACTTGTCACTATCAACCTTTTCTGCAGCTGCGATATACTTTTTACCATACTTCTTAGCCATGGGTAGCTATTCCTCCTTGCAAATGCGGTCAAATGGTCGTCCAAGACCTCCCGCTTGATCATGCTTAGTTTCCTATGCGATCCGTACTAAAACGCTAGATTAGCCTTCAACAGTGAAGCCCATTGAACGTGCAGTACCTTCGATCATGCGAGCTGCTGCTTCCACATCAGCCGCGTTTAGATCTTGCATCTTAGTTTCCGCAATCTCACGAACTTGAGCAGCAGTAACTGTAGCGACCTTCTTCGTGTTAGGTTCTCCAGAACCCTTTTCAACACCAGCGGCCTTCTTTAGCAATACAGCTGCAGGTGGCGTCTTAGTGACGAACTCGAATGAACGATCCTCATATACAGTAATAACTACTGGAATTAGCATACCGTCTTGATCAGCAGTACGTGCGTTAAATTCCTTTGCGAATCCCATGATGTTAACACCGGCTTGACCCAATGCAGGTCCAACTGGTGGTGCAGGTGTAGCCTTACCGGCTGGAATCTGCAACTTAACAATACTTGAAACTTTCTTAGCCACGATTGTTTCCTCCTTCGTGTTTGTGGTATAAATGGCGAGTTTCGATTTCCGCCTCCCACATATACGTGTCACCACGCATACCTAATGTATTATAATGAACCCCTCGCACTTTTGCAAGCCCGAGGGGAAATATTTTTTAAACGACTGGCTTAACGTCAGCGAATGAAATTTCAGTTGGTGTTTCACGACCCAAGAAGTTAACCAATACCGTTACTTCTTGCTTATCGTTATCGATATCGGTGATGGTACCTTCCATACCTTCAAATGATCCGCTCGTAATGTTTACAACATCACCAACTTCAGCATCGATATGATCAACCACATCACGTTGTGTATCTTCAACGCGGGCCAACATTTCGTCAACTTCTTCAGGCAACAATGACGTTGGCTTTGAACCACCACCGTGTGAACCCAAGAATCCAGTAACACCTGGTGTGTTACGAACGACATACCAAGCTTCGTCGGTCATCACCATTTCAACCAAAACGTAACCAGGGAAGTCGTTTTCCTTAACAACTTTTGTCTCACCGTTTTCGTTAACTGTTACTTCACGTTCTGGAACCACAACGCGGAAAATATAATCCGTCATCCCCATTGTTTCAATTCGAGATTCAAGGTTAGTCTTCACACTGTTTTCGTATCCTGAATACGTGTGGATCACATACCATTGGTTGTCAAAAGATTCGTCTGCCATGTTGCCTCCTAAATTTATGCTAAATAAAAACCCCCACGATTGGAGGTTAGTTTATTGTTTGCTCGTTAATGACTTTATTATAACCCAGTCCGGTTATTTCGACAAGAACGTAATCCCTTGTTCGAAAATCCAGTCCGCACTTCCCAAGAACAATGCAAAGAAGAGGCTAGTCAAGATAACAACCGTTGTATCATGGATATTTTGGTTGAATGTTGGCCAAGTCACTTTCTTCATTTCTGCAAAAACGCTGTTAATAAATTTCATGCCTACTCTCCTTTACATTGTTTTACATGGTTTCGCGATGAATGGTATGTTTTTCGCAATACTTGCAATACTTTTTGACTTCTAACCGAGTTGAGCGGTCTGGCTTCTTGGCAATCGTGTAGTTTCGTGAACCACATTCATTGCACGCCAATGCAACTTTCTTCTGGGCCATGTTAAATCCCGCCTTACTTTTTTATTTCATATCGTATAGTGTACCATGTTTTAGCAGAAACAACAGTCTAAATCCACACATTCATCGATAAAAACGGTGTTGCTTCAAACAATCGAAATACTTTTGGATTAATCGCCACTGTTGGCAACACCATGAAACTGAGCACTGTAACTGTGCCGCACATTCCTTAAGGGGATATCCCTGTAAGCGCATCTGTAACAACTGCTGCTGTGCTGGCTTGAGATCCGCTTGGACGCGGCCTTTCATATCACACCATTCCACTTTTGTACTGGCTGGGAGTCGTTGCTGAGCAGACTCAGGTAGATAAGCTAAGCATTCATCAGAAAAAACGGTGTCGAATTTGACCTGGAACTCTTTCCGCCAGATGGTCGTCACATGATGGTAAACCGCGCGTTGGTTGAAAGTAACTGGTTAACACTCCCCAATGTTGTTGGGGCAATTTGGCTAAGCAACGGTACATCACCAAACGACATTCGTGATACCAATCCTCCGCTTTCGGACGAACCCGCTGTTGCGTATACTGGCGCCAAATCCAACCATCAAATTCGTGCACGACTCTCTCAAGTGCCTGCTCATCCCCAGCAATTGCTGCTGCTAACAGCTCATGTTTTTCTTGCTTTGTTAACATACCATCCCCCCTTTGGAAGGTTTATTATGCCAACCGCAAAAAGACGGTGCAAGCTTATGTTCTGATAATCACTCAGTATGTTTTGCGGTATGTCTTTTTTCATATGGCCGGGGTAATCTTCCGCTGGTTGACGCACTGCCCATGCCTTTTCTCATACTAAGCGTCAGGAAAACATCACAAAAATCAAAACCAATATGTCGGGGTGGTTGCCCATTTTGCAAAAAGAAAACGCCTGATGCATATCAGGCGTTTCGTTTATCTTATAAAGGATGACGTGAGTTAAAGCCTTGATAAATCAAGAGGCTTGCGGCAACTGACGCGTTCAAACTTTGGACATGCCCAATCATTGGAATTGAAAGGGTCTCATCCACAGCCTTTTTCAGCAAAGGTGAGATTCCCTTCCCTTCATTACCAATAATTAAAGCAGTTGGACCTTGGGCATTCCAACGACGATAATCGGCCCCATCCATATCCGTCCCAAAGACCCAAAGGCCTTGTTCCTTCAATTTTTCGACGGTTTGCACAAGGTTAGTGACGCGGGCCACCGGAACGTGCTCAATTGCCCCTGTTGATGTCTTGGCGACAGTTGCCGTCAATTGCACGGCGCGACGCTTAGGAATAATAATCCCGTGCACACCCGCCGCATCAGCAGTACGTAAGATTGATCCAAGGTTGTGTGGATCTTCAATTGAATCCAGAATCAAAATGAATGGTGCTTCATCACGTTCGGCTGCCAAAGCAAACATATCATCAATACTTGCGTAAGCATAAGCCGCAATCGAAAGCACGACCCCTTGATGATTTTGACCATTCGTTAATTCATCCAACTTAGCCTTAGGCGCATCTTGAATAATCAAGCCACGCTTTTTCGCCAAGGTCGTTAGCTCGTTACGGGTCTTGTCTTGCAACCCTGATTGGAGCCACACCTTGTTGATTTGCGTTTCACCCTTTAAGGCTTCGGTTGCTGCATGAATCCCGAAAATAAATTCGGCATCGTCCGTTGCATTGATTTCAGGTGTCACCGCTTTAGGCGCTTGTGAGCGCTTAGCTTGCTTGGGACGATCTTGACGTCCCTTTTGTTTATTATTTTTTGGTTGTACCATTTGCTTTTGTCTTCCCATCTTCGACTTGCTTGAATACCCAGGTTACGAGTTCCTCGAGGCGTTCAATTTGATGACTGGCATAAAGATACCCAACAAGGGCTTCAAAACCAGTTGAAATTCGGTAACTGACCACGTCAGTATTTTTGGCTTTCGTATGTGAATTTGCATTACGTCCACGCTTGAAATAGGTCATTTCTTCGGGTGTCAAATAATCTTCGGCTTCCATCAATGCAAATAAGGCGGCGTGCGCCTTAGCTGAAACGTATTGCTTTGATTGACGTTGCAATTGTTGTGGCTTGGTTAAGCCCATTGCCAAAAGGTGTTGGCGGACATAAATTTCATATACTGCGTCACCCAAATAGGCTAAATCAAGCCCATTCATTTGTTGATAATCTAGTTCATCTGAATTCATATTACATTCTTTCTATGGTCATTAGGCTTTATGCCAACGTGTGCCTTGTGGTGTGTCTTCCAAAATAATGCCTTGTTGCGTGAGCGTATCCCGGATTTCATCAGAACGGTTAAAGTCGCGATTAGCACGCGCTGCATCACGTTCATCAATCAAGGCTTGAATCTCTGCATCAGCATCTGGGGCTGCACTAAAGCCATCAACCCCAAAAACACCCATCAAGGTTTCAATTTGGTGCAAGATTTCTGCCACCGTTTCCGTGTGTACGGTTGTGCGTTCGGCATACTTATTCGCCAGTTCCACTAATTCGTAGACAACTGCCAAAGCATTTTGCACATTGAAATCATCATCCATCGCTGCATCGTACTTGGCCACTAACTCAGTAATTTCCGTCATAACGTCAGCATCAGTTCCGGCAACAGCGTCCCCTTCACGGAAAGCAACGTTACGGTATCCTGTCCGAATCCGTTCCAGATTACGTTCAGCTTGTTGCATATTCCGCTCAGAAAATGCAATTGGACGACGATATTGGGTTGTTGCCATGAAGAAACGCAACACCATTGGATCATCAACTTGTTGCAATAAATCATGTACCGTTGTGAAGTTACCCAAAGACTTTGACATCTTTTCTTCTGCATCCCCAACTGTGACAAAGCCGTTATGCAACCACTTATTCACGAAAGTTTCACCCGTCTTGGCTTCAGTCTGAGCAATTTCATTCGTGTGATGTGGAAAGGCTAAGTCAATTCCACCACCGTGGATATCAAAATGGTTGCCCAAGTACTTCGTTGACATGACCGAGCATTCAATGTGCCAGCCAGGACGGCCTTGGCCCCATGGCGACTCCCACGCAATTTCATCATCACGCTTGGCAGCTTTCCAGACAGCGAAGTCCATTGGATCTTCTTTACGTGCCATTTCGGCATCATCAAGACGTCCTGCCGCATTGTGTTCCATGTCATCAATGTTTTGATGGGCTAATTCGCCATAGTGATTAAACTTACGGGCGCGATAATAAACATCCCCTTCTGATTCATAGGCATAGCCATTATCGATTAAGTCTTGGACAAATTCGATAATCTCTGGAATGTTATCCGTTGCGCGCGGTTGCGTGGTTGCAGGCTTGATATTCAAAGGTTTCGTATCTTCAAAATAAGCCGCAATATATTTATCAGCAAGCGCTGGCACTGTCGTTCCTTGTTCACGGGCTGTGGTGATCATTTTGTCATCAATATCTGTGAAGTTGGAAACATAGTTAACCTTGTAGCCTTTGTATTCGAAGTAACGACGAATCGTATCAAAAGCAATAGCTGAACGTGCGTTACCAATATGAATGTAGTTATATACGGTAGGGCCACAGACATACATATTGATCTCATTTTCATGCATGGGAATAAACTCTTCTTTGGTGAGGCTCAATGTATTAAATACTTTCATGATAAGCTCCGTTCCTTTTCTTATAGAATATTTCTAGTTTAACACAAAAAACGACCAAAAAGTTTTGGCCGTTTTATTCTGAAGTAATTAATATTGGGTACGTTTGCGAATTGCCAGAACAACGATTGCAATCAGTGCAATTGCCCAACTAAATGTTGCCACCAAAACCCCGAGCATAGTTGCTTTGGCAGGAACATACTGCAATTTCAAAACGTTCTGTCCTTGCTTTTGGTTTAGCTTAAGACTTCCAGCAGGTGTGACCTTCAACTTGTCATTGTCTAACTTCTTTTGGTTAAAGATAACCTTAGTCCGGGCGTAAGCCACTGCTGGAACTGTTCGTTCACCACTCTGTTTACCTTGCCAACGTAATTCAAGCACACCATTAGGCTTAACGACGTGTTGATAATGACGTCGTTGTTCAGCGACTTCCTGACGGTACTCACCGTAGAACTTGACCTTGCTATAATCTGCAACTGGTACTGGTAAGTAGTCTGGTGTAATACGATCAACTGACGTAATCAAGCCACTAACATCATGGGTATGCAACAATGGTTGCAAATCAGTTACGTTATGTAGTTGCTTACCCTTATATTGGCCAACAACCGCATTTTCATCAATTGTATTCAATCCTTGAACGATACTAACATTGGGATCCTTATATTGCTTAACACGATTATTCAACGTCACTAAGAATGAGCCAGCAGAAATCAAACTAAGGGTAATCGCGATAAAGCTAACGACCTCCTTAAGGTTCTCACGCTTCTCAAACTGAGCAACTTCAACAAACATAGCCACCGTTCCAATAAAGAGCAATGGAATACCAATTAGCGTAAAGCGAATTGGCATTTGCAAGAAGTTTTGCAAATTAATAAAGTGCTGCCCAATACTACGCCATGGGAGTAAGCTAGTTCCCAAAATAATGTAGATAATACCAAAGATTGAAATCATCCGTGTAATTGGCGCAATCTTATGCCAGAACATAATGAGTCCTGCAATTGCAATGTAGAAGACAAAACCACATACAGTCAAATCAAGACGATCGGGTTTTGGTACGATTAAGTCCATCGTAACTTTATCCAGTTGCATGGCCACCGGTGGCACAATTGTATTGTTCTTAGCCAATTCAAGATATGGCAAGATAATGTTCAAACTCAAAATAAGAGCTGTAAAGGCAGCCAAAACACCATTTAAGAGCGCCTTTAGCTTTTGATTTGAACGGAAGAAACCAAACAAGAATGGCACAATTAAGACTGGCAAAGCCAAAATCATTGTAACGAGTTGCATTTGAGTTACAGCCGCAACAATAATACCAGTTCGGAGCATCGCCTTAAGCGACCAATTGGCATGATAAAAATCTACCATTGGAATAACAAGCAATGGTACCAAAGCCATAGCTAAGGCGCGCCAATTTCCACCAAGCAAATATCCATAAATTGAAATTGATGTCATATACAATGCACCAGTCGCAATTGAGGCTTTGAATGAAACCTTAAGCTTATTCAATGCGGCATAAACGGAAATGCCGGCCGTAAAGAAAATGAGTAAACTTGAAATAATTTCAAATTTAAACCAGTTTCCAGCGATCAACAGTAGGAAACCAAAGAAATAACCGGCTAACGGACTATAAGTCTCATTAACAATTCGTCCTGACTGCTGGAACGAATACAAATTTAAGAAACTAAAATTCTGGTGCTTAATTTGCATTGCTGCTTCATAAACACGATTTAATTGGAAATAACTATCAATTCCTAAAATCGCAGTTCGATGAATCAACATTGGCGTTAGCAAAATAACTGAAATAAATAGCATCAGCAAAATTGCCTTTACATTTTTATGAAGATGAATTTTATGCATTACGTCTGCCCTTACCTATATTTTTTATTATCAAAATCCATATTCGCACGAAAAAACAGGTAATTCAACAGCCGTCTCAATGATTATTAAAAGTCTTAAAACACTTTTATGATAATTATAGATTTGGCACTGTGAATTACCCGTTTATTTTAGTTTACTTCCACCACGTATCAAATACAGTGACGGGTCCTTGACGCTTGTGCTCCGTCTTGGCATACCAATTTTCAATCTTTTCAGCGACATCTTCCGGCACTTCCCGCCCTTCAAGATAGTCATCAATGTTTGTGTAAGTCACACCCAATGCTACTTCATCTGGCAAAGCAGGACGGTCTTCTTCAAGATCGGCGGTTGGTGTCTTTTCATACAAATGCTTTGGTGCATCCAAATATTCGAGAATCTGACGACCTTGGCGCTTATCTAAGCGATGCAAAGGTGTGATGTCAGCGGCACCATCCCCAAACTTCGTGTAGAAACCAGTTACAGCTTCAGCAGCGTGATCAGTTCCAACAACAAGTCCACCGTATTGACCAGCAACAGCGTATTGGAAAATCATACGCTGGCGCGCCTTGATGTTCCCCTTATTAAAGTCAGAAACGTCAACTGTGTTCGCTTCAACTTCCTTTACGGTGTCTTCAGTAACGGATTGAATGTTTACACGAATGGTTCTATCAGCATTTTGCCAAGCAATCGCATCTAAAGCATCTTGTTCATCCGCTTGTTCGTTATATGGTAAACGCATGGCAATGAATTGGTAATCAGCATCACCCGTTTCTTCCCGCAATTCAGTGATAGCTGTTTGCGCCATCTTACCAGCTAGGGTTGAATCTTGGCCACCAGAAATACCAAGGACATAGGTCTTCAAATGCGTTGATTGGAGGTAACCTTTTAATAAATCGACTGAGCGGCGGAATTCCTTAGCTGGATCAATTTCTGGTTGCACACCTAATGCATTAATAATTTCTTGTTGCTTTTCACGCATAGCATTTGCTTCCTTTTTAATTTTAGTATTTTTCTAAGTCTTCGTTTTCACTTGAAAGTTCTTTAACATAAGCACGGATATCATCAATCAATGCCATCTTATTATCCCAAGCCTTCTTAGACAAATCAACTGGATATTCTTGTGGATTCAAATCACGACGGTACTCTGGCCATAGTGCATGCAAGGCTTCGTGTGAGTATTGACGAATCTCTTTAACCGCTGGTGATTCGTAAACGACTTCACCATCGACCACAACGTCATGTAAAATTGGACGCGCCGTGTAGTCCTTAACGGTCTTATTCAAATATGGATAGTTAGGATGGAACATGTATAGGCCTTCGGGCAAATCACGTGGGTCTTCATCACTCAACGCAATGTAGTCACCCTGTGACTTACCATCTTTATTAGAAGTAATGCGCCATACTTGCTTCTTACCTGGTGTTGAGATTTTTTCAGCTGATCCAGAAATTTTAATGGTATCAACCATCTCACCCTTATCATTTTCAATTGAAACAACCTTATAAACACCACCCAAGGCTGGTTGGTCATAGGCTGTAATCAATTTTGTTCCAATACCCCAAACATCAATCTTAGCGTCTTGACGCTTCAAACTTGTGATAGTTTCTTCATCTAAATCATTTGATGCGTAAATCTTCGCATCTGGGAAGCCAGCATCATCCAACATGTGGCGGACACCCTTTGAAAGGTAAGCCATATCACCAGAATCAATACGAACCCCTTGGAAGTTAATCTTATCACCAAATTCTTTGGCAACTCGAATCGCAGCCGGAACACCAGAATGCAATGTGTCATACGTATCAACTAAGAAGACAACGTCACGATGTGTTTCTGCATAGGCCTTGAAGGCTTCATAATCACTACGGTATGTTTGCACCAAACTGTGCGCATGCGTTCCTGAAATCGGAATGTTAAACAACTTTCCGGCGCGGACATTTGACGTTGCGTCAAATCCACCAATATAAGCCGCACGAGTTCCCCACAAAGCAGCATCCATCTCTTGGGCACGACGAGTACCGAATTCTAATAGACCTTGATTGCCGACGACCGTGCGAATACGCGCTGCCTTAGTTGCAATCAGTGTCTGGTAATTTACAATATTTAACAAAGGCGTTTCGATCAATTGCGCATCAAAAACATTTCCTTCAACTTGCAGGATTGGCTCATTGTTAAAGACTGGCTCACCCTCACGTGGTGCACGAACAGTCCCCTTAAAACGCCAGTTTTCCAAATAATCGATAAAGCTTGGGTCAAATTCGCCACTTTCCCGTAAATAAGCAATATCAGTTGCTGAGAAATGTAGTCCGTTAAGATAGTCCAATACACGTTCGAGGCCAGCGAAAATAGCGTAACCATTTTCAAAAGGCATCTTACGGAAATACATTTCAAAGACGGCCTGACGTTCATGGATGCCTTCTAGAAAGTAAGTTTGCATCATTGAAAGTTGATAGGCGTCTGTATGCAACGCTAAACTATCGTCGGGATATTGATTAGTCATGATAAGTCTCCATTGATAAATTTGATTGAATTACATATAAATAAATCTTGTAATATATTTTACCACATCTGATTGTGAAAAGTATAACATGACATTTCTCTAATCAAACTTAAAAAAGTGTTTGACAATCGGAACATTATCATCTAGTATACAAATCAAGGAAATTAAGAGAAACAAGTTGAGCAGGAAAGTAAATTTAAAACACATGTCTCAGAGAAAACAACGTTAGGTGGGAGTTGTTACATGATGTTTGAATTGAAAATGGCCTGTGATTGGCGTTGATGAGCAGCAAGACTGTAAGTTAACGACGTATTGGTCTACGTTACAAGACACACGAATCGGCATAGCATCATATCGCTCACTGCCCGCTCGTTGCCGAGGTCTAGAAGAGCAATTTTCTAGGTAAAGTAGAATGGTAACACGGAAGATCCGTTTCTATATGTATTTTGTTAATCAAAGTACGTGTGGGAACGGGTCTTTTTTTTACCCACTTTTCCTGCAATTCGCCTCATGTCTCTTAAGTCGCATTCATTTAGATATTTTTTATAGGAAAAGGAGTTATATCTATGTCAAAGTTTATTAAGTTTGGAACTATCGCCGCAACTACGCTTATCGCTGCTTCTGCAGCTGCCCCAATTGTTTCTGGTACACCAGTTCATGCGGACAGCAAGCCTACAACCGTTACTGTTGGTCTAGTTGGCTCAGATGAAGCTGATATTTGGAAGGAAGTTGCTAAGACTGCCAAAGATAAGTACAACATTAAGATTAAGACAAAGACGTTCACCGATTACAACCAACCTAACAAGGCTGTTGCTGGAGCCTTCAAGTCTAAGAGCGTCCAAGGTGCTGTTATTAACACCAACTACGCCCAACAAGCTAAGATTAACTTGAAGTCAGCAATTTATGTTGAACCAGTTAACAAGGATTCAAAGCAATGGGTTAACGTGATTGCCGCTAAGAAGAGCAAGGCTGATAAGTCTGCTTACGAGGATGTTGTTAAGGCATACCAAACAAAGGCAACTGAAAAGGCCATCAAGAAGGAACATGGTGATTCAGAAATTCCTGCTTGGAACAAGAAGTTCTAATTCGCATAAATCAATTCGGCGTATGTAGTAATATGTACGCCGATACATATTTTATAAAGGGGAACGCATATGGCTGTTATTGAACTAAAAGATATTAATGTCACATTTAAACAAAAGAAACAAACCATCGTCGCTGTCCAAAACGAGAGCTTAACCGTTGAAAAGGGTGATATCTATGGTATCGTCGGTTACTCTGGGGCTGGTAAGTCAACTTTGGTTCGTACGATTAACTTATTGCAACGTCCAACGTCTGGTTCAGTTAAGGTAAACGGGACTGAAATGACTGACCTATCACCAAACGCGTTGCGAGATGAACGTAAAAATATCGGAATGATTTTCCAACACTTCAATTTGATGGATGAATTGACAGTATTTGGAAATGTCGCACAACCATTAAAGCACAGTAAGCTTTCAAAAACTGAAAAGAAGGCTAAGATTGATCACTTACTTGAATTAGTGGGACTATCAGATCGTAGCGATAACTACCCTGCTCAACTTTCAGGGGGACAAAAGCAACGTGTTGCCATTGCCCGAGCATTGGCGAATGATCCTGAAATCCTCATTTCGGATGAAGCAACTTCAGCGCTTGACCCTAAGACGACTAATCAAATTCTTGGTATCTTGAAGCGCCTTAATGAAGAACTTGGCCTAACCATTGTTTTGATTACACACGAAATGCAAGCCATTAAGGAAATTGCCAATAAGGTTGCTGTCATGGAAGATGGAACCATCATCGAACGTGGTAGCTTACTTGAAATCTTCACGAACCCACAACAAAAGTTAACAAAGGACTTCATTAACACGGCTACAAACCGTGATGAAGCTTTACTCAATGTTCGTGAACTATTGCGTGAAAAGCCATTGGCTAGTGATGAACAGCTATATCAAATCAACTACGTTGGTAACGATACAGCACAACCACTTCTTTCAACAATCTACGCTGATTACCAAGTCACGACTAACATTCTTTACTCAAACATGGAAATCCTGACAAAGACTCCGGTTGGTCTAGCCATCGTTGTACTTAAGGGAGCTGATGAGAATATTCGGACTGCGGTCTCAAGCTTAGTTGATCACGGTGTGCACGTCACACAGCTAGATGCAGAAAAGGAGGATGCTTAATATGCTAGAATGGATTCAAACAAATCTCCCTGGTGTTTATTCCCTTGGTTGGGGCGGTGACTCTGGTTGGGGAACGTCAATTGCCCAAACGCTTTATATGACCCTTGGAGCTGCTGTATTCGGTGGCTTGCTTGGATTAGCCTTTGGAATCGGATTAGTGATTACCGATGAACATGGTATTCGTGCCAATCGGACAGTTTTTGAAATTCTTGATAAAGTTGTCTCAATTGGACGTGCAATCCCATTCATTATCATGGTAGTTGTCTTCTCACCTTTGACACAATTAATCACAGGAACGACTATTGGAACAACAGCTGCTTTAGTTCCATTGTCACTAGGTGTCTTCCCTTTCTATGCCCGTCAGGTACAAGTTGCCTTACTCGGTGTTTCAGATGGTAAAGTTGAAGCAGCTCGTTCATTTGGGGCAAGCAACTGGGATATTATCCACGATGTTTACCTTCGTGAAGGTCGCTCAGAACTTGTTCGTGTTTCAACTGTCACAATGATCAGCTTGGTTGGGCTTACCGCCATGGCTGGAGCTATTGGTGCTGGTGGACTTGGAACCACAGCGATTGTTACTGGATACCAACGTTTCCAAAACGACGTTATGTGGACAGCAACCATCCTAATTCTTCTCTTCATCGTCTTGATTCAATTCGTTGGAGACTTGATTGCGCGACACTACAGTCACCATTAATCAATATAAATAAAAGGACGTCTAACTTAACCGTTAGACGTCCTTTTTGTTATCGCTGTGTTTGCACCTTGAATATCTCCGTTACTACACATTTAGTATGTCATTACAAACTAAAAGACCATGTTGTATTGACCTACCGCATAGACGAGCTTCAAAAATACCTATGTATAAAAAAACCTCGCACATCAGCGAGCGCGATGATCAAAGATCACCATTCAACCTAGACTTGGCCGAAGCCATCATCGTAACGGTTTATACTCAAAGATATGAGAGATTCCATTGTTAATTTTTGTTATTAATCAACTAATAAATTAGTCAACCAATTCCAAGATAACCATTGGAGCAGCGTCTCCACGACGTGCATCCAACTTCAAGATACGAGTGTAACCACCCGCACGTCCTTCAAAACGTGGTGCAACATTGTCAAACAAGAATTGCACTGCATTTTGAATCTTGATGTTATCATCTTCGGTCGTTTGTACGTCTGCAACGACATTACGCATGAAAGCAGCGGCCTTACGGCGTGAAGCCAAGTCACCACGCTTACCAAGTGTAATCATCTTATCTGCAGTACGACGAACTTCCTTCGCGCGAGCTTCAGTCGTTTCGATACGACCGTTAATCAACAATGAAGTTGTTAAATCACGCAACATAGCCTTACGTTGTGAGCTAGTACGTCCCAACTTACGGTATCCCATGAGTGTATCCTCCTTTTCTTGGAATTCTATTTATTTAATTTAATCTTCCTTGCGGAACCCTAAATCATGCTGAGCCAGCTTATCCTGGATTTCGTCAAGTGACTTGCGGCCTAGATTACGAACAGTCATCATTTGAGCTTCTGAGCGATCAGTAAGCTCTTGAATTGTGTTGATTCCAGCACGCTTTAGACAATTATATGAGCGGACAGATAGATCCAATTCTTCAATTGGAACTTCAGCATGTTTGCTCGTTGTCGTTTCTTCCTTGTCTACCATAACTTGTGTCTCAGCGGCACGTTCTGATAGTTCAATAAATGGCTTCAAGTGATCTGATAGAACACGCGCAGCCAAAGAAATTGCTTCTGTAGCTGTTAATGAACCGTCGGTCCAGATATCCATCGTCAACTTATCATAATCGTTACGTTGACCAACACGAGTTTCTTCAACTTGATAATTTACGCGTTCGATTGGGGTAAAGATTGAATCAATTGCTAGAACACCAATAGGCGTATCTTCATGCAATTCCTTATTCTGGTCACCTGAAACATAACCGCGACCGCGAACAGCAGTCACCGTCATATGCAAAGTAGCACCAGCAGCAACAGTTGCAATGTATTGATCCTTATTCAAGACCTCCACATCAGCATCACCAACGAAATCGCCGGCAGTTACTGTTGCGGGTCCATTAACATTTACTTCGAGCGTCTTCTCATCATCACTATCGATACGCATTGAAACCTTTTTAAGGTTTAAGATGATTTGCGTGACATCTTCAACAACTCCTTCGACCGTTGAAAATTCATGCAAAACGCCATCAATTTGTACTGAGTTGATTGCCGCACCGGGCAATGAAGACAACAATACACGGCGTAGGGAGTTACCCAAAGTAGTTCCGTAACCACGTTCAAGCGGCTCAACCACAAACTTACCGTAATTACTATCCTCTTCAACCAGTGTAATCTTTGGGTTTTCGAATTCAAGCATACTGTTTGTTACCCCTTTCAAAGCATTGTGTGCTAACTAGTTGCATCAACAATTAGACACGACGACGCTTTGGTGGACGTGAACCGTTGTGAGGTACTGGAGTAACATCCTTAATGGCTGTTACTTCAAGACCAGCAGCGGCTAACGCACGAATAGCTGACTCACGTCCTGAACCAGGACCCTTGACAGTTACTTCAACAGTCTTCATGCCGTTTTCCATAGCTGACTTAGCAGCTGCTTCAGCAGCCATTTGTGCAGCGAATGGTGTAGACTTACGGCTACCCTTGAATCCAAGAGCACCAGCTGATGACCATGATACTGCGTTACCTTGAACGTCAGTAATCATGACAATCGTGTTGTTGAACGTTGCGTGAATGTGAGCTACACCACTTTCAACGTTCTTTTTAACACGACGCTTACGATTTGTACGACCTGCCATAATCAAGTAATCTCCTTCCTTTAAAAATTAATTACTTCTTCTTACCTGCAATAGAAACAGCTGGGCCTTTACGTGTACGTGCATTGTTCTTCGTGTTTTGACCACGAACGGGCAAATTACGACGATGACGTAGACCACGGTATGATCCCATTTCCTTCAAGTTCTTAATGTTCATTGAAACTTCGCGACGCAAGTCACCTTCCACCTTGATACCATCAACGATGGCACGGATGGCGTCTTCTTGGTCGGGAGTTAAGTCACGAACACGAACGTCTTCAGAAACACCAGCTTCAGAAAGAATCTTTTCTGCAGTTGTGTTACCGATTCCGTATACATATGTCAATGCAATCACGATACGCTTATCGCGAGGCAAATCAACACCAGCAATACGAGCCATTACGATTACCTCCTATATTTTTTATTGTTTCAAGAATGCAATTAAGCACCTTGACGTTGCTTGTGCTTAGGGTTTGCAGAGCAAATCACCATAACACGACCGTTACGCTTAACCACTTTACAGTGATCGCACATAGGCTTTACAGATGGACGAACCTTCATAATATTTACCTCCCCTTGGATTTTTGACCGTTAAATTACTTAATATAACGATACGTAATACGACCCTTAGTCAAATCATATGGCGACATTTCTACCGTCACACGATCTCCTGGTAAGATACGAATAAAGTTCTTACGAATCTTACCTGAAACGTGAGCTAAGATAGTCGCCCCGTTTTCCAATTCAACGGTAAACATGGCATTAGGCATAGTTTCTTTCACAATGCCTGAAATTTCAATAACATCTTTGGCCACGTTGCTGCCTCCTTAGTGTGACATTGGAGAACGTAACACGTAATTATACCACACTGAATTTGAATATCCAATATGATATTTACGAATTACTACCCCAAGTTATCCAATACTGTTTCAACATCAGTGAACACATCATCTAGGTCTTTTGCACCATCGATTTTGTGTAGGACACCCTTATCCGCATAAAACTCAGCAATAGGTTCTGTCAACTCACCATTGACGTTCAAGCGATTTTGGATGACTTCAGGAGTGTCATCAGCTCGACCACGAGCCATCATTCGTTGAACTAGAACATCATTGTCAGCAGTAAAGTAAAGCACAGCGTTAATATCGCGGCCTTGCTTTGCCAACATTTGTTCTAAAGCTTCAGCTTGTTCAATGTTACGTGGATAACCATCAAGAATGAATCCATTTTTGGTATCATCTTGAGCTAACCGTTCTTCTACGATACCGTTTGTCACTTCATCAGGGACAAGGTTACCGGCATCCATATAAGACTTTGCTTTCAAACCAAGTTCAGTTTCGTTAGCCATAGCCTCACGGAACATATCACCGGTACTAATATGTGGCAAGTTGTAAGTTTCAACAATCTTTGCAGCTTGAGTACCCTTTCCTACGCCAGGTAAACCTAGCAATACGATATTCTTGCTCATTTTGCTTTGACTCCTTCTTGAATAAAACCAACATACTGACGCTTCATTAACAATCCTTCCAATTGACGAATCAAATCAAGAGCAACACCGATAACGATCAAAATTGATGTACCAGACATTGCCAATTGACCATCTAAGCCAAAGGCGTGGGTAGCTAGAACCGGTGTCAGTGCAACGAATCCTAGGAAGAATGCTCCGACCACAGACAGACGCATCAAAAGACCAGATAACCAGTTTTCTGTTGCACGTCCAGGTCGAACGCCCACAATATAACTCCCTTGCTTTTGTAAATTCTCAGCAACTTTTTCAGGGTTAACCTGAACAAAGGCGTAGAAGAATGTAAACAAGACAATTAGTGCAGTATATAAAATACCACCTTGTACAGTTTGCATGTTTAGGTATTGCATGATTGTCGTGTACCAAGGAGCATCTCCAAACTTAGTTGCAAATAATTGCAAAATCGTTTGTGGCGTCACCATGATTGATGACGCAAAGATAACAGGGATCACACCAGCAACATTGACTTTCAAAGGTAGGTAAGATGTACTTCCAGAACCCTTTGCTTGTCGTGTATATTGCATTGGAATTTTACGGATTGCTTGGTTAAACCAAGTGATAAACCCGACAACAATCAAAAAGATGATTAAAATTCCAATCATGAAAGCCCAACCTCGCGCTTGGTCGGCACTAACAATGACATGTTCTCTGAACAACTTGTATACAGACGCAGGTACTCGTGCAATAATTCCTGCGAAAATCAACATTGAGACACCTTGGCCAAGTCCGTGACTTGTAATCATGTCACCAAGCCAAACAGCAAACATAGTTCCGGCGGTTAAAATAAACCCGATCAGAATGTATGTTTGCGCATTGGGCGTGCTGACTAAGTTCACTTGACTTAGTTGATTAAACCCAGCAGTAATTCCAATAGATTGGACGAACGCTAGGAAAATAGTCAAATAGCGGGTCACTTGGTTTAACTTACGTCGACCAACTTCACCTTGTTTTGACCATTCAACAAATCGTGGCACAATATCCATTTGAAGGAGCTGTACCACGATTTGTGCAGTAACGTATGGTGAAACTCCCATTGCGAACAATGAATAATTTGTAAGACCACCACCGCTAAACATATTCAAAATGCTGCCGAGTCCAGAAGATGCAACGTCCTGTAGTGCCAACGGATTAATACCAGGAATGGTAATTTGAGCACCGATTCTGTATACAATCAAAATCGCTAAAGTGAAGAACAATTTATTACGAATGTCTTTAACTTTTAGAGATTGGAACACGGTTTTTAGCATTAAATCACCTCAGTCTTACCACCAGCTGCTTCAATTGCTGAAACGGCTGAAGCTGAGAACTTGTTAGCTTTAACAGTCAAAGACTTCTCTAATTGACCGTTTGCTAAGATCTTAATGCCACTAAGTTCGTTCTTAACAATACCTGATTCAACCAACAATGCTGGTGTAACTTCAGTACCGTTATCAAACTTGTTCAACGCATCAAGGTTTACGACAGCGTAATCCTTGCGGTTGATGTTCGTAAATCCACGCTTTGGCTTACGACGGAACAAAGGCATTTGTCCACCTTCGAAGCCCATGCGTACCTTACTACGAGCCTTTTGACCTTTTTGACCACGTCCAGCGGTCTTTCCATTACCAGATGATTCACCACGTCCAACACGGTTGCGGACTGAGCGTGAACCCTCGGCTGTTTGGAGTTCATTAAGCTTCATTAGGGTTGTACCTCCTTCAAAGCAATCTAATAACTACTTAACTACTTCAACAGTAATTAAGTGAGCAATCTTAAATAGTGCACCACGCGTTGCTGCGTTGTCAGGCAATACGACTGAAGAGTTCACCTTGTTCAAACCAAGTGACTTAACAATCGCGCGCTGATTTGGCTTACGGTGAGCAGCACTCTTAACAAGTGTAACCTTTACTTGATCGGTCATTTTCTGCCTCCTTAATCTGCCAAGTGCTCAAGTGAGACCTGACGCATTTCAGCAACTTCTTCAGCGTTCTTCAAAGACTTGATTGCTTCAAAAGTTGCGCGAACAACGTTAATTGGTGTAGCAGAACCTAGAGACTTTGCAGTCACGTCGGCAACGCCACCCAAATCCATAATAGCACGAGAAGCTCCACCGGCAGCTACTCCAGAACCTTCAGCAGCGGGCTTAAGCAAAACACGGCCACCACTGTAGACACCCAAAGTAGAGTGAGGAAGGGTCGTACCAACCATTGGGATAGCAACGATATTACGCTTTGCATCTTCAACAGCCTTACGGATAGCTTCTGGCACTTCTTGTGCCTTACCAGTTCCGAAACCAACATGTCCGTTGTGATCACCAACGACTACAAGTGCTGCGAAGCGTAGACGACGTCCACCCTTAACAACCTTTGTAACACGGTTGATGGCTACAACATTTTCTTCAAGCTCTCCGAGCGTTTTTGGATCGATATAAGCCATTTTATTTCCTCCTTCCCTTAGAACTTCAAACCAGCTTCACGAGCTGCTTCTGCCAACGCTTGCACACGACCATGGTACAAGTAACCACCACGATCAAATACAACGTCTTCAATGTTAGCAGCCTTAGCGCGTTCTGCGATCAAAGCTCCTACCTTAGCAGCTTGCTCTGTCTTTGGTGCAGTTTCAACAGCACTGTCCAAAGTTGAGGCACTAGCAAGCGTCACACCCGCTACGTCATCAATTAATTGCGCGTAGATGTTCTTGTTAGAACGGTAAACGTTCAAGCGTGGGCGCTCAGCAGTACCAGAAATCTTTCCACGAACACGTGTGTGTCGGTGTTGACGCACTTTGTTCTTGTCTGACTTCGTAATCATTGTTCGTAACCTCTTTTTTCAAAATTTTAGAAGATATACTAATAAGCAAATCCGGAAACGTTGCGGATCCGGCTAAACAAAATGTTTAGATTACTTACCAGTCTTACCTTCCTTACGTGCAACGTGTTCGTTCTCGTAACGGATACCCTTACCCTTATAAGGTTCAGGTGAACGTACGGCACGAATTTCAGCAGCAAAATCTCCAACGCGTTGCTTGTCGATTCCACTAATAATAATTGTCAAAGTATCTGGTACTTCAACTTGTAACTCTTCACGATCTGCAAATTCAACAGGGTGTGAATAACCGACGTTCAAAACAAGGTTGTTTCCTTGCTTTGCGGCACGGTATCCAACACCGACAAGCTTCAAAGTTTTCTTGAAACCATCTGTTACACCCTCGACCATGTTAGCAACATTGGCACGAGTTGTTCCGTGAAGGGCCTTGATTCGACCTTCATCTGAAGGACGAGTGAAAGTAACAACGTCACCTTCTACTGTGAATTGGATTTCGGGAGCGATTTCGCGTGAAAGCTCACCCTTTGGTCCCTTAACAGTTACAACGTTACCATCACGTGTAATTTCAACACCTGCTGGCAAAGTAACTGGTTTATTACCAATACGACTCATGAGTAGACACCTCCTTGTTAGATTTTATTTATTACCAGACGTAAGCTAATACTTCTCCACCAATACCCTTGGCGCGAGCTTCCTTATCGGTGATGACACCTTCAGAAGTTGAGATGATAGCGATACCTAATCCGTTCAATACCTTAGGTACATCATCTGACTTAACATATGAACGTAGCCCTGGCTTTGAAATACGCTTCAAACCAGAAATTACGCGAGTCTTGTCAGGTCCATACTTAAGGAAGACACGAATGACACCTTGCTTGTCATCTTCAATGTATTCAACGTCACGAACAAAGCCTTCGTTCTTCAAAATCTCGGCGATGTCCATCTTGATCTTAGATGCAGGTACTTCTACTGAATCGTGACGAACCATGTTCGCATTACGAATGCGAGTCAAAAAGTCTGCAATTGGGTCAGTCATTGACATTGATGTTGCCTCCTATTATATATTTCTGTAAATCAGTTAAAGATTACTTTGAGAAAGGCATACCCAATTGAGTAAGCAATTCACGTGCTTCTTCGTCAGTGTTGGCAGTTGTAACAACAACAATATCCAAACCACGGACGCGGTTAACAGCATCGTAATCAATTTCTGGGAAAATAAGTTGTTCACGAATTCCCAACGTGTAGTTTCCTCGACCATCAAAGGCCTTTGGTGAAACTCCACGGAAGTCACGAACACGTGGCAATGAAACGTTGATTAACTTATCCAAAAAGTCATACATACGCTCACCACGCAAAGTAACCTTAGTACCGATTGCCATACCCTCACGCAAACGGAAGCCAGCGATTGACTTCTTGGCGCGAGTGATAACTGGCTTTTGACCAGCAATCAATTCTAATTCAGCAACAGCTTCATCTAAGTTCTTTGAGTTTGAGACAGCGTCACCAACACCCATATTCAAAACGATCTTTTCGATCTTTGGAGTTTGCATGATTGATGAGTAATCAAACTTTTCCATCAATGAAGGTGTAACTTCACTGGTGTACTTTTCTTTTAAACGATTTGCCATGATTATGATTTCCTCCTTTCACCTAAATTAAGCTAAAGTCTTTCCAGACTTCTTAGCAAAACGTACCTTCTTACCATCTTCAACCTTGTAACCAATTTTTGTTGGTTCGTTAGTAGAAGGGTCAAGCAATTGTACGTTTGAAACGTGGATAGGAGCTTCTTGCTCAATAATTCCACCTTGTGGATATTGGTTATTTGGCTTTTGATGCTTCTTAACCATGTTTACACCTTCAACAACAACACGGTCTTGGCCGGTAATAGTCTTAACAACTGAACCTTCCTTGCCCTTGTCCTTGCCGGCGATAACCTTAACCTTGTCACCAGTCTTTACAAACATGCGAGGCTTCCTCCTTGATTTAATGATGGTAATTACAATACTTCAGGTGCCAATGACACAATACGCATGTAATCATTGTCACGCAATTCACGCGCAACGGGGCCAAAAATACGTGTACCGACAGGGCTCTTGTCATCCTTTACGATAACAGCAGCGTTCTCATCAAACTTGATGTATGAACCATCAGTACGGTGAATTCCTGAGACAGTACGAACGATAACAGCCTTAACGACGTCACCCTTCTTTACAGTACCACCAGGAATTGCTTGCTTAACAGTTGCGACGATCATGTCACCGACACCGGCGAACTTACGACCTGAACCACCCAAAACTTTGATTGTCAAAATTTCGCGTGCCCCAGAATTATCAGCAACCTTCAAACGACTCTCTTGTTGAATCACGATTATATCCTCCTTCCGTTATTGGTTAGATTCGAGATTAACGATTAGATAATAACGGCCTTCTCGACGATTTCTACCAAACGGAAGCGCTTTGTAGCTGACGTTGGACGCGTCTCCATGATGCGTACGATGTCACCTTCTTTAGCTTCGTTGTTCTCATCGTGAGCCTTAAACTTCTTCGTGTACTTAACACGCTTACCATAAACAGGGTGGTTCTTGTAAGTTTCAATGGCAACAGTAATTGTCTTATCCATCTTATCTGAAACCACGCGTCCTTGATAAACTTTACGTGCGTTACGATCTTCAGTCATACCGGTCTCCTCTCTTAGTCTACTTGTTTAATTCTTCTTGACGAATCGCAGTCTTAATACGTGCAATTTGCTTACGTACTTCAGACAATCGAGCCGTGTTCTCAAGTTGACCAGTAGCTAATTGGAAACGCAAGTTAAACAACTCTTCCTTGTAGCTCTTTTCCTTGGCAACCAACTCTGCTTGGCTGAGACCCTTGATTTCTTCTTGTAAGTCCTTGATCTTCATTATTCACCCTCCGTTTGGCGAGTCAAAATCTTAGTTCTGACAGGCAACTTGTTAGATGCGAGACGCAAGGCTTCGCGGGCAACTTCCTCAGACACGCCGCCAACTTCGAACATAACTGTGCCGCGCTTTACTGGGGCAACCCAACCTTCGGGAGTACCCTTTCCGTTACCCATACGAACACCGACACCCTTAGAAGTGTATGACAAGTGTGGATAAATCTTAATCCAAACCTTACCACCACGCTTCATGTAACGTGTCATAGCAATACGAGCCGCCTCGATTTGACGATTTGTAATCCAATGTGAGTCAAGGGCTTGTAGTCCAAACTCACCAAATGTTACTGTCTTACCACCCTTAGCTTCACCACGCATGTGGCCACGATGTGGACGACGATACTTAACACGCTTTGGAACTAGCATTTGTTACTCGCCTCCTTGCTTCTTTGACTTCTTCTCTGGCAAAACATCACCACGGTAAATCCAAGTCTTAACACCTAGTTGACCGTATGTTGTTGTTGCTTCATCCCATGAGTAATCAATGTCTGCACGCAATGTGTGCAAAGGCACTGTACCCTCAGTATATTGTTCAACACGAGCAATATCTGCACCGTTCAAACGTCCAGAAACTTGTACCTTGATTCCCTTGGCACCAGAACGCATTGCACGTTGGATAGCTCCACGCATTGAGCGACGGAAAGCCACACGGCGTTCCAAGTCAGCTGCAATTTGTGATCCTACCAAGTGAGCGTCCAAATCTGGCTTCTTAATCTCAATGATGTTGATGTGTACACGTTCACCCTTTGCCACAATCTTTGACAATTCGTTACGCAATGCATCAACTTCTGATCCACCTTTACCAATAACCATACCTGGCTTAGCAGTGTGGATTGAGATATTAACACGGTTAGCAGTACGTTCGATTTCGATACGAGAAACTGATGCATCTGCCAACTTAGTCTCGATATAATTACGCAAAGCTAAGTCTTCATGCAAGTTGTTTGCATAGTCTTTCTTATCTGCGTACCATTTAGCATCCCAGTCGCGAATGACGCCGACACGGAAACCGGTTGGGTTAATCTTTTGACCCATGACTCAATCCTCCTTACTTTTCTGTTACCACAATCGTGATGTGGCTTGTTCGCTTATTGATTGGTGAAGCAGAACCCTTGGCACGTGGACGGAAACGCTTAAGCGTTGGTCCTTCGTTGGCAAAGGCTTCTGAGACAACCAAATCTTCACGATCTAGTGAGAAATTGTTCTCAGCGTTTGCTACTGCTGAGTTCAATACTTTGTAAACATCAGTTGCAGAATGATTTGGCAAAAATTCTAAGATTGCAAAAGCTTCTGCGACTGACTTTCCACGCACTTGGTCAAGCACTAAGCGGACCTTACGTGGAGCCACACGAACGATATTCGCTGTGGCGCGTGCTGACGTAATTTGTTCAGCCATTGTACTGTCCTCCTAATTACTTACGTTGCGTCTTTTTGTCGTCTGCAGCGTGTCCGCGGAACGTACGCGTTGGGACGAATTCACCTAACTTGTGACCGACCATATCTTCTTGAACCAAAACTGGTACGTGCTTTCGTCCGTCATAAACGGCGAAAGTTAATCCGATAAAGCTAGGGAAAATTGTTGAACGACGTGACCATGTCTTGATAACTGTTTGCTTATCTGAAGCATTGGCTTGTTCAACCTTCTTCAACAAACTGGCATCAGCAAATGGTCCTTTTTTCAGGCTACGACCCATTCTGAGTCCTCCTCTCGTTTGCTTATAATAAGTTTTGAAATACTCAGGAAATTAGACTACTTGCTCTTACGACCACGAACAATGAACTTAGATGATTGAGCGTTCTTGTTACGAGTCTTCTTACCAGCAGTCTTCTTACCCCATGGTGACAATGGAGAAGGACGACCAACTGGGGCCTTTCCTTCACCACCACCGTGTGGGTGATCGTTAGGGTTCATTACTGATCCACGAACGTGTGGACGTTGACCCTTCCAACGACGACGACCAGCCTTACCCCAATTAATCAATGAGTGTTGTTCGTTTCCGACAACACCGATTGTGGCACGGTTAGTAGCCAAGATCATACGAACTTCACCAGATTGTAGGCGAACAAGAACGTACTTTCCTTCACGACCCAAAACTTGAGCAGAAGTTCCAGCAGAACGGACAAGTTGTCCACCCTTACCAGGCTTCATTTCGATGTTGTGGATTTGTGTTCCATCAGGAATGATTGACAAAGGCAATGCATTTCCGACCTTAAAATCAGCATCAGGACCAGATTGAACAGTCATGCCCACTTCTAGACCCTTTGGTGCCAAGATATATGACTTAACACCGTCTGTGTATTGCAACAAAGCAATGTTAGCTGTACGGTTTGGATCGTATTCGATCGCAACAACCTTAGCAGGTACTTCATCCTTTGTACGCTTGAAGTCCACAACACGGTATTGGCGCTTGTGTCCACCACCACGATGGCGAACAGTCATGTGTCCATAAGAATTACGGGCACCTGTGTTTGACTTTGATTCCAACAAGCTCTTTTCTGGCGTCGTCTTTGTGATTTCTGAAAAATCAGAAGAAGTCATATTACGACGACCATTAGAGGTTGGCTTATACTTCTTAATAGCCACGCTAAGTTCCTCCTAATTAGTTTTCGTTGAACAATTGAATGTCCTTAGAAGCTGCTGACAACTTAACAGTTGCCTTCTTACGCTTCTTAGTGTAACCAGTATAGCGTCCTTGACGCTTAAGCTTACCACGTACGTTAGCTGTATTGATCTTTTCAACCTTTACGTCGAAAATTTCTTCAATAGCGCGCTTGATTTGTGGCTTTGTGGCGCGAACATCAACATCGAAACTGTAACGTTTTTCATCCAAAACGCTCATAGTTTGTTCAGTGATGACCGGGCGCAAAATGATATCGCGTGCGTCCATTATGCCAAAACCTCCTCAACTTGTGCCAAAGCTGATTGTACAACAACCAACTTATCATTGTTGATTACGTCAAGAACGTTAACACCCTTAGCAGTCATAACAGTCACGTTTTGTAGGTTACGTGCTGCTAATGTTGCGTTTGTGTTGTCATCGTCCAAGACTACCAACGTCTTACCATCTACATTCAAGTTATCCAAAACGCTCTTGAATTCCTTTGTCTTTGGTGCGTCGAATGACAATGCATCCACAACTACCAATGAAGAATCCAAAACCTTTTGTGACAACACTGACTTCAATGCCAAACGGTATGCCTTCTTAGGCATCTTGTAAGCATATGAACGTGGAGTAGGTCCGAAGACAATTCCACCACCACGCCATTGTGGTGAACGGATTGATCCTTGACGAGCACGTCCAGTACCCTTTTGACGCCAAGGCTTCTTACCACCACCAGAAACGGCTGAGCGATTCTTAACAGCGTGAGTACCTTGACGCATTGATGCGCGTTGCATCAAAACAGCGTCAGTGATGACATTGTTGTTTGGCTCAATGGCAAAGATTGAATCATTCAATTCAACTTCTCCGGCGTTTGAACCGTCTTGCTTAAGTAAAGCAATCTTAGTCATATTATATTCCTCCTTTCGTCCTTATTACTTTGCTTTGATTGAATTCTTAACAGTAACAAGTGACTTGTTGGCACCTGGTACATTACCCTTGATCAAGATAACGTTGTTTTCAACGTCAACACGAACGATCTTCAAGTTTTGTACAGTGCGCTTACGGTTACCCATGCGTCCAGGCAACTTCTTACCCTTGAACACACGATTGATAACAGCACCCATTGAACCTGGGCGACGGTGGTAACGAGATCCGTGAGCCATAGGTCCACGAGATTGTCCGTCCTTCTTGATGTTACCTTGGTAACCATGACCCTTTGTGATTCCAGTTACGTCAACAACTTCACCTTCGGCGAAAACGTCAACCTTAACTTCATCCCCAACATTGTATTCACCCTCAGCGTCGCGGATTTCACGAATGTAGCGCTTAGGGGTCGTGTTTGCCTTTTCGGCGTGACCTTGCTCAGGTTTGTTACTCAAAACGGCACGCTTGTCACCCAAACCAAGTTGAATTGCGCTATAACCATCATTTTCCAAAGTCTTAACTTGGAGGACGACGTTTGGCGTTGCTTCAACCACAGTAACTGGGATAAGCTCACCATTCTCAGTGAATACCTGAGTCATGCCGACTTTGCGGCCTAAGATACCCTTAGTAGTCATGACTATCTCCTTTATAAATGTAATATCTTTATTTTCAGTCAGTTAGATGCTTGACTAGGCAAGTTAATGTTGTAATTAAAAATTACAACTTGATTTCGATGTCAACACCACTTGGCAATTCAAGCTTTGATAAAGCATCAACTGTCTTAGCGGTTGGATTCATGATATCGATCAAACGCTTGTGTGTGCGCATTTCGAATTGTTCACGTGAATCCTTGTTCTTGTGAGGTGAACGCAGCACCGTGTAAAGTGTGCGTTCTGTAGGCAATGGAATAGGGCCTGAAATTTCAGCACCTGTTCGGTTTGCCGTCTCAACAATCTTTTCTGCAGAAGCATCCAAGATTTCGTGCTCGTATGCCTTCAAACGGATACGAATCTTCTTACTTGCCATGATATAAATTCTCCCTTCGTCCATATTGGAATATGAAACTAACTCCGTGGAAACTACCGACACACCACGCAAGACTCCATGGCATGGATCTCGTGGCAATGCTGCCGGGTGTGTCGCAACCTCCCACATCATCGCTGTGTGTGTTTAGACACTATTAGATTGGGTAATACCCTTTCTTAATTAGCGTACTTGAATATAATACACAATATTCCCTGAAATAACAAGCTTTTTCTCAAACTAATTCTGGATTTATCTAAAACGTTTTAATTCTGTAACATTCCCTATTATTCGAATTATTCTAAATTCTATTATATAGGAAGGAAACGTTTAATTGCTGAAACATTTTGAAAATTTGACCTGACTTTTTATAAGGAATGGATTAAACTAGTACACATGGCGAATAAGCAAACAACTATTTAAGAACCAAAGGAGTTCGATTATCAATGCAAGATAATTCTATTCAATTAAACGCCATTTGGAATGATTTCCCTTCCATTCAATCTGACCTTGCTGAAGTCATTACGGTGATTCAAACCGACCTTCAAGCTAAGAATGACGATGTACAAGCTGCATTAATCGAAATGATGACAACTGGGGGCAAACTTTTACGCCCCGCATTAACTATTCTTATTGGTCAAATGGCACCAAACAACCACGACGACCTCATTCACTTAGCTGCGTCAGTTGAAATGCTACACTCAGCTACCTTAATTCATGATGATATTATTGATAGCTCTTCAACCCGTCGCCACCATGCTTCAATCCAAGCTCAACTTGGCCAAGACGTTGCGGTGTACGCTGGTGACTATCTTTTTGCAACAACGTTTCACATTCTTGCCAACCATACTCATAATATGGAAACCGCTCGTAAAGCAACTTCATTTTTAGAATCAATTCTAAATGGTGAGTTAATGCAACGGTCACACTATTATAAGTTGGACATGTCGATTGAAGAGTATCTTGAACAAATTGCCGGCAAAACAGCTGCCCTCTTTGAAATGGCGGCTGAGTTGGGACTTTCTACCGCAACTGAACCGGTTGACGATCAAACTAAGTCTAACCTCTACGCATTCACCTTCAATCTAGGTATGGCTTTCCAAATTCTCGACGACTTACTCGACTACCAAAATGACAGTGCTACTTTAGGTAAGCCAACTTTGAATGATATGCGTGAAGGCGTTTATTCAGCACCCCTGCTTTATGCAATCCATCAAAGCGACCGCGTTCACGACTTATTGCAAATCGGCGACGCAATTACTGATGCCCAAAGTATCGAAATTGCTGAACTCGTTCATAGTACTGGGGCATTTGACCAAGCCTCTGAACTAGCTTTAACATACACCGACCAAGCTTTAGATGCGCTTGACACTTTACCTGATAGTGATTCGAAAGATATTCTAATTGATTTAAGCGATCAACTGCTCCATCGTATGGTTTAAAATAAACAAAATCCCGATTAGCCTTATGCTAATCGGGATTTTTTAAATCAAAAAGCACCACCACCACTAGATCCGCCAAAACCGCCAGATGTACCTCCGAACCCAAAACTCATATTTGAACCCGATGAAGTACTAGCGACAGCCGTATGCATTCTAATTTGATATGGTCCAATCAAAGCAAAAGCAACCAGCAATTCATTTACCGGAGCTGCATCAATTGGTTGTAAGTCTAATTTCTTTAATTCTTTCGCAACAGTTTTACCTTCATCCAAGATGACTGCGTATGCTAGTAAGCGGTCCCATAACACAACCTCTTCAATTTCACGCTCAGACATTCGACCAATTTGATCAAGCATATTGGCATATTGGTGCCATGCTAACGCGTGTGGTAATCCCGTTTGAGTGTAATCATATTCAAGAAAACGTTGACACCAAAAAATCACAAATGCAGCGAGGACGACGCCAGCCAATGTCCCATAGACTTGCATCGCCGTTAATACTCGCTCATCAATACCAAGCAAGACGATTTGTCCGAGGAAAATTGCAATTAATAGATACCAACCAAACTTAACCCCTTTTTTTAGACTCAAAATCTCTTTTAAGTTAAGCCACGTTATTTGGCTAACCTGTTTCAGTTGCTGACGATAAATCCGAACCTGTTTACGATAACGCCTGGACTCCTTTTCAGACAGCTCTAACTTACGACTACTGCGTGTTACTCCAATAGTTAAGGTTTCACGGAAAAGAATTTGTAAAGCTTGCTGTTCAAAATCAGCTAACTCAGTCGGATCTTTTACCAACTTAAACTGCCTATCCTTAGCCTTGCCCTTTGGATCATCTTCAACCGTCACATAATGCCTTGCAATTAAATCCATATAGGTAGCCGATAAACTGCGTTCAATCGGCATCCATCGCTCGGAAAGTCGTTCCCCAACAATCGCTGGGGCAAGGTCATCAGGCACATCATAAACGCGATTCTCATTTCGTACAAAAGCAACAAACGGACGTGTCCGCATCCACAACCATGCCGCGAAGATCAAGCATAACGCCGTCAAGCTAATCAATATCCATTCAATCGTTTGAACGATTCGTTGGCGTTGTTGTTCTTGACGTTTAAGTTGCGCCTCTTGTTGCAAAATCTTCTGACGTCCATCGATATTAACTCGATGCACCTGAGCATCAGCATTAAAGACTGATTGAGGCATCATCATGTGTAGTTCTAAGGGACTTTGACTTGGGTAATCTTTCTGTCTAAAGGTCCAACGTCCATTTGCAGCATCCCACTCACCTCTCGTCGAACTCATGCCGTGTTGCCAGGTTTGCATACCAGTCAGTGGTTGCTGTGGAAACGCGACCGTTAACTGCATATCTTCAAAAGGTACATCCCAGTTATTTCCAATCACCCGCCAATTAAGTTCATCAACATCTTTATAAGCATTAATTAAATGACTTAGCGTGTATTGCCATGTGACGCGAATCGTTTCGCCGTCCTTCACTGGGCGGTGTAACTTGAAGCGGACCCCTTTTTCATCATTATCGGTATCTTGATAGGATTGCAATTCCAATCCTGTATCGCCACCTTTATACGGCTGGACAGCAGTGCCGTTCACTGCGGCATGAACAGGCCCAATCTGCTTGACTTGTTCGCCCAGTCCTTGTTGGAAATAAACGCCATGCATATCAGCATCGAACACATACGTCATATCAACAGTAATCTGAGCTGTCCCATCTTTTTGGAATTGGACATTTTCGGTGTACTTTTTAATCGCATACGTGTCTTTATTATCAGCTGAAACCGATACCCCAGCAAGCAATACTATGAGTAAAGCGATTAGTAACCCTAAGCATACGTGTATTTTATGATTCATGCAGCTCCCCTAATCAATGGACTGTCGCAGTCGCTAATCTTCTAAATAGTCAAATTCTAAAGCTGGATTAGCATTCAAATCCAGACCAGCTCGAGCACCATGGCGATAAGCAATATCTCCTGCTGCTCCAATCATGGCTGCATTGTCGCCCGCTAAGGCGATTGGTACTGGAACATATTCAGTATCCGGAAAACGTTGCATCATTGATGCTAGCGCATCACGTAAGCCCCGATTTGCCGCCACACCGCCAGCTACAATGAAGGACTTAACAGGATACGCTTCCAAAGCGCGTTCCGCTTTTCCAACAAGAATCTCAACCACAGCTGCTTGGAACGAACTAGCAAGATCATCCAAATCAATCGTCTCACCACGTTGCTCACCATTATGCATTAAGTTAATCACAGCACTCTTAATTCCTGAAAATGAAAAATCAAAATTATCTTCATTCAACATAGCTCGCGGCAAGTTATACGTATCCGTTCCCTGATGTGCCATATCATCAATAATTTTACCTGATGGATACTTGAGCCCCATCGTCCGGCCAACCTTATCGTAAGCTTCACCAGCTGCATCATCACG
This sequence comes from Weissella viridescens, assembly GCF_014789145.1. Lineage (GTDB taxonomy): Bacteria > Bacillota > Bacilli > Lactobacillales > Lactobacillaceae > Weissella > Weissella viridescens. The sequence goes on along the minus strand of NZ_CP061835.1, from coordinate 173,337 downwards.
CGTATCACCGATCACAAGATAATCATATTCTTCGCGCATCAATACAAGCTCTGTATGCCCACCAGAAGCCATCAACGCCAAAGCTGGGTATTGAATAGGTTCGACAAAATTAGCAGCACTAATATGTCCTGCTAAATGAATAACGGGCACAATCGGCAGGTTATGTGCCCAGGCAATCGTCTTGGCCGCAGTAACCCCAATCAAAAGTGCACCTACCAAACCAGGCCCTTGTGTTACTGCCACGGCATCTAAATCATCATAAGTAACTTGAGCATCCTCTAAAGCAGCTTGGGCCAAAATAGTTACTTGTTCAATGTGATGTCGGCTTGCCACTTCTGGAACAATTCCGCCAAAACGTTGGTGGGACTTAATTTGTGTGGCTGTTTCAAGACTTACAATCTCTGAGCCATTGCGTACAATTGCAACACTCGTTTCGTCAGCACTTGATTCAAATGCCATAATTAAACGATCTTTTGCCATGCTAACCTCCTCTTTTAAATGTAATAATCCATTAGTACTGCATCTTCACGTGGATTTTGATAATAATCTTTGCGTTCATGGTAGACATTAAAGCCCAACTTCTCATACACATGTTTAGCCGCCGAATTTGACGCCCGAACTTCGAGCAGCACTCGTGTATGTGGATCAAAACGTTTAAACCATTCGTACAACATTTTTTGCCCCAGGCCTTGCTTTTGAAAGGCCGTTTTAATTGCGACATTACTAACTGATAATTCATCAATAACCAACGTCCCCGCAACGAAGCCAATTGGTTCATCATCATGAGTCAGCACTAAATAATGTGTCAGGCGACTATTCAAATCCTTTTCAAATGCTGCGCTTGTCCAAGGTGACCCGCCATAGGCATCCTGTGCAATCGCAAACAATTCATCGGCCCCGATTGCTGGGCGAAAATTTAATTTTGACATGCATCTCTTCCTATTTGCCGTTCTTCAAAATCAGTGCCATATCGTAGGCGTGTTGTTGTTTACCGTAGTAGTTGCGTCGTTCCCGAATGATTTGAAAGCCAAAACGTTCATAGAATCGAATTGCTCGCTCGTTTGCAACTGCCACTTCTAGCGAGACACGACTAAATCGACTTTGTTTCGCTAAAGTCATCAAGTAGCTCATAAAAAATGTCCCAACTTCACGTCCTTGCCAATGTGGCGTAATCGTAATATTTGTGAGATGGACTTCGCGAATCCCTGGACGGAAAGAAGCACCCATAAAGCCAACTAGCGAATTCGTTTCCGGATGACGGAGCACAACGTACAGACGCTCACGCGTGCGATTCAATTCTTGCTCAAATATATATCGCGGCCATGGATCAACGCCACCGTAAGCTTCATGTTCTGCTGCCAGCATATCGTCTAAATCAGCCATAGTCGCTCGGGTCATCACAAAATCTATCCCGTTAACCGCCACCGATTGACGAAACGCTCTTAGTTCTTTTGGAATCGGGTGCGTATGCCAATATAGCCAGGCCTTAAAGTTTTTCCACATAGTCAACATCACCTGCATCAGGGTGCGCTCGTGCCCAATCAGCTTCCGCTTGTGAGAGGCGATGATATTTTGGCACAAACTGATGAATATCATTCATATCTGTCAAAACATCGGCTTCTTGTACTAATTCTGGAAGATGACTAGCATGTGGTAATACATCCTCAGCAAATTCAGCTGTTGGAAAAGCCATTTCTAACTCGTCTTGGAAATTTGCATATTCCCCTGCAAAAATCAATTGTTCATGTAGTTGTGCTAATTGCTCAATCAAAACATCCAGATTCGTATGTTCATCAGTAACAATAGACACGAATTGTCCATTTTGCCATTGATATGCTCCAGCATACAAATTTTGATTGCGGGCATCCATCATCGGAACGATGACTGATTTCGAATGTTCAACATTAGAAGCCAAGACAGCTAAACTTGAAACACCAGCTAATTCAAGATTTAAAGTAAATGCTAGCGTTTTAGCTGTGGTCACCCCAATTCGAAGGCCTGTGTAAGAACCTGGTCCTTGGCTAACAACCACTCGGTCAAGGTCAGCTGGTTGCCAACCGACACTTTTGGTGAGTTCATCAATAAATGGTAATAGTTGACCTGAATGATTGCGTGCGACATTTGCCTCACGCTGCCCCAACAGCGTTCCATTTTCAAAAATGGCAACACTTAGAGCCTGATTACTTGTATCAAATGCAAGTGTTTTCCCCACAATTCTCACCTCCCAGTAAGTCTATTTAATAACTATTTTAATGCAGTTCTGCATAAAAAAAAACCAGCTTGCCCTTTTATCTATGAAAACAAGCAGGTTTCTTATATTTTAACGATCTTCATAACCATGCGGGTGCTTTTGTACCCACGTCCAGGCCGTCTTAATGATAGTTTCCACATCATCATACTTTGGTGTCCAATTCAACACTTTACGTGCCTTATCAGATGAAGCCACAAGTGAATCTGGATCACCCGCACGGCGAGGACCAACTTCAGCTGGAATTGGCTCTCCTGTCGCATTTCGAGCTGCTTCAACCATTTGCTTAACTGAGTAACCTGTAGCAGATCCAAGATTGAATTGGTTTGAAGGGTTACCTTCAGCCAAATAATCAAGCGCTAAGATATGTGCGTCAGCCAAATCCATAACATGCACATAATCTCGCACGTTGAAACCATCTGGTGTATTGTAATCATCACCAAACATCATAATCTTTTCACGTTCACCAAGAGCAACTTGTAAAATAATTGGCACAAGGTGCGTCTCTGTTGGGTGATCTTCTCCAATTGAACCATCAGCCTTGGCACCGGCAACATTGAAATAGCGCAATGCTACCCATTTCAACCCATAAGCCTCATCAGCCCAACGCATAATGTGTTCCATTTGGAGCTTTGATTCACCATATGGATTAATTGGGCGTTGTGGTGCAGTTTCTGGAATTGGGTTCTCTTCAGGCGTACCATAAGTCGCAGCCGTTGAAGAGAAGACAATATTCTTTACTTGGTGCTTGAGCATCACTTCCAATAACGCGATCATCCCACCTGTATTATTGTCAAAATACTTCAAAGGATTTTCCATTGATTCTGGCACGATTGATGATGCTGCAAAATGTACAACTTGATCGATATCCTCTGCTTCAAAAACCTTATCCAAGGCATCTTTGTCTCGAATATCAACTTCATAAAATGGGACATTTTCAGGAACTGCCTTGCGGTGACCTGTTAACAAATTATCAACAACAACAACATCACGCCCATCTTCTACTAGGCGATCAACCATGTGAGAACCGATATAACCGGCACCACCCAAAACTAATGTAGCCATAATTTTCTCCTCGTGTTTCTCTTTAACTTACGCTTCAATCCAATTGATTGTTGCTTCGGCTGACAATTGATCATCAACCATAATGCGATGCTTTGTCCGCATTTTTTCTGAATCTAGCACAATTTGCGAAGTGACAATATCATTCTGTCCGACTTCTTTTTCAAAGCGAATTTGAATTTGCGTCGCTTCGTGACTATTTAAAAAGTCAGCTCCCAAACCATCAATCATCCACTCAAAATATCGTGAATTGTTGACATGATGATTAAAGTCAATATCAGTATACCGCACAGCGTACATTTGGTCATGTAGGATTTCATCATCTGAACTAATACTTTCAGGACCTGGGCCACGCTTAATCCGCTTCACCACATCAGGTTCATATCCAGCCGCCATTTCATCTGGAATTCGAATCATTTTACGCTTGGTCATATCCATCATGGCAAACAATGAATGAATCTCAATCAATAACTCACCCTGTTCATCATAAAAGTTAAAATCGCGATTAGCAAAATATGACGTGAATTCCTTAGCGACCGTTTCAATTTTAACCGTTTCACCAACAATCGGACGACGTTTAATTTGAATATCGTATTGAAGCACAATCCAACCAAGACCATGGGCATGGACAAAATCATCTCCAATCGACAAAGATTCGGCTTGAAGATTTGAAGCCAAAATAGCAAGATTTAAAATCATCGGAATACTTAATTTTGTCGTCATATCACATTCGTAATATTTAATGACGTGATTTGTATCATAAACTTGACTCATCATTTTTGCTCCTCATATGTTTGATATAACGCCTGTCGATCGAGTTGGCGCAGTTTTGAAACCTGTTTTACGGCTGCTGTCGTCTTCATACCTGACGCAACTAATGCATTAACAGCTTCAACAGGACTCAATTCGGCTAACGGGTCAGCAGCTTCTACTGCTTCCGTAGGATGATCGTTCCCTGCAACCATCACCACAAACTCACCCCGAACTTCACTTTGTTGGGCCCAGTCAGCCACCTCCGCTGCTGTACCACGAATGAATTCTTCGTACTTTTTCGTTAACTCACGCGCTAGACTCACCTGGCGATCATCCCCATACACGGTTTGAATATTCGCCAGTGTTTTCGCTAAGCGATGGGGTGCTTCATAAAATAAAATTGTCTCCGGCTTTTGCGCTAAGTCCGTCAACGTCTTTATTTGTTCAGATTGTTTACGTGGCAAAAAACCATAAAACGTAAATGGCTGTGGGCTTAAGCCTGATGCCACCAAAGCGGTAATTCCCGCACTTGCACCGGGTAAAGGCACAACTTGAATGTCAGCGGCCAAAGCAGCCAAAACTAATTCATGTCCAGGATCGGAAATAGATGGCATTCCAGCATCCGATACCTGTGCAATATTCGTTCCATCTTGTAGGCGTTCCACTAACTCCGGAATTCGATTTTCTTTATTATGCTCGTGAAAAGAAATCTGCTTAGTTTCAATTTCAAATTGATTGAGCAATTGTTGCGTATGACGTGTATCTTCAGCGGCAATCAAGTCAACTGATTTAAGCGTATTTACCGCTCGATAGGTCATGTCTTCTAAATTCCCAATTGGGGTTGGGACCAAGAACAAACTACCGCTTGCTTCTTTTGTAAAACTTCTTTGTTGCTGCATGTTTAAACTGCCATCGCTTTCTGACTCTTTAAAACAAAACTTTCGAGAGTCGTTTGGGGATTTAAATTCATATCTAAGGCATGTGGCATCATTAAGGCTAGATCAACTATCTGTAACCATTGCGAATCCGCTAACTTTTGGGCAATTTGTTGCCATTTTGATAAAGCGTCAAAGCCCGATGTAACCGATCGCCCTTGTCGTGCTAAGAGTGTATCGCGGGTCGCTTGAATAATCATATCAACTAGGACCTTAACCGACTGTTCTTTTGCTAATGGCATAAGCTCGGTCTGAACTAGTGTAAATGTTTGCAAATCCTGACCTAATAAGGCCGACATGAAACGTTCAACACTTTGCCGAGCTCGATCAAACCAATCCTCGGTCAACCATTCTTGCGCAAGTGTCATATCATCGGTAAGTTGCTGAGCAAGTTGCGCATTCGTCTGCGAGTATCCCATAGCAATTAATTGAGTTTGGATTTGGTCAGCTGGTAAAGCATTAAATTCGATTACCTGTGAACGCGAAATAATGGTTGGTAGCATTTGTTGACGACTTTTAGCGATTAGAATAATCGTTTGTTGCCCTTGTGGTTCTTCCATTGACTTCAACAATCCATTTGCCGCGCTTGAAGTCATCGTTTCAGCTGCATGAATAATTAAAACTTTACGCTCACCTTCAACAGCTGTTTTAGACAACTCCCCTTGCAAAAAACGGATTTGATCCACCTTCAAGCTATTGCCCTCGGGTGCTAATTCGACAACGTCTGGATGTTCGTGTTGCGCTATTCGCACGCACTGATTACAGGTGCCATCTGGGTCACCCTTTTCCGTTGGATGTAAGCATAACAACCGCATCGCCAACCAATCAGCAACCTCAGCTTGACCACGACCATTGGGCCCAACAAATAGGAATGCATGCCCTAATTGATTCTGGGCAATAGCCCGTTCAAAATTGGCAATAATTTGTGGTTGATCATGCTGTGCTGTGGCAATCAATGTCGCGGCCTGACTTACCTCTGACATGACGCTTCCTCACCTTCTTTAAAATTGATGAAATTGGGCAACATCTTGCACAAAGACCGTCGCACCACCAATTTCAACCTCCATTGGTGTAACAACTGCTGACTCAACAGTGTCCATGCTATAAGCCGGTGTCATTAAACGATCCCGTTTTTGGGCTGATTCCTTAATAATAGCTAAAACTTCGTCGACACGGTCATCATCAATTCCAATCATAAATGTCGTACTTCCGGCCTTCAAAAATCCACCGGTTGAAGCTAAGCGTGTTGCTCCAATCTCAGCTTTAACTAAAGCCTTTCCTAGCTTAGCTGCGTCTTGATCCTGTACAACTGCTGTAATCATTTTCATGGTCATGCCCCCTCGTTATGCTTCAGTTGGTAGTGTTAAAATATGTTGCATTGCATCCCAAGCATCTGCCACCACTTGTTCTAATGGCTGGCTGGCATCTATCACCCAGAACCGTTCTGGGTCTGCAGCAATTAAACCGTGGTATGCCGCACTTACGCGTTGATGAAAGGCGAGTGCTTCGACATCCAATCGGTTAATTTCGTCTTGGCGCGTTGCTTGAATCCGCGCTAACCCAACTTCTGGTGCTAGGTCAAGATAGATGGTTGCTTGTGGTTGAAGTCCATTAGTCGCGTATTGATTTAAGTCCGCCACTCTTTCGGCACCTAATTCACGCCCACCACCTTGATACGCTATTGAGCTATCAAGATAACGATCGGAAATAATCACCTTGTCATCCGCCAATGCTGGGCGAATGGTTTCAACGACATGTTGTCGACGTGCTGCTGCATACAACATTGCTTCAGTCCATGGATCCATTGCCGGATACGCTGGGCTTAACACCAGGTCTCGAATCGCCTCTGCGACTTGGTTGTCACGACCACCAGGTTCGCGAGTAATCACCAACTGCTCCCCTAACATAGGTGTAAGTCGATCTAAAATTGCGTGCAAGACTGATGTTTTACCAGCCCCGTCCGGTCCCTCAAATGAAATGAACTTTCCCGTCATAATCTACACCCTCATCCTTTATTACTTTCTATTATACCATAGCAAAAAAAGGACTTAACCTAAAGCTTAGGCCCGTCCTTTTTAGCGTATTCTTACATTTCAGGATGAATAAAGGCAGTATGCCAACTTGCCGTGATATCACGCTTGCGGGCAGCCCGTAACAAAAAGAAATATTTTTGTTTTTCAATCGCTGTTTGTGCCTTGATCATTCGTGGATCGGCATCACTTTCAAACATCGCTGCTTCTGATAGCTTTGCTTTTTCAAAGTTATACTTGGCATTTGCAATACCATCCGTCAGATAATTATCGTAAACGGTTGGGTCCAAACGCTTTTTCTTTTTAATCCCAAACATGGTTAAAGTTCTGTCCTTCCTTCAACTGCCTTAATTAATGTAATTTCATCTGCGTAATCAATATCACTACCAACTGATAGGCCGGTCGCCAACCGCGAAACTTTAATCCCAGCCGGTTTCAACAGCCGTGACAAATACATGGCTGTGGCTTCACCTTCTGCATTTGCATTAGTCGCGACAATGACCTCTTGAATCGCATCGTTTTTTTGTAACCGCGTAACAAGAGAATCAATATTAATATCATCTGGTCCCTTACCTGCCAAAGGTGACAAAACACCATGTAAGACATGATAAAGCCCATGGTACTCACCCGCATTTTCAATCGCCATTAAATCTTTAACTTCTTCAACCACTAGTACTGTAGTTTGATCACGTGTCGGATCAGTACAAATACTACATGGATCTGATTCAGTCAAATTACCACAGATACTACAGAACGTTAAATCACGTTTGGCTGAAATAAGCGCTTGGGCAAAACTGGTCACATCTTCCTCAGGCATATCGATTACATAGAATGCTAATCGAGTTGCCGTCTTGACCCCAATACCAGGTAGTTTCGTAAAACTATCAATTAATTTTGCAACTGGTTCTGGATATTGCACAACGCTTACCTGCTTTCTATCGAATTAGAATCCGCCCATTCCCTTTGGTGCAAATTGTCCCAAACGCTTTTCAGTATCTGCTTCAATTTGCTTAAGGGCATCATTTACAGCAACCAAAACCATGTCTGAGAGTCCTTCTGGATCTTCAGGATCAATCACATCAGGCTTTACTTGCATATCTAACATTTGACGGTCTCCGTTAAATGTTACGACAACCATATCTTCAGGTGCTTTTCCAATGTACTCAGTTTCAGCAATTGCTGCTTGTTCTGATTGTACTTGTGATTGCATCTTCTTCATTTGCTTCATCATGCCTTGCATATTTTGTCCACCAAACATCTCTTCATCCTCTTTTCTTTTAATTAATCATCTTGTGTTTCAACGAGTTCTTGGCCAAAAATCGCCCTCGCCTCATTAACTGCTGGATCCTCAGGTTCACTTTGGTCGGCCTGTTCAACTTCATCAATCAGACCTTGCATTCCCGGATCATCCGCAACAGGTTGCGGTTTTGTGGGTGCTTGTGGTGCACTTTGATCACCACGCGTTGCCTGCACAAACGCTGAACGCATCTCAGGCCACTGCTCATTTGTAATGAACACTAACTGGCGTTCCGTCTTTGATTCGGTGAGCACTCGTAATTGCTGCGTCATTGTTGTTAACAAATCATTATTGCGACTAGCATTTATACGAATAATGTCAAAATCAAAGGCAACAACCAAGCCATCTGGTGATGCTGCAATCGGACGTGCTACGTTCAACATCGCTTGTTGCGGTACTGGCAAACTGTTAACTAAATCAGACCAAATCGTCTGGACCCGACTTAAATCACCACGCGTTGCCTCACGCAAAACATTAAACACAGCGGCTTGATCATCCAAAACCGTGATTTTCGTTTCAACCGGCTTTTTTTCTGAATTCGACGCCTTAGTAGCGACTGTTTGAGATGTAGCCGCCATACTTACCGACGCCTCTGAAACCGGAGCCGAATGAGTAGCAGCGGCCGCTTGTGACTGTGGGGTTACATTTGACGTTGTAACCGATTGTTCCGTTGTCGCAGGAGCCGATACCGTCTGTGGTGCTGGACTTACCGCACTAGCTGCAACATCAGCACTCAACTTAACCGTTAACACTTCCAAATACACACTTGGGCGATTTGTATAGCGTAATTGTTGTTGTGTATCACTTAAGATATCAATCATACGATACCATGTTTGTGCCGGTGTATTTTGCGCTAACTGCTTAAAATTATCATCTGGCACTAAAGTGATTAAATCAGGCGCTTCCGTATACAATAGTAAGTCGCGCGCGTAACTAATCAAATCTTCTACAAAGCGATTTACATCTTTTCCCGCATCTAGAATTTCTTCGACTTTAGCAAGTGCTAATTTTGTATCTTGGGCTTGTACAGCCTGAACATACTCTCCTAACAAGCTTTGTGTAACAGACCCTGTCACTAGCAATGCGTTTTCTAGCGTAACGGTATCATCCCCGAATGACAAAACCTGATCCAAGATACTTAACGCATCACGCATACCACCGTCCGCAGCATTCGCAATCACGCGTAACGCATCTTCATCATACTTATCACCGACCTGGTCTAAGATATAGACCATCCTATTCATCGCATCCTGAGCGTTGATTCGTTTAAAGTCAAACCGCTGTGTTCTTGAAATAATAGTTGCTGGAATCTTTTGAGGCTCCGTTGTAGCTAAAATAAAAATAACATTAGCTGGGGGCTCTTCCAAAGTTTTCAATAAGGCATTAAAGGCCCCTGTTGAAAGCATATGGACCTCATCAATGATGTACACCTTGTATTTACCTTGGGTTGGCGCATAATTCACATCTTCACGAATCTGACGAATTTCATCAACACCATTATTCGAGGCAGCATCCATTTCGATAACATCAGCAAAAGATCCATCGTTAATCGCTAAACAAATCTCACACGTGTCATCCGGCTCCCCATCAACAGGGTGTAAACAGTTAACCGCCTTGGCAAAAATTTTGGCCGCTGACGTCTTACCAGTTCCGCGAGGACCGCTGAAAAGATAGGCATGAGTGATTTGGTTACTGATAATTGTGTTTCGAAGAGTTCGAGTCACAACTTCTTGACCAATCATGTCGCTAAACTTTTGTGGACGCCATGTCCGATATAAAGCCTGATATGCCATTTTCAACGTCCTCCTATTTAAAATCTATTCATTCTATTTTACCAGAAAATGCGATAAAAAAACGCCAGCCGATAAAATTATCAGCTAGCGACTTTAATTACTAAAGGAAGTGAAGCACAATACACGGTCTCCTTAGTGCTGCTGCCTTCCGACCCTGACACGGTTCGAAGTGCATACTTGCCTCACCGAAAATAATTATAACATGCACAGAATTATTTGACCAGTTTATTTTCCGCTTCTTTTCGTGCGCGCTTCTCCGCTTTTCGCTTTTTTCGAACAGCTTTAAAGAAGGCTTTCAAAAGCGCACTGCATTCAGCCTCACGCACGCCCGCGACAACATTTACTTGATGGTTCAATCGAGCATCCCCTAAAACATTATAAAGTGAGTCTACTGCACCACCTTTTGGATCAGCTGCACCATAATAAACATCTGTAATTCGTGTTTGTTGAATCAAACCCGCACACATTAAACACGGTTCAAGGGTGACAAATAGTTGCGCCTCTGGCAAACGCCACGAATGTTCAAACCGATTTGCCTCACTAATCGCCATCAACTCCGCATGTTGGGTAGCATCTTGCATACGCTCTCGTAAGTTAAAACCTCGACTTACAATTTGACCATCAATGACAACAACGGCACCAATTGGTACCTCACCCAACGCACCAGCTTTTTTCGCTTCGTATAAGGCTTGACCCATAAAATAATCAATTTGTTTGGGTGATAGATCAGTCGACATTTACACTCTCCATAATGTAATAACCCTTATCTTTGGCAATCGTTTGCGCATTCCCAAATGTTTCTTCCATCAATTTCTTTGCTGAAGGCGCACCTTGTTTCTTTTGTAAAACCACCGTCAATGTTCCTTCAGGCAATAGATGTTCCTTAGCTTGTGAAATCATCGTTTGTACGATATCTTTTCCAGCTCGTACGGGGGGATTGACCAGGATTGCTGCAAAACGATCCGGCACATTCTCATAGCAATCAGATTGCACGACTTCAATTTGATCAGCCACATGATTGGCTTGCGCATTCCGCTTAATTAACTCAGCGGCACGATGATTGATTTCCGCCGCCACAAATTGTCGGTTAGGTAATGCTTTCGCTAAACTAATAGCAACTGGTCCGTATCCGGCACCCAAGTCCAAGATTTTCCCCTCAGGAATATTTTCTGAGTCAAACGCTTCCAACATCGTACGGGTCCCATAATCAACGGTGCTTTTAGAAAAGACACCAGCATCGGTGGTAAAGCGCAAGTCATGCGCCAAAAGATTAAATTCGAATGTATGTTCATCATGAGCCGTGGTGGGCTCAGCTGTATAGTAATGATCTGTCATTTTATTTACCTCGTTTTTGTCTCTTCTATTGTAGCACGCTTCATTTAACCACCCCACAAAAAAAGGATGATTGCCCTGAGGCAAGCATCCGTTTATTTTTAATGAACGTAACGATTTAAGAAACCGTCAACAGTCTGCTCATATTGCACAACATCTTTACGATAAGCTTCCATGTGATCAGCATTTGGCACAAGTAACTTTTCCTTTGGCCCATTTGCTGCATGATATACCTGATCCAACATGTATGATGGTACAAAGTCATCCTCTGCTCCATGGATAAAGAGCATTGGACGATCATTGCGTTGCACAGCCTTCACGGCATCAGCTTGTCCATATGAATATCCTGCAATAATCTTTGAATAGACAGACATAATACTGATGATTGGTTGAGCCAACCATTTTGGAATATTGTAGAGCGAGTTAGCTTCATAGACAAGCTCATCTCGAACACTTGTGTAACCACAATCCTCAATGAAGGCTTTAACTTGTTTAGGCGGATTCATACCAGAAAGAATCATCGTTGTGGCACCACCCAATGAGGTTCCATAGACGACAATCTCACTCTTAGGATTATCTGCGACAAGTCGTTTAATCCACTTCATATAATCCTTCGCTTCCAGATACCCGTAACCAATGAAACTTCCTTGTGATGCTCCGGCTGACCGGTTATCAGTAAGGAGGACATTGTAGCCTTGATTATGCATGAGATTAGCATATGGAATCACTTCACGATGATCAACCGAGAAACCATGAATCACAATGGCAGTTTTGTTGGTTTTACGTGCAGCAGGAATATACTGCCCTTTCAAATTTAGACCATCATCTGTTTTCATTGAAACATCTTTTTTATTTGGCACTTTAGCCCACTGTTGTTTTTGCTTTGACAGCGGATCTGACTTTGGTGTTTGTTTTTCAGTCACAAAACTTTTATCGGCCCGCACCTCCGCCACATAAAAGAAACCGGCTGCGGCAACCATCAATAAGACGACAACACCTAACACCGCCATGCCTAGCATTTTAACTGTTTTCCCCATTCATTCTCAATAAACTCAATCCAAACGAGTTTATCATCCTCCAATCTGTGAAAAAAATTTTATAATTGCAATAACAATCCATTATAACCAATTCAACGTCAAAATAAAATGTATAGGGCGTTAACTAATTCACTTATTTTGATTTAGGTCGCGTTTTACTTGATAACTATGATACAATATTAGAAAAAAATGAGAGGTGTTTCATGGCATATTCTGAAAATTGGAATCTTGAAGGTATTTACCCTGGTGGCGTTACCGGAGAAGCTTTCCAAACTAAACTGGCAACAATTCAATCTCAAATCGAGGATCTAACGCATGCCGTTGCATCTTATCAACCAACACAAGACAATGATTTCAAGGAATTAATTAACCTAACGTCATTAGTCCAAACACTTGAAAGTGGTCTTAAAACCGTTAACACCTATATTAATGGTTTAATCTCAGCTGATTATACGAATCCAACTTACCGTCCATACGATAACAAAGTTCAAGCATTAGCGGCAGCTTACAACCAACCCCTAAATGCCTATAAGGCTTTATTGGCTGAGTTTGATGATGCAACATTTGCCAAGATTTTAGCCGACCCTGCTTTGACTGATGTTGCTTTTACATTGGATGAAATGCGCCATGGTGCCCAACGCTTGGGCGATGCATCGACCGAGGCTTTGCTTGATCAACTCCGTTTGGACGGCATTAAAGCATGGTCAAGCCACTATGACGTGGTTGCCTCAACGTTAAGCATGCCATTCACCGATGAACATGGTGCGACAAAAACGATTTCCGCCGGACAAGCACTTAACATGTTGGATGGTTATCCCGATAATCAAGCTCGTGCTGGTTTGATGGATGGTTACGAGAAGATGTGGGGCGATGCGCAAACAATTACTGCTGATACATTGAATCATTTAGCAGGTGCGCGTCTAACCGAACAAAAAGCCCACCATTATGATAATTATCTCGAACAACCACTTGAATTAAACCGGATGTCGCAAGAAACGCTTGATGCGATGTGGCAAGTCGTTGATGCCAATAAGGACATGTTTAAAGCCTACTTTGCCCGCAAGGCAGAACTACTTGGCTTGGATAGCATTGGGTGGCAAGATCAAGTTGCGCCATTAACACACGTTGGAGACTACCAACCACATTCTTTGAGTTATGACGATGCAGCCAATTTCATTGTGCAGAACTTTGGAAAATACTCACAGAAAATGGCCGACTTTGCGCAATCAGCCTTTGATAACCACTGGATTGAAGCCGAAGATCGTCCTGGTAAGCAACCTGGTGGCTGGATGGATACGCTCCCTGACATTCATGAATCACGGATTTTCTTAACCTTTACTGGTTCGGTTAACGATGCGGCAACAATTGCTCACGAATTGGGGCACGCATTCCATTCAAGTCTGTTAACCGACCTACCCGTTTGGCGAGATGATTACGCGATGAATGTTGCTGAAACAGCTTCAACTTTTGCTGAAATGTTAATTGCTGATGCCAATGTGCAACAAGCTCAATCTGATGCTGAAAAGGTTGTTTTGCTTGATGCCAAGATGACTAATCCAGTAGCAATGTTTATGAACATTCGTGCCCGTTTCTTGTTTGAAAACAAATTCTATCAAGAACGCGAAAACGGTTATGTCCCTGCTGAGCGCTTAAATGAAATCATGGATGCAGCCCAAGCTGAGGCTTTCGATGATATTTTGGATAAACGTCACCCCCATTTCTGGTCATCAAAATTACACTTCTACATTGATGACATTCCATTCTATAACTTCCCTTATACCTTTGGTTACCTCTTTAGTTCAGGTATTTACGCCTGGGCCCAAAGCCAAAAGGACTTTGAAGCATCATACATTAGCCTGTTACGTGACACTGCTAACATGTCTACTGAAGAGTTGGCAAAGAAGCACCTCGGTGTCGATTTGACCGAACCAGACTTCTGGCAAGCCGGAGCTGATTTGATTAAACAAGATATTGATGAATTCATCAGCCTTTCTGACCAATTTGTTAAATAATAAAATAAGCTATAAAAGGCCGGCCTTGTTAGAAATAACAAGGTCGGCCTTTTACTTAATTACTTGACTAATTTGAGTGACGTTAGGGCCACAGAAAAAAAGCATAAACCAGTAATTAAATATTGTAATTCTACTTGTCCAAGGGGATGCGCTAGTTGCAGCGCGTACACCACATTCGTCATACCAACACTAGCGGCCGCGATATGCCACCAGCGTGGCGCTAAGTCTTTTGATGCAAACAAGCAAGCTCCCGTCAAACAAGCACATTCGAAACGATAAAAATGTGTCGTCCCTTGCCATAGCATTAGGCTAAATACCATACTTAACCCTAGTAGAAAATATATCCAATTTAAATAACGTGAAATTACCATAATTCAATCCATCCATTGTTCCGTTGTCGATCACGCGAGTCAATGACTCGTGCTAAGACAGAACCTGGTGAGCTATAAGCTAAGGCAAAATCAGTTGCTAAGTTAGCATATCCGGCCGCTCGACCAAGTCCCATCGCTTTGAGTTTACGACTCACGCGTTGTTGAATGAACCGTTTTGCCGCTGTCTTCCCCTTCCGTCGAACCAAAGCTGCTGCTGCACCAACGCCACCACCAACACTGGCAGCAATGACCACATCTAAGGCAATACCCAACACACGAGTCGACACACGCCCATGGCGCGCAGCAAGCACCTGTTCACCTGATACTAAACCTTGATGATTTGCATTAATGGCTTGAATTAACAAAGTTGTTGCCTGCTCAACATCCCCATAGTAAGCCTGCTTCGAATCAAATAAACCACGCATAATCTTCAATGCCGCTGCTTCATCGCTTGGGCTCGGTAGATTGAGTTGTTGGATTCGACTTTTCAAGCCAGCCTCAAATTTTGTCAGTTCGGTTGCCGTCATCAGCTGCACATCTAATTTACCACCAATCGATAAATCAGGTTGTCCTGTGGATTGTGTCAGGTTGGTTTGAGTAAGCGCTGCTGCACCGATGTCAGTCGGTGGCACCAGACTTGGTACCGTGGCTGCTAACAAAACGGTTGCTGCTGTTGTAAGTGTCATTTGTCGCATCAATTGCATATTCGTCCCCCCTATATTGTGTCAATTCACGTATACGATCATTCCCCTCCTTGTTTTGATTACCACCTTTTGGCGACATAATATAGACGAAAGTGCGCTTGTTTTTTGTACAATTTGACTTAAATAAATTATCTGATTCCGTGTTCGGAAACCATAACGGTCATTTTGCTTTTTCATGGCTAAGATTGCGACAAGACGACCACATATGTCAACTTCATGATTTTGTTGACCTTATGTATAAAAAAAAAGCGTTTAAAATCATTTTCAATGATTTCAAACGCTTATCTTTGTTTCTGGTGTTAACTAATTATTGCACGCGATAAATTTTCTCATCAATCAAGTCAAATTGTGGTCGGGTCGCATTGATTGCGATTAAATCCTTTAGTTTGGCATTCTGCCAAAAAGTGTGCGAATCAGTTGCCCCATCTCTTTCCCCAATTACCAAAAATTCGAGAGTCGGATATTTCTGACGTAATAATTGAAGTACCTGCCAGTCGATTTCACTTGTGTCAGGTGCCCAACTCATCAGAACTACTTCAACTTCAGTACCATAACGTTCAATGGCCTCAAGGGCACTCAATGATTCAACGTCAATGACTGGCTGAACTGCTGTTATTGGTTGATTTAACCAATCTTGATTATCTGTGACATATAGTTTCTGATTAGGTTGTAGAGCTTGCAAGCCCGCGCTTAAGTACCCCTGTCCTGCCATGATTTCTAAGGTTGGTCGTCCATTTAGATACTGACTCAAAGCGGTTAAAAATTGAGGTGTTAAATACGCATACATATTGAAGTCTTCGATAAATTCATCACGAATATTCTGTAAACAATAATCGACTTGTTCTAGCGCCTCGCGCTGGTCTGCCCATACTTGATTCCCGTGTTCAGGATCATTCGGATATCGTGCTAGAATCGCGGCCTGAACCGCAAGAATATCGTCCGAAGTAATTTCCATCGCATGTAGTGTCGGTGGATACAAACCTTGATTAATCGCACGGACACTCTGCTGAGCTAGGGATATTTTTTGTTTGACGGTCGGGACATTTTGGAATTCTAATAAAAAATCAGCTAGAGCATCGAGATAATCGATGTACTCTAACTGACGTCCCGGACCAAATGATAACTGTTGTTCTGACATCATTTTGGCTCCTAAAAAAGATTTTCTTGATGGTTGATCATGACATCTCCATCACTCATATCTACGGCTGGGTTTAAGTAGGCATTTACATATTGGAAAATATCAAACCGTTGTTGATCAGTTAACGGTTTCCCATTAAAATCAATTTCCTTACCTGATAGGAAGAGTAAGGATAGGTCTGTTTTTTCGGCCATCGTTCGTCCAACTAAAAAGTCCAACGATACCTCAAAAAAGTCTGCCAATTTGCAGACTTCCAAATACGAAGGTGATCGATCACCGCGTTCCCAGTTACCGATTTGCGCTGCCGTATTTGGTTTTTGACCTGGATCTAGCTGTTCATTCATGGCATCAGCTAAATTTTCCAATGTGATACCACGGCCTTTTCGTAATTCACGCAAACGATCTGGAAACATGATGTGCCCTCGATTTCCCTTTACTTAAATTTAATAATCATAACTATGACCATTTTACCGAACTCTCCGTTATTTTTCCACAGTTTTCTGTGGAAAAAGTCACAGAATTTAATCGACTTGAGGTACTGTTAATACCGTCACATCAACTGTCACACGCTGCAGAGGTGTGCTTTCTGCTAGGGCTTGGGCTTCAGGGCGGGCACCCCAATGTAATGGTGTCATGTGTAACAGATCAACATATTTATCAGTTGGGATATCCCAAGTATACGTAACGGTCTGTTGGCTAGCTTGCGGATAACGTTCCAGAAAGCGTGTTAGTACCTTTTCATTACTATACGTATGATTACTTGAATCAACTGGATAGAGCATTTCACGTAGTTCATGTAAATAGCCTGCATTAGGTATCACTTTAACTAGCCGTCCACCTGGCTTTAACACACGGTTAAATTCGTCATAAGCACTTGGTGAAAAGAATTCAACGATAGCATCCAAGCTATTTTCGTTAAAGGGCAAGTGTGCTAAGTCAGCCACCATAAAAAAAGCCGGTGAATCTAGTTGCGTTCCGAGATTAACGCCAACTTTTGAAATATCAAAGCCGATTCCCACATCTTGATTGTGGTGTAAATCTAATAATTTGGCGAGCGGTGTACCTTCCCCTGTACCCACATCTAAGAGCGTTTGTGGCTCAGTGGGTAGTTGGTCTGCAACAGCCTTAATAATGCCGTCAAATAACCCTGCAGAGAGCACACGTCGGCGTGCTTCAAGCATGGCATCATCGTATTCAGTATCAACGGCATGGTTAAGAAAATTTAGGCTCCCTTTCTTATTCACATCAATAGTATGCCCATTCGGACAAATTAATGTATGTGCCTCGACACGTTCATACGGTTCGCGACAAGTTGGGCACTGAAACAGGTGGGCATGTTCCCGCACAAAAGCAGTCCCTTGGTCGATTTTTTTCATTTACTTTAGTCCCTAACATTCGATTTAATACTGTTAAGTATACCGCATTTTAAGATGCACGCAAAAAAGCACCCAGTAAACTGGATGCTTTTATTTGATTTAGGCTTCAAAGCCTTCAGTTGTCATTGATGCTTCAAAAATCTTAACAACATCGCTTGGTTGCAAACTTACGTAAGCATGCTTGTCAAGTTGGCCAACCTTAACGGCTGACTCAGCCATTGCTTGGAAGTGTTCATCTGAATCGATACCAACTTCTGGTAATGTCATTGGGACATCAAGACTCTTGATCCAATCGTATGTCTTTTGGATAGCTGATTTAGCCACAGTCATGTCATCGTCACCAGTTAGGTGCCAAACGTTTCGTCCGTATTGTGCAAACTTTGGTGCTGTTTCAGCGCTCAAAACATATTGCATCCAACGTGGAGTCAAAATACCAAGACCAACCCCATGGGTAATGTCGTAGTAAGCTGAGACTTCGTGTTCAATTGGGTGCACTGTCCAACCGTTTTCATTACCAAGACCCACAATACCGTTCAAAGCCATGGTTGAGGCCCACATCAAGTTAGCGCGAGCATCGTAGTTTTCAGGTTCTTGCAAAGCTGTATCGGCCCACTTAATGTCAGCACGCATGATACCTTCTTTAAGGCCGTCTTGCACGTCCTTGTTTGCAGCATTATCAAAGTATTGCTCAAACAAGTGTGACATAATGTCGATTGCACCAGCTGCAGTTTGCCACTTAGAGACTGAGTAAGTTAACTCAGGATCTTCAAATGATACCGCTGGTGACTTAGGACCATAGGTACCTAACTTTTGGTTTGTTTCTGGGTTTGAAATAACTGAACCGTAGTTCATTTCAGTTCCAGTTGCTGCCAAAGTTAAAATATCGACAACAGGGACTTGGTCAATTTCCTTACGGAGACTAGGATTGATAACAAGGTCCCAAGGATCGCCTTCGTAGAACTTCGCTGAGCCAATTACCTTGCTGGCATCAATGACAGAACCACCACCAACAGCCAAAATAACGTCAACATTTTCAGCTTTGGCAATTTTTTGTCCCTCACGAACAGAATCAATCTTTGGATTTGGCGCAATGCCGCTTAATTCGAAGATATCAAAACCACCAAGTAAGTCTTTCACTTGATCATAAAGGCCGTTTTTCTTAATTGAACCACCACCATACGTCAAAAGGACACGCTTACCAAAGCGTTCCAAAACTGGTCGTAATTCTGATTGAATACGATCATGGCCAAAATGGATTTCTGTTTTATTTACATAAGTAAAATCTTGCATATTGTGCCTCCCAGCATTGATTTTCATTAACAATTTGTAAGTACCATTATGACACACTTATTTAGAAAATTAAACCGTAAATGAAAAAACTCACTGACAAATTGTCAGTGAGTTTTTAACATTATTCCGTAGTCTCACCCATTGCATTTGCAATGTCTGAGGTTGATGGAATATTTGAACCATCGTCATTAGATACAACAGGTTCTGCTACTACTTCAGGTTGAACAGCTTGGTATTCCTTCATACCAGTACCAGCTGGAATCAACTTACCAATAATAACGTTCTCCTTCAATCCAATCAATGGATCATTCTTACCGCGGATCGCAGCATCCGTCAAGACACGAGTTGTTTCTTGGAATGAAGCGGCAGACAAGAATGAGTTTGTTTCCAATGAAGCCTTGGTAATACCAAGCAATACTGGACGACCAGTAGCTGG
The DNA here is from genome assembly GCF_014789145.1 of Weissella viridescens. Classification (GTDB taxonomy): domain Bacteria; phylum Bacillota; class Bacilli; order Lactobacillales; family Lactobacillaceae; genus Weissella; species Weissella viridescens. The sequence continues at coordinate 153,523 of NZ_CP061835.1, read as the reverse complement.
CAACTTACCTTCAAACAAAGGCTTTGTGTTAGCTTCACGGAATTCAGCAATGTCCATCAATGTTCCTGGCAATAGTTCAGTATCACCTGGATCCATGACACGCACCTTACGGAGCATTTGACGAGCCATTACTTCGACGTGCTTATCGCCGATTTCAACACCTTGCATACGGTAAACCTTTTGAACTTCGTCCACAAGGTAGTTTTCTGTAGCAAGTGTATCACGCACTTCAATCATTTCCTTAGGATCGGCAGATCCTTCGTTCAATGTTTGACCACGGTGAATGTGATCACCTTCGGCAACACGCATGCGGGCTGCCATTGGCAATGTGTAAGTACGCGTATCAGTATCACCTTCAACGGTAACTTCCTTAGTACGATCAGCAGGATTTTCTTCGATTGACTTGATTTCTCCAGTCACTTCAGAAATCACGGCACGACCCTTAGGGTTACGTGCTTCAAAGATTTCTTGCACACGAGGAAGTCCTTGCGTGATATCGTTTCCGGCAACACCACCGGTGTGGAACGTACGCATTGTCAATTGTGTACCAGGTTCTCCGATTGATTGAGCGGCCACAGTTCCAGCTGCTTCACCAACTTCGACAATATCACCGGTAGCCATGTTACGACCGTAGTCCTTAACACAGACACCGTGTTCAGTATTACAAGTAAAGGCTGAACGGATATTAACAGTTGTGATACCAGCATTAAGAATTTGTTGTGCCTTAGCTTCATCAATCATTTCGTTGTGCGCAACGATTGTTTCACCAGTTTCTGGATCAATAACAGACTTTTGTGCGAAACGACCCAAGATACGGTCATAAAGTGGTTCAACAACTTCATTACCGTTCATGATGGCAGAAACATCCAATCCACGATCGCTTCCACAATCGTCTTCACGGATAATAACGTCTTGCGCAACGTCAACCAAACGACGTGTCATATAACCAGAATCGGCCGTCTTCAAGGCCGTGTCGGTCATACCCTTACGAGCTCCGTGGGTAGAGAAGAACATCTCCAACACAGATAGACCCTCACGGAAGTTTGAAATGATAGGCAATTCCATGATACGTCCATTAGGAGCAGCCATCAATCCACGCATTCCAGCAAGTTGAGAGAAGTTAGAGATATTACCACGGGCTCCTGAATCAGACATCATGAAGATGTTGTTATCAGGTTCGAAGTGAGCGATTAGTTGCTCAGTAATATCATCCTTAGCCTTATTCCAAATTGCAATAACACGTTCATAACGTTCGTCATCAGTAATCAAACCACGACGGAATTGCTTTGTCACTGTTGCAACTTGCTTGTGGGCAGCTTCAACAATGGCTGGCTTTTCCTTCAATTCGGTAACGTCAGCCATACCAACCGTCAAACCTGACTTAGTTGAAATGTCATAACCCAAATCCTTCATACGGTCCAAAAGCAATGAAGTTTCAGTAACCTTATAAATCTTGTAGATTTGTGCAATGATATCTGACAAGTATCCCTTGTTGAATGGTGCCAAAATCTTTGTGTTAGCAAAGTAATCCTTGATGTCGGCTCCCGCATCCAAGAAGAAGCGTTCGTCGATCTTTTCAAAGTTAGCAGGATTTGATTCGTTTAAGTATGGGAAGTCAGAAGGTAGGATCTCGTTAAAGAATAACTTACCAACTGAAGTCACCATAATCTTTTGACGTTGTTCGTCAGTGAATGGCTTTTCAGCAGGGAATGAAGACGTTTGGATACCAACACGAGAATGTAGGTGTACATAACCGTTTTGGTAAGCAGTACGTGCTTCATCAACACTACTAAAGACCATACCTTCACCTTCACGACCAGCTTCTTCAGTCGTTAGGTAATAGTTACCGATAACCATGTCTTGTGATGGTGTAACGATAGGCTTTCCGTCCTTAGGTGCCAAAATGTGTCCAGCGGCAAGCATTAGCAAACGTGCTTCAGCTTGAGCTTCATCTGACAAAGGTACGTGAATGGCCATTTGGTCCCCATCAAAGTCGGCGTTATAAGCTTCACAGACCAATGGGTGCAAACGCATCGCCTTACCTGAAACCAACACTGGTTCAAAGGCTTGGATACCAAGACGGTGCAATGTTGGGGCACGGTTCAATAGAACTGGGTGCTCCTTGATAACATCTTCAACAACATCCATAACGTCGTCATCACGACGGTCAATCTTACGCTTAGCGGCACGGATGTTACCAGCTAAGTTACGTTCTACCAATTCATGCATGATGAATGGGCGGAACAATTCGATAGCCATTGGCACAGGAAGTCCCATTTGGTTCATCTTCAAGAAAGGACCAACGTCGATAACAGAACGTCCAGAATAGTCAACACGCTTACCAAGCAAGTTTTGACGGAAACGTCCTTGCTTACCCTTAAGCATGTGTGACAAAGACTTCAATGGACGGTTACCAGGACCAGTAACAGGACGTCCACGACGACCGTTATCGACCAAGGCATCAACCGCTTCTTGAAGCATACGCTTTTCGTTTTGCACGATAATACCAGGCGCATTCAATTCCAACAAACGCTTCAAACGATTGTTTCGGTTGATAACACGACGGTACAAGTCGTTCAAGTCAGAAGTGGCAAAACGGCCACCTTCTAGTTGAACCATTGGACGCAAGTCAGGTGGGATAATTGGAATAACATCCATAACCATCCATTCTGGCTTGTTACCAGAAGTTGCAAAGGCTTCAAGAATGTCCAAACGGCGAACCGCACGAACACGCTTTTGACCAGTCACTTCACGTAGGTCAGCCTTAAGTTGCTTAACTTCGGCATCTACGTCAACGTGTGACAACAACGTCTTAATCGCTTCAGCACCCATACCAGCTTCAAAGCCGTTACCGTACTCTTGCTTTAATTCACGATATTCACGTTCTGAAATGATTTGCTTTTCAGTCAATGGTGTATCACCAGGTTCAGTGACAACGTATGATGCAAAGTAAATGATTTCTTCCAATGAACGTGGTGACATATCCAAAACCAATCCCATACGTGATGGAATTCCCTTGAAGTACCAGATGTGTGATACAGGAGCGGCTAATTCAATGTGACCCATGCGTTCACGACGAACCTTTGAGGTTGTGACTTCGACACCACAACGATCACAAACGACACCCTTATAACGGATTCGCTTGTACTTACCACAGGCACATTCGTAATCTTTGGTAGGTCCAAAAATACGTTCATCGAAAAGCCCATCTTTTTCAGGCTTTAACGTACGATAATTGATTGTCTCGGGCTTTTTTACTTCACCATAAGACCAGCTGCGAATTTTGTTGGGACTAGCCAACCCAATTTGCATGCTTTCAAACTTATTGACATCGATCAATGGTTTGACCCCTTTCATAGGTTCATAGACAATCCAGTTTAGCAGACTAAACCTGCAAGCATGAATGCTGACATAATGGCAACGCTCATGCCTACAGGCTTAGCTCATGCTAAACCAGAAGACATTAATTTAGTCGATTAGACATTAATCTTCTTGATCGTTAGTGTTTGTAACACCTTGCGCATCAGGAGAAGTTTCGGCAGCATCTTCTGCTTCATCAGTTTCAACTCGTTTCTTCTTCAAGTCAACAACTGAATCGTCACCTTCTTCTTCATCCAAATCACGCAAATCAATCTCAGATTCATTTGCATCAAGGACCTTCATATCAAGACCAAGCGCTTGCAATTCCTTAACCAAAACTCGGAATGATTCAGGCACACCTGGCTTTGGAATTTGTTCACCCTTAACGATGGCTTCATAAGTCTTAACACGTCCAACAACGTCATCCGACTTGTAAGTCAAGATTTCTTGAAGTGTGTGCGCAGCACCATAAGCTTCAAGGGCCCAAACTTCCATTTCACCGAAACGCTGTCCCCCGAATTGCGCCTTACCACCAAGTGGTTGTTGCGTAACAAGTGAGTAAGGTCCGATTGAACGGGCGTGAATCTTATCGTCGACCATGTGGGCCAACTTCATATAGTGCATAACTCCGACCGCAATACGCTTGTCAAAGGCTTCTCCGGTACGACCATCATACAAGATTGTCTTACCATCGCCTGGCAAACCAGCTTCTTCAACCGCATCCCAGATATCTGTGTCGCGGGCCCCGTCAAAGACAGGTGAGGCAACGTGGATACCAAGTTCGCGAGCAGCCATTCCCAAGTGCAATTCAAGCACTTGTCCGATATTCATACGAGATGGCACACCCATTGGTGACAACATAATGTCAACTTGAGTTCCATCTGGTAGGTAAGGCATATCTTCTGAAGGAACAACCATTGAAACCGTTCCCTTGTTACCGTGACGTCCGGCCATCTTGTCACCAACTTGAATCTTACGACGTTGGGCAATGTAGACACGAACCATCATGTTAACACCAGGTGACAATTCATCACCGTTTTCACGTGTGAAGATACGAACGTCTTGCACGACTCCGCCACCACCGTGAGGAACACGCAATGATGTATCACGTACTTCACGAGCCTTTTCACCAAAGATGGCGTGGAGTAAGCGTTCTTCGGCTGAAAGTTCAGTCACACCCTTAGGTGTAACCTTACCGACCAAGATGTCACCATCTTCGACTTCAGCTCCAATACGGATAATTCCACGTTCATCCAAGTCACGAAGTTGTTCTTCACCAGTATTTGGAATTTCACGAGTAAATTCTTCAGGGCCAAGCTTTGTATCACGCGCCTCTGATTCATATTCTTCGATGTGGATTGACGTATAAACATCATCACGAATCAAACGTTCGTTGATGATGATGGCATCTTCGAAGTTATATCCTTGCCAAGTCATAAAGGCAACTAATGGGTTTTGTCCCAATGCCAATTCACCTTGTTCCATTGATGGACCATCAGCGATAACTTCATCAGCATCAACCTTGTCGCCAACCTTAACGATTGGGCGTTGGTTATAGTTCTTTCCGGCGTTAGAACGACGGAACTTCATCAACTTGTACTTATCTAGAGAACCATCTTCACGACGAATGCGGATTTCGCGTCCATCAACGTATTCAACAGTTCCTGAGTAAGCAGCAACAACAGCAACACCAGCGTCATGGGCAGCCTTATATTCAATACCCGTACCAATTAATGGTGCATGTGGGTTGATCAAAGGAACCGCTTGACGTTGCATGTTGGCTCCCATCAAGGCACGATTTGAGTCATCGTTTTCCAAGAAAGGAATTGCAGCCGTGGCAACGGCAACCATTTGCTTAGGTGAAACGTCCATGTAGTCAACGTCTTCAATTGAAACTTCCATGTTTTCATCCGCATGACGCGCCAAAACAGTATCCGTTGCAAATGAACCGTCATCGTTTAAGACAGAGTTTCCTTGTGCGACGACAAAGTTATCTTCTTCGTCGGCCATCAAGTAATCAATCTTATCAGTCACCTTATGGTTATCCCATGAAACACGACGGTATGGTGTTTCAATGAATCCATAACGGTTAACACGGGCATAAGTGGCCAATGAATTGATCAACCCGATGTTAGGTCCTTCAGGCGTTTCAATTGGATCCATACGACCATAGTGTGTATAGTGAACGTCTCGAACTTCATATCCGGCACGGTCACGTGTCAAACCACCAGGTCCAAGGGCTGACAAACGGCGCTTGTTAGTCAATTCACCCAATGGGTTTGTTTGATCCATGAATTGTGACAATTGTGATGAACCAAAGAATTCCTTGGTTGCAGCAACAACTGGACGAATGTTAATCAATTGTTGTGGTGTCACTGTATCAGGATCTTGAATTGACATACGTTCGCGAACAACACGTTCCATACGGCTCAAACCAATACGGAATGTGTTTTGGAGCAATTCTCCAACACGGCGAACACGACGGTTACCCAAGTGATCGATATCGTCAGTTTGACCGATACCCATTTGTAGGTTCAAGAAGTAGTTCATTCCAGCGATGATATCAGCAGGTTGTAGATCACGAACTGATTCGTCAAAATGACCGTTACCAATCATTGGTAGCACATTATCAGGATCGTTAGGGTCTTGAACCATGATACGTTGTACAAGCATTGGCTTTGTCACAACAGCATCGTCTGATGGAATGTGTTCTTCCATCTTGAAGTCATCACGATCAAGGTATGGTGCCAAAACGCCCATAACCTTCTTATCGATTACAGTACCCTTTTCAAACAAAATTTCACCAGTATCTGGATCAGCTAATGTTTCACCAAGTGTCAAACCGATTAAACGTGACTTCAATGAAAGCTTTTTGTTCATCTTGTAACGTCCCACTGGCGCCAGGTCGTAACGACGTGGGTCAAAGAAGCGGGCTGTTAGCAATGAACGAGATGAATCAGCAGTCTTAGGCTCACCGGGACGCAAACGTTCGTAAACGTCCTTCAAAGCTTCTTCAACACGTGAATCATTGATGTCCTTGTGAACATCCTTATCAAGGGTCAAATTAATTGAATCATATTGATCCCCCAAAAGTTGTAAGATTTCTGAGTCAGAACCGAACCCAAGGGCACGGACCAATTCAGTCATAGGCAACTTACGGGTACGGTCGATACGAACATAGTCAAGTCCCTTGGCATCTGTTTCATATTCAAGCCATGCTCCACGGCTTGGAATATAAGTAGTTCCAAAGATTGGACGACCATTCTTATCAGCTTCTTCATTATAATAAACACCAGAAGAACGTACTAATTGAGAAACAATAACACGTTCGGCACCATTAATAATGAAGGTTCCTTGAGGTGTCATTAATGGGAAATCACCAAAGAAAACGTCTTGGGATTTGATTTCACCAGTCTCTTTATTCGTTAAACGTAGCGTTACGTGCAATGGTGCTGAATAATTTGCATCGTGGTTACGTGCTTCTTCAACTGTGTACTTAGGCTCCATGAGCTTATAGTCCACAAATTCCAATGACAACTTTCCTTGGAAATCTTCAATTGGCAAAATATCCGTAAACATTTCGCGCAATCCTTCATCCAAGAACCAGTTATATGAATCCGTTTGAATTTCAATCAAGTTTGGCAAATCAAGGACATCCTTAATTCGCGCATAACTACGACGAACACGGTGCTTACCGTATTTTACAAGCGTTCCTACCAAGTTCTCCACCTCACTTTGATTTGGCTAATTGTGTGCGATCGTTTCTTACAATTGTGTTACAATGCACCGAAACGACCCCGAAAAATCGCATTTTAAGCGCAAAAAAGACAAGAAGCATCCCCAATTTTTTAAAAATGCTTCCGTCTTTCTATTCGTTAACTTGATTGGGACAATATTTCCAACCGAGCTACATTTTTTATACACAATTAAAACTAATTGATATTGTACAATAAAAAGCAAACAAAGACAAGGGCAGTGCATCTTCATTTGCTTTTTATCAAATTAGGCTTCAACTGGTGTTTTTGCCTTATTTTTTGCTTTGACTGTAATTGTAATGGCCCCTTGCTTTGCGCCAATCACAACCTGATCATCAGTTGTTACTTTACCAGAAAGTAACTCTTCAGAAAGTTTGTCCTCAACCTGTGTTTGTAATGCCCGACGGATTGGTCGTGCACCATACTCTTCATCGTAACCGGCTTCGGCTACAACATCGATGGCAGCAGGTGTCATCTTAGCATCGACACCTTGTTCCTTAACACGATCCAACAATTCATCAGCCATTAGCTTAACCACTTGATGGATTTGAGGCTTCGTCAAACTGTGGAAGACCACAACTTCATCAATTCGATTAATAAATTCAGGTCGGAATGATTCCTTCACTGATTCATTAACCATTTGCTTCATCGCTTCATAATCATCACTAGCCGACGTTGCACCGAACCCAACCTTCTTTTCATCACGAATTCTGGTTGCCCCAAGGTTTGATGTCATGATAATGATGGTATTTCTAAAGTCGACCTTACGACCCTTGGCATCTGTTAAGAAACCTTCGTCGAAGACTTGTAACATCAAGTTATAGATGTCTGGATGTGCTTTTTCTGCCTCATCCAACAAAACGACAGAGTATGGGTGACGACGAACTTGTTCGGTCAATTGTCCTCCCTCATCGTAACCAACATAACCAGGAGCAGATCCGACTAGACGACTTGATGAATAAGCTTCACGATACTCAGACATGTCGACACGAATCATATTCTCCTTCGAACCGAACATCGCCTCAGCTAATGTCTTAGCAAGCTCTGTTTTACCAGTTCCAGTTGGTCCTAGGAACATAAAGGTTCCAATTGGACGGTTTGGATCCTTCAATCCAGAGCGGGCACGTCGAATGGCACGTGATACAGCAGAAATTGCTTCGTCTTGACCAACAACATGTTCATGTAATACCTTTTCCAAATTAAGCAACCGTTGTTGCTCAGATTCTTCCATTTGCGTTAAAGGAATCCCTGTTTGTTCTGCAAGTACTTCATTAACATCATGCTCTGTGACCTTCAAATCATACTGAGGTTTAGCGCCTTCCGGAGCTGCATGCTTAGCTTGATAATCTTCAATCGCAGCACGTTGATCCAATTCGTCTTGACGTAACTTTGCCGCAGTTTCAAAATCAAGGTCTTCAATCGCTTGCGTCTTAGTCTTTTGAATTTCTTTCAATTCATCTTGAAGCATCGCCAAAGGCGTTTTGTGACCAGATTCTTCAATGCGGACCTTAGCAGCCGCTTCATCCATTAGGTCAATTGCCTTATCTGGCAAGAATCGATCACTGACATAACGGTCTGATAAACTTGCAGCATTTTCGATTGCCTTATCTGTAATTGCAACTTGATGGTATTCTTCGTAACGTGGACGGAGACCCTTTAAAATTTCAATTGATTCAGGAACAGAAGGTTCTTCAACTTGAACCTTGGCAAAGCGACGTTCCAAAGCTGCATCAGCTTCAACATACTTTTGATACTCATCTAAAGTGGTTGCACCAATAGTTTGCAATTCACCGCGGGCCAAAGCTGGTTTCAAAATATCAGATGCTTCAATGGCACCATCGGCGCCACCAGCACCCATCAAGGTATGCAATTCATCAATGAACAATACAACATGTCCATCTTCACGAACTTCATCAATAATCTTTTTAACACGTTCTTCAAATTCCCCACGGAATTTTGTTCCGGCTACCAGTGAACCCATATCAAGCATCATCAAACGCTTGTTTGCTAAATCATCTGGTACTTCATGAGCCACCATCTTTTGGGCTAAGCCCTCAGCAATGGCTGTCTTACCCACACCAGGTTCCCCAATCAAGACTGGGTTATTCTTTGTTCGACGTGACAAGATTTGAATCGTACGCTTAATCTCTTCATCACGTCCAATCACAGGATCCATTTTCTTTTCACGGGCTTGGGCCGTTAAGTCACGAGCCAGTGAATCCAATAATGGGGTTCCCTCTTCTTGGGCGGCTTGGTTTCGGTTACCACGGTTTTGGCGACCATGCTTGCGTTCCTTAGGCGTTAAGCCAAGTTGGCTAATCAATGAACGTCGTAATTCGGCATTGTTAACCCCGAGGTTATGTAACATTCGGGTCGCTAAAATTGTTTCATCTGACAAAAGCGCTAACAAAATATCTTCCGTACCAACGCGTTCTTGTCCATATTCATCAGCTTGTTGGGCTGCCATTTGCAACATTTCTGCTGCCTTCGGAGAATAAGGAAGGTAACCAGCATCAGCTTCACGATTCAAATTACCATAACCAATGTTCAATTCAATTTCTTCACGGATTTCATCTTCATATCCGCCAGCCTTTTCAAGGGCTTTCCCAGCAACTCCTTGACGTTCCATGGCTAAGGCCAACAAAAGATGTTCTGTCCCGACAGCCTGGTGTCTAAAGTATTTGGCTTGTTCTTGCGCTAAAATTAAAACCGTCTTGGCGCTATCTGTTAATTCTTTTTCCATATTATTCACGCTCACTTTCAAATCGTAACCGATTTAGTAGTTGACTCAATAAACGTGCCCGTAACTGTGCCTGTGCATCTTGCATGGCCAGCACTTCTAATGTCTCCTTACTCAATAATGTCTGCACTAAACACTTCTCGTGCTCAGTTAAGACATGCTCCCGTGTGAGACACGTTAAAATATCATTAGCCTGTTTCACCGTCACCTGACTTGGTAAATCTTGCAAAAGTGCTTCTATAAAATGCGCATCTGGTCCGACTGTCACTTTTGAGATACGGATGTAACCACCACCACCTCGTTTTGATTCAACCAAATAGCCATTTTGCAAAGTAAACCGTGTCTTGATGACATAGTTAATTTGCGAAGGCACAACGTTGAAACGCGTTGCAATATCAGAACGTTTTAGTTCAACCTGATCAACGTCACGTAAGATTTCTTTTAAATAATCTTCGATGCAATCAGCCATACTGCGATCAGCCATCATCATGCCTCCTTTGACTAAGATTGACAATAATTATAAGCATCTATCGATTTAATGTCAACATTAGTCAAACTCAAAAAACACGACAATAAAAAACCATCAAGGACCTTGATGGTTTTTTGAATGATATGCACCTAGCAGGAGTCGAACCTGCAACCTTCTGATTCGTAGTCAGACACTCTATCCAATTGCGCTATAGGTGCAAAATATTCAATTATAAACAACGAACGAATTCGTTGTGATGCACCTAGCAGGAGTCGAACCTGCAACCTTCTGATTCGTAGTCAGACACTCTATCCAATTGCGCTATAGGTGCAAATACCATTCATATGATAAATATGAAAATGCCGACTACTGGATTCGAACCAGCGACCCCTTCATTACTAGTGAAGTGCTCTGCCAGCTGAGCTAAGTCGGCATCAAAATGCGGATGACAGGAATCGAACCTGCACGCCCGAAGGCACTGGAACCTAAATCCAGCGCGTCTGCCAGTTCCGCCACATCCGCATGGCATTTGTTTTTTCAAGGTACTCCCTGAAACAACTTAATTATCATACCAAGCCCACCAAACAAAGTCAACGTTTTTTACTAATTAATTTTTAAAACATCAAAAAAGCATCGCCAACATGGGCGATGCTTTTTTTGATTAATGCAATTCTGATTCTGGGACAATCTTTTCAGCACCAAAGTATGGTACTAATACTTCAGGTACATCGACGGTTCCATCTTCATTTTGATAGTTTTCAAGAATAGCAGCAACTGCACGTCCAACGGCCAAACCTGAACCGTTCAATGTGTGGACATATTGCAACTTACCATTTTCATCACGATATTGAATGTGAGCACGACGCGCTTGGAAACTTTCTGTATTTGAAACAGATGAAATTTCACGATACTGGTCTTGCCCAGGCATCCAGACTTCCAAATCATGTGTCTTAGCAGCTGAGAATCCCATATCTCCTGTTGAAAGCGTGATAACGTGATATGGCAAATCAAGCTTCTTCAAGATATTTTCAGCGTTAGCCACCATCTTGTCTAGTTCAGCGTATGATTGTTCTGGCTTGGCAAACTTAACCATCTCAACCTTGTTGAATTGGTGCATACGAATCAACCCACGCGTATCACGTCCAGCTGATCCAGCTTCTTCACGGAAGGCTGGAGTCAAAGCAGTGACTGAAATTGGTAGCTTATCAGCATCAATCACTTCATCGCGGTAGTAGTTTGTCAATGGCACTTCCGCCGTTGGAATCAACGTCATTCCTTCTTCAGCACCGACACGGTAAGCATCGTCACGGAATTTTGGATATTGTCCAGTTCCATACATTGCTTCGTCTTTGACGATGTATGGTGGAATCATTTCGGTGTAACCTTCTTTTTCATGCTCGTCCAACATAAAGTTATAAACAGCACGTTCAAGGCGGGCCCCTTGACCAACGTAGTAAACAAAACGTGAACCTGAAACCTTACCAGCACGTTCGAAATCTAAGATACCTAAATCTTCACCAATTTCGTAGTGTGGCTTTGGTGTAAAGGTAAAGGTTGTGGTTTCACCAACCTTGTAATCTTCAACATTGGCGTCTTCATCTGGACCAACAGGAATTGATTCATTTGGCATGTTAGGCAAGCGCAATGCGATGTGTTCAATCTTTTCATCCAATTGCTCAACTTGTTCATCCAAAGTCTTGATTTCGGCAGAAACACTTTGCATTTCAGCAATAACATCTGAAGCATCTTCCTTGTTACGCTTCTTAAGACCAATTTCATCAGAAACCTTATTACGACGTGCCTTTAGTTCTTCAGTTTGGACCAAAATTTCACGACGCTTTGCATCTGCTGCTAGCAATTCATCGATTTGTTCTGGATCAACTCCACGAGTTGCCAAACGTTCTTTAACGAATTCTGGATTATTACGGATATATTTTAAATCAATCATCTACTCTTCTCCTTTGGCATTAGGCCTTTAGATTTAACTCAGCTAAAGCATCATCAACTTGCTTTAAGACTGCTTGAGCTGCGGCTTCATCTTCAACGAAGTCATATTTATCACCGTCAATTTGTAACTTAGGTGATCGATCATACGCTTCAAACCACTTTGTATAACGTTCGGTGAGTTCCTTATAGTACTCATACAGTGATGGGTCATTTTCAATTTGTTCAAAATCACGCCCACGCCGCTTAATCCGTTCAAGCATTGTCTCAAAACTAACCGAAATATGAATCAGCAAGTCTGGATCCTTCGTTTGTGCATCGGAGGATGTATCAACTTGCTCCATCATGTTGTTCAACAAGTCGCTATACGTGCTGGCTTCAATTTGTGTCGCACGTCCCAAATCAGCATTTAGCTGAAATAAAAGACGATCTTCATAAATGGAACGGTCAATCACATTCAAAGGACTTGTCTGTGCCTCTTTGATACTTTCCAAACGCTTATTCAAAAAATAATTTTGCAATAAGAACCCATAGCGTTTTGGATCATCATAAAATAATGGCAAAATTGGATTGTCATCCACTGATTCGTAGTAGGCATTGCTACCCAAATGCTCAGCTAGCATTGTGGTGAGACTGGTTTTACCAGCTCCAATTGTTCCCGATAATACAATCATTGATTCCGTCCTACTTTCTCGCTAATACTATGTTTACCATTCTACCAAAAAATTGAAACGTTCGGGATAGTTTTGTCACCGAATCTAATTTTGCTACTGGTCCTTAATCACTTGATTATATTGTTCCAGCGTAAGCTGATGTTTTGTGTTTTCAACACCACCTGTTGTTTGAACAGCACAAAAAATCACAGTCATGGTAGCCAGTTGCCTGAGAATCATGCATGAAACAATTCTAAATGCTTTTTCATTGTATAGATCACAGGTTTTATTACAGCCCTTTTCTACATTCTAGTATACACCCAAATAAAAAAGGTTTCCCTATCAATAGAGAAACCCTTGATATTAATTTATTTTCCAGTTGCCGCATGAATTCGCGTCACCGCACGTAACAACGCTGCTTCAGCAAGTTGCTGATCACGTTGATCGTGTGCCTCCCGAAGTCGACGTTGAGCTCGATCACGCGCTTCTTCGGCACGATGAACATCGATTTCTTCCGCCTTTTCAGCTGCATCTGCAACAATCGTCAATGTATTATTTGAAAACTCAGCGAAACCACCGTTAACCGCTAGGCGCTCTTCATAATTTTCGTCTTTATTTTCAATCTTCATTTCGTTTGTCGACAATGCCGAGATAACCGGATTATGGTTAGCCATGAGCCCCAATTCACCATCAGTCGTATGCAAAATGGCTAATGTTGCATTGGGATAGTCATAAACTTCACCATTTGGCGTGACAACGGCTACTTTAAAGCTATGTTTATCTTCTGCCATGGTCAACTCCGCCTATCTAATTTTGAGCCATTTGCTTGGCTTTTTCTGGAACCTGTTCAATTGCACCAACGTTACGGAACGCATCTTCAGGATATTGGTCATACTTACCGTCCAAAATATCCTTAAAGCTACGAACTGTATCTTCCACCTTAACGTATTCTCCAGGGATTCCAGTAAAGGTTTCCGCAACAGAGAATGGTTGTGACAAGAAGAATTGGATACGACGCGCGCGTCCAACAATTGTCTTTTCTTCGTCAGACAATTCATCCATTCCCAAAATAGAAATGATGTCTTGCAATTCACGATAACGTTGCAATGTGTGTTGCACTTCAGTCGCAACTTCATAGTGTTCTTGACCAACAATTTCAGGCGTTAAGGCTGTTGACGTAGATGCCAATGGATCAACGGCTGGATAAATACCTTGTTGCGTCAATGAACGTTCCAAGTTAGTTGTGGCGTCCAAGTGGGCGAATGTTGTTGCCGGAGCGGGGTCAGTATAATCATCCGCTGGGACATAAACAGCTTGGATTGATGTAATCGCACCATTCTTAGTAGACGTAATTCGCTCTTGCAATTGTCCCATTTCAGTTGCCAACGTTGGTTGGTAACCAACGGCAGATGGAATACGACCTAGCAAGGCTGACACTTCAGATCCAGCTTGGGTGAAACGGAAGATGTTGTCGATAAACAACAAAACATCCTGATGTTTCTCATCACGGAAATATTCCGCCATGGTCAAACCAGTCAAAGCAACACGCATACGTGCACCAGGAGGCTCATTCATCTGACCATAAACCATGGCCGTTTGCTTAAGCACTCCTGACTCTTTCATTTCGTGGTACATGTCATTTCCTTCACGAGTTCGTTCTCCGACCCCAGTGAAAACAGAAATACCATTGTGCCCTTGTGCAATATTATGAATCAATTCTTGAATCAAAACAGTTTTACCAACACCAGCACCACCAAACAATCCGGTCTTTCCACCACGAATGTAAGGGGCTAGTAAATCGATAACTTTAATTCCTGTTTCCAAGACTTCTGTTGAAGTCGCAAGTTCATCATAGGCGGGTGCCTCACGATGAATTGGCATACGTTCGGCATCAGGTCCAAATTGTGGACCCTTGTCGATTGTTTCACCTAACACATTGAACATGCGTCCAAGTGTGTCATCTCCAACAGGGACTTCGATTGGTGCCCCTGTATCGGTAACCTGCATGCCACGTTGCAAACCATCAGTTGAATCCATGGCGATTGTACGAACAACACCATCTCCAAGTTCCAAAGACACTTCAACTGTAAGGTCTTCATTGTCTGCCCCACGATCAACCTTTAAGGCATTGTTGATAGCAGGCAATTCTGTTCCTGATGGGAAAGCAACATCGACCACAGGCCCAATGATTTGAACAATTTGTCCGGTACTCATTGTCGTTTCCTTTCTGTAACTGCTACGCACCTTGGCGACAGCTATTCAAGCGCTGCCATACCACCGGTAATTTCGGTAATTTCAGTCGTGATAGCAGCTTGACGCGCACGATTATAATGCAATTCCAAACTATCAATCACGTCTTTAGCATTGTCAGATGCTGAAGACATCGAGTTAACAGAGGCTGAATGTTCAGCAGTCTTGGCATCCAAAATCGCCCCATAGACTAAGCTTTGGGCATATTGAGGCAAGACCGTTTCCAAAATCTTTTCAGGTGATGGATTCATATCATACTCTGCACTCATCTCGTTGCTATCAGCATTTAATTTTGTCGTATCAACGGGTAAAATTTGTTCCATTTCAATTTCATTTGAAATCCGGCTTGCAAAGTGTTGATAAGCAATCACAAGCTCATCATAAACTTCGTTATCGTACATTGATGTCACCATCCGAACGATATCGCGCACTTCCATAAAATCAGGAACATCAGATACGCCACGATACTCATAAGCAACGTTGAAACCACGCTTCTTAAAGAAATCTGCGCCATTTCCACCAACGGCGAGAATCACAACATCATCCTTTGATAAGTTGCGCGCTTCTAATTCACTCATGACCGCTTTAATCAATGTTGAGTTATAACCCCCAACCAAACCACGATCAGAGGTAATAACTAGAAAGCCAACCTTTTTAACGTCACGCTTATCTAGCAAAGTCCCCTTTACGTTGGAAATGTTAGCGGCCGCTAAATGGGCGACAACATCAGAAAGACGTTGTGCGTACACACGGTATCCATTCCCAGAGCGTTGAATTTTAGACAATTTTGCCGTTGAAACCATCTGCATCGCACTTGTAATTTGACGCGTGCTTTTAGTGGACTCAATACGGTGTTGAATCTCTTGCAAAGAAGCTGCCATAATTGCCCTCCTTTACTATTGCTCACTTGCAGTAAATGTTGATTTGAATTGCTTCATTGCTGCATCCAACTGGTCTGTATCAGGTAGTTGTGATGTTTGCACAATCGTATCGACTAAATCACTGTGTGAGGCATGCATTGCGCTAATTAATTCTGATTCGAAACGTGGAATATCGTCAACCGCCACATCATCCATGAAGCCATGCGTCAAGGCATACAAAACGATAACTTGATCTTGAACAGGCATTGGTGCATGCAATGGTTGCTTAAGTAGTTCAACGGTACGACGACCGCGCGCCAACTTAGCTTGCGTTGCTGAATCCAAATCTGAGCCGAATTGCGCAAATGATTCCAATTCGTGATATGATGCCAAATCCAAACGTAACGTTCCCGCAACCTTCTTCATGGCTTTAATTTGAGCGTCTCCACCAACACGAGAAACAGATGTTCCCGCATCAACGGCTGGACGGTTACCAGCATAGAAAGCGTCAGCATCCAAGAAGATTTGTCCATCGGTGATAGAAATAACGTTCGTTGGAATATAGGCTGAAACGTCTCCAGCTTGGGTTTCAATGATTGGCAAAGCGGTCATTGAACCACCACCCAATTCATCTGACAATTTAGCAGCCCGTTCTAGCAAACGTGAGTGCAAATAGAACACGTCACCAGGATAGGCTTCACGACCAGGTGGACGACGAAGAATCAATGACAGCTCACGATAAGCTGTTGCTTGCTTTGATAGATCATCATACACAATCAACACATGCTTACCGTTGTACATGAATTCTTCACCCATGGCAGCACCAGCATATGGTGCCAAATACAATAGCGGTGCTGGTTCAGAAGGTCCAGCAGTCACAACGATTGTATAATCCAAGGCACCGAGTTGGCGCAAAGTTTCGACTTGTGTTCGAACTGTCGAATCTTTTTGACCAATTGCAACATAAATTGCAATAACATCTTGATCCTTTTGGTTCAAAATCGTATCAATCGCGATTGACGTTTTACCTGTCTTACGATCTCCAATAATCAATTCACGTTGACCACGGCCAATTGGTACCAAGGCATCAATTGACTTGATTCCAGTTTGCAAAGGTTCTGAAACCGATTGACGATCCATAACCCCTGGGGCTTTGGCTTCAATCGGACGAGTCTTTGTCGTATGGATTGGTCCCAATCCATCAACTGGTTGACCCAGCGTATTTACAACACGTCCAATGAGTTCCTCACCAACAGGCACTTCCATAACTTGGCCTGTACGAGTAACGGTATCACCCTCATGAATATCATCATAACGACCCAAAATAATAATTCCAACATCGTCTGATTCAAGGTTTTGTGCCATACCGTAAGTGCCACTTTCAAAGGTCACTAGTTCGCCAGCAAGGGCGTTATCTAAGCCATCGACACGGGCAACACCGTCACCAACATAGGTAACAGTTCCTGTCTCTTTGACATCTAGCTTATCTTCGTAGTTGGCTAATTGCTCTTTGATGAGAGAACTGATTTCTTCAGCTTTAATGCTCATTTCAACAGTTCCTCCTTCTACTTAATTCTTTCGTGCTTTTCTATTAGTCAGTAATGCTTTGGCGAATATTTGCTAACTTTGTCGATATCGTGCCATCTAAAACGCGATCATTTGCTTCAATTTTTACGCCACCAATAATATTTGGATCCACATTATTCTCAATTACTATCTGCTTTGCTTTGAATAATGTTTTCAATTTATCAGACAAACGCGCCGTTTGCGCATCATCTAATGGAATTGCTGTCGTAACCTTAGCTGTAACAACCTGGTTATGGCGATCCACTAGCACTTTGTATTGCTTAATAATCATTGGTAAATCGGCAATGCGTCGATTTTCGTAAACTAAGTCTAAAAGACGTTGTACAAAAGTACTTGCGCCTTGTTCTAGACTCTTTAACAAAGCCTGCTTATCTGGTTCAGGAATGTTAACTGAAGTCAAAACTGACATTAAATCTGGATTTTCAGAAAAAACGGATCCAATTGACATTAGCTCAGCTAAAGTCGCATCAATCGTTCCTTCTGGTTCTGTTAGTTCAAATAAAGCCTTTGCATAACGTTTACCAATTGTGGTGCTCGTTAATTTGGCCATTATTTTTCTCCTAACCCATCAATATAAGCATCAATCAATGCCTTCTGATCATCCAGCTTTAATTCTTTTTGAATAATCTTTTGTGCAATTGTTACCGACAAGTCGGCAACATCATTTTTAGCAGATGTCATTGCTTCTGAACGATCTTGTTCAATTTGGGTTGCAGCACGATCTTTTAGTGTTTGTGCATTTGTTTGGGCGTCAGCAACAATTTGCTTACCTTGTGCATCAGCTGACTTCTTCGCATCAGCGACAATCTTGTTGGCATCAGTACGGGCTGCCGTCAATTGTTCTTGTCGCTCCTTTGAAAGCTTTTCAGCTTGCTGGCGCGCATCTTCTGCAGAATCCAAATCGTGAGCAACCTTATTTGCACGGTCATCCATCATCTTAACTACCGGTCCCCATGCAAACTTCTTAAGAAGCAGCATTAGGATAACAAAGGCAATTAACAAAAATAACATATTCCCCAAAGCCAACCCATCGCTAGCACCAGCGAAAAATACTTGATTTAACATAATTAGTTGGCCTCCACGCAATAACTGAATTACTTACTCAACAACATGAACGCAATCGCGATAGTGATAATTGGCACGGCTTCGACCAACGCAACACCAATGAACATGTTTGAACGTAGCTTTCCTTCAAGTTCAGGTTGGCGTGCCATCCCTTCAAGCATCTTTGAGATAATAAGTCCGTTACCGATACCTCCACCAATGGCGGCTCCAGCTGCGGCAAGACCTACACCGATTGTTGCAATACTTCCTGTCATGAAAACATCCTCCTGAGATTTATATAAAAAACGACTAGACAACTATTCTAATTTTTCGCCAACATAGACATTGGTCAAAACGACGAAAACATATGCTTGAATAGCACCAATAAAGAATGAAAAGGCCATCCAAATGACTGCCAAAATGAGTCCTGGCACCATGGTTAGGATACCGTATGATTTGGCTAATTCCCAAATCAAGCCCATCACAATTTCACCGGCAAAAATATTTCCAAAGAGTCGAAGCCCTAAGGTCATAAAGCTCGTAAATTGATCAATGACATTGATAGGCATCAACGCGGCATATGGACTAAAGTATACGCCTTTTACGTACTTCTTGAATCCACCCTTATCAACACTCAAAAAATGGGACAACCCAATTGATATCAGCGCTAAGGTAAATGCAACCAGCGGGTCAGAGGTGGCACTCTTTAAGAAAGTCACGCCTCCAACATTCACATGAAGAATTAAACCTAACTGATTTGTTACGAACACAAATGCGAATAGTACAAATGAGAAGAATTTTAGCTCACGACCCGTTTGATTAGGGAGATTGCCGTCAACAATCCCATTTGTGAATTCGATCAGCATTTCTAACGCATTTTGCTTACCAGTTGGTTTCATTGTGAGACGATGAGCCATCCAAACGCAGATAATAAATACCAACGCCATAGCCACCGTAATCGAAATGATAACCGGCAGATCAAATTTCAGTCCCGCAATAACAAATGATGCGGTTTTTTCGTCCACAGAACGTTACCTCCTTTTCCCAATTTAATCGCCGACACACGGGCGCCGAAACACACACACATCTGCAATACACCACTATATTATGCCCATTTGCTTGGCAATTCAATGACTAAAATGCCAAAATTTGTCCAAGAATATTAGAAAGTTGATAGCATCAATGCTTTTAGCGATTTTTTTCACAAACTTTTTTTATAAGAAAAAAAGGCCTACAGATATGTAAGCCCTTTCTATCCTTATTCAGCGTAAGCAAAGCACTTACACATCAGCTTCAGACGCTGCTTCTTTTGGCAAAATCAAGTTCAAAGCAATTCCCAAAACAGTTGCAATTGCAACTCCTGAAAATTGAACAACTTCTGAACCAGATCCAACTTGTAAGTAAGCATTTCCGATTCCAATAACCAAAACTGAAGAAGCAATCATCAAATTACGCTTCTTATCAAAATCAATCTTGTTATCAACCAAGATACGCAACCCAGATGCCGCAATCACGCCGAACAAGAGGAATGAAATTCCACCAGTCACTGCTCCTGGAATTGATTGAATCAATGCAGAAAGCTTACCAACGAATGAGAACAGAATCGCAAACATCGCTGCCCCCATCAGAACGTAGACCGAGTGAACCTTGGTAATCGCCATAACCCCAATATTTTCACCGTATGACGTTACTGAAGGTCCGCCAACTAATCCCGCAAAGATTGACGCAGCCCCATCACCTGCAAGCGTACGTTGCAATCCAGGCTCTTTAAAGTAGTTACGACCAGTTAAGTCATCTAGTACCATCAAGTGACCCATGTGTTCAGTAATCGTTACCAACGCCAGTGGTGCCATTACAATAATGGCATTCCAATACATATGTGGTTGGTAGTTCACAAATGGAATTTCAAAGTTTGGTAAGGCAAACCATTTTGATTGCATAACTGGTTGGAAATCAACCAAGCCAAAGAGGACGGCAAAGATATATCCAACCACAATTCCAAGCAAAATTGGAATTAAACCAAGAAATCCTTTTAACTTCATGTTGAAGAAAATCGTAACACCCAAAGTCAGCATGGCCACAATAAAGACACGAATGTCATACTTGCCATTCAACAACGTGGCTGATTGGGCCGCAGAAGGCGCCAATGACAAGCCAATCACCATGACAATTGGGCCCACCACGATTGGTGGTAAAAGACGATCAATCCAATTTGTCCCAATCATGGCTACAATTCCAGCAATAATTAAGTAAATCACCCCGACTGAGATAACCCCCGCAGCAACACCAGGATACCCGGTTGTTTTCATCAGTGACATCATTGGCACAATGAAGGCGAAACTTGATCCCATGTATGCAGGAATTTCCTTCTTCGTAATCAAGATATGCAAAAGTGTTCCCACACCAGAACTGAACAATGCGATTCCAGGGTTCAAGCCAACAAGTAACGGTACCAACACGGTTGATCCGAACATAGAAAACATGTGTTGCAATGAAAGTCCAATCCACTGTCCAAATTTGGGCTTATCATCAACATCCAAAACGACATCCTTTTGGTTTTCTGCCATTTTAAAACTTCCTCCTATTTTTGCGCCTAAAAAAGCTGGTGTCGTTTACAACAACACCAGCTTAAAAATTCAAATCGATTTTACGCCACGCAAAAAGCAGGACTCGACTATTTGAACTTTTCAGTCTCACTGGGCTGAATTAAAGACACATTTCATTACTATTGAGTATACGTTAACCGTTTTAAGAGCACAAGTGACAATTATTTAAATTCAATCGCTTCAGGTGCCTCAACAAATGAATCCAAAAGCACTGAATCAAAGTCCAATTCTAAGATGGTTTCAATTTCAGGATGTGGGTGCCCAGAGTGCCATCCTTTATTATCAGCAAACAAAGGTTCGATCTCTGGCCATGTTTTATCTGAAATCTTGGCCGTCACCTTATTAGATGACATACGCTTACCGCCAGCACCTGGCATTGTGGTAAAGGCCACTTTGTCATTAGCTTGAATCTGTGCAACCTTAGCGACATCAGGTTTTGAAACGACGTAGAAACGATTAGGCACTTCTGGATCCTGACCAAAACCGACGACACGGACTGATGGTTGGTCAGCCACAGCTGTCGCCAATACCAATAATTGTTTAGCTTCAGCTACATATTCTTTAAAATCTGCCATGATAAATCCCTCTTTCGTTTTTATACTTCTATTTTACCAGTTTATCACTTTAATATTGTAAGAAATGCAAAAAAGCTTATCTCGTCGAGATAAGCTTTTTGCATTTTTTATTAGTGTGTACCGAACAAACGGTCACCAGCATCACCCAAACCTGGGACGATGTAACCATCTTCATTCAAATAATCATCAACACTAGCTGTGAAAATATCCACATCAGGGTGGGCCTTTTGAACAGCCGCAACCCCTTCAGGAGCAGAAACAAGTGTGATCAACTTGATCTTATTGGCACCACGCTTCTTCAAAGCATCAATCGCCATGTCAGCTGATCCACCCGTTGCCAACATTGGATCAACAAGCAAAACTTCTCGTTGATCAATGTCATCTGGCAACTTAACAAAGTATTCAACTGGTTCAAGCGTTTCTTCATCACGGTACATGCCAATGTGACCAATACGCGCTGCTGGAATTAACTTCATAATTCCATCAACCATCCCTAGACCTGCACGCAAAATTGGTACAATCGCCAACTTCTTACCTGCCAAAGTCTTCTTTTCCGTTGTGGCTACGGGTGTCTCAATTGTAACTTCCGTCATTGGCAAGTCACGGGTAACTTCGTAGGCCATCAATGAAGCAATTTCATCAACGATCTCGCGGAACTCTTTTGTTCCCACCTCTTTGTTACGGATAATACTTAGTTTATGTTGAATCAAAGGATGTTCAAACACAGTTAAATTACTCATTACGTTCATTCTCCAAACTTTTTTAGTTTTTACATGCCACTACTCAGCATGTTCAATTTTACTCAATGGAAAACGATCCGTCAAAGCCCGTACGTCATCGGCAACTTCAGCAAGAATAGCAGCATCCTCAGAATTCTCCAAAGCACGCACCACAAGTTCAGCGACTTGAGCTGCTTCAGCTTCTTTGAACCCACGTGTTGTAATCGCTGGCGTTCCGATACGGATACCAGATGTGATAAATGGACTACGTGGGTCATTTGGAATGGCTTCCTTGTTTGTTGTAATGTGAACTGAATCCAACAAGTTTTGCGCCTTCTTACCTGAAATACCTGTTTCAGTTAGGTCAAGGTTAAACAAGTGGTTGTCAGTTCCGCCCGAAACAACGCGGATCGTTTTTGATGCATTGAATACTTCAGCCATCGCTGAGGCATTCGCAATAATTTGTCGGCCATAGGCCTTGAAGCTATCATCTTGGTCTTCCTTGAAAGCAACCGCTTTACCAGCAATCACGTGCTCCAAAGGCCCCCCTTGCGTTCCAGGGAAGATTGCAGAATTCAACTTTTTACCAAGTTCTTCATTGGCTAAGATCAAGCCACCACGTGGACCACGCAAGGTCTTGTGGGTTGTCGTTGTCACAACATCAGCAATCCCGATTGGTGATGGGTGCACACCAGCCGCAACAAGTCCGGCAATGTGTGCCATATCAACCATCAAATAAGCGCCAACTGAGTCAGCAATCTTACGGAAACGATCAAAATCAATAATCCGTGAGTAAGCTGAAGCACCAGCGACAATTAACTTAGGGTGATATTCATCCGCCAAAGCTTGCACTTGATCATAATCTAGTAATTCGTTTTCATCTAATCCATATTCATGGAAGTTATAGACCTTACCAGAGAAGTTTACCGCAGCACCGTGAGTCAAGTGCCCTCCAGCATCCAAACTCATTCCAAGCACTTCATCTCCAGTTTCAAGCAATGCAGCATAAACTGCAGCATTGGCTTGTGACCCAGAATGAGGTTGAACGTTCGCATATTCAGCACCAAACAATTCCTTGGCGCGGTCAATGGCGAGTTGTTCAACTTGGTCAATGAATTCCGTTCCACCATAGTAACGCTTACCAGGGTACCCTTCAGCATACTTGTTGGTCAAGATACTTCCTTGCGCGGCGCGGACACCGGCAGAGGCAATATTTTCAGAGGCAATCAATTCAATATTATGTTCTTGTCGATCTGCTTCTCGATCAACGGCTTCCCACAATTCAGGATCATAGCTACGGTAATTTGTCATATTGGCATCAGCCCTCCAAAGATTAATATACGTACATTATACAATATTTTGTTGAAAAATACATTGATTTCCGTACATTATCTTTAAAACAGAACTAATATTCTAACAATTCAGAAACATCTTGCCCACCAGCCGCTTTATTTAAGCGGTTATTGTAAGCAGCATTTGCTGATGTTTCCGGCATCTTAGCAACCAAAATTGTATTGACGTTAGGTTGCGCGTCAAAATGACGTAATCCGGCAAATAACTTCGCTGCAGCTGAATCTGCATCTGGCCCTAATGACCACACGAAATCCATCCCTGATAGTTGATGTTCGGCAATTAAGTCATTCGTCAACATTATCCCAACAGGATCTAATTGTGACTGCGCCCAGATAATGGCTTGCGTCCATTCATCTTCGGTAACCATATACACATCTTTGTCTGGTGCGTAATGGCGATATTTCATTCCGGGTGCTTTAGGCACTTCGTCGGCTTTAACTGCATGTTGTCCAGCCTCCACATCAGTGCCTAAAATAACTTCAATTTGTTCAGGTGTGATTTTCCCAGGACGCAAAACCGTTGGCACATCCGTAGAAAGATCAATCACAGTTGACTCAACCCCGATGCGTGTACTGCCACCATCCAAAATCCCTGAAATCTTGCCATGCAAGTCATGATAGACGTGTTGGGCAATTGTCGGTGAAGGACGGCCAGATGTATTGGCTGACGGCCCAACAATTGGTGTGTCTGCTTCCCGAATCAAGCTTCTTGTTAAATCATTATCTGGCATTCGAATGGCTACGGTGTCTAGCCCACCCGTGACCGTTGCTGACAAAGCACCAGGTTTAACTGGCAAAATCATCGTCAAAGGTCCAGGCCAAAATGCCGTAATTAACTTATCAGCCCATTCATTGCGTTGCGCAAATGCGTCAATTTGCTCTGGGTCAGCCACATGGACAATCAACGGATTGTCTGATGGCCGCCCTTTAGCAGCGTAGACCTTGCCGACTGCTTTCTCATTGAAAGCGTCAGCGCCTAAGCCATAAACGGTTTCCGTTGGAAAAGCGACCAACGATCCGCGCTTAATCGCACGGACTGCTGCTGGCAATTCATCCGGTGTCCAAATCTTAGTTTCCATACTTACCCCCTTCTTGCAACCTTCAACATGCGGTCATGCCCGCTCATATCCTGTTGCAATGTTACTTGTGTCGCTGGCAATTGACTAAAGAGATCAACGAGCGCTTGTCCTTGCTGATAACCAATTTCAAAATAAGCCTCCCCATTTGGCTTTAAATATGCCAACAATTCCGGAGCAATCGCTTCGTAAATTGCCAACCCTTGGTCTTCAGCAAACAAAGCCTGGTCCGGTTCAAAGTTCAATACACTTTCATCCATCACAGCACGTTCATCTTCAGCAATATATGGCGGATTGCTAATAATCACGTCATACTGACCCTTAATATTTTCAAAAAGGTCACTTTGAAGAAAGCCAACTTGCGGTGCATATTGTTTGGCATTGGCTTGCGCCACCTCAAGAGCCTCACTAGAAATATCGCTAGCTGTTACATCCCATGTTGGCCGTTCAGCTGCAATGGTCACAGCAATCGCCCCTGATCCAGTACCAATATCCAAGACTGATTGTGTTGTCGCTTTGGGATGGTCTCGCAAAACCCAATCAACTAATTCTTCAGTTTCTTGGCGTGGAATCAAGACGCGTCGGTCTACTTGGAATTCACGACCATAAAAAGCTGCATGTCCTAGTGCATATTGCACCGGTTGCCCACCTTTAATCGCGTCAACAGCAACCATAAAACGCAAACGCAAATCATCTTCCAAAATCGTATTCGCATTATTGGCCAATTGACTATAATTCCAGTCCAACATTCCCGTTAAGAGATAGTCGATTTGCGCTTGGCGTTCATCTTGATCATGGACATATGGCTCGAGTTGCCAATTTCCCCAGTCACTGACGGCTTGAATTGTCCATTGTTCATCAAACATAACTTAACCTTGCTTCAAATCTTCAAGTTTAGCCGTTTGATCAGCAATCACAAGTGCATCGATGATATCGTCCAATTCACCGTTCATAATGCGATCCAACTTATTCAAAGTCAAACCAATTCGGTGATCCGTCACACGGTTTTGCGGATAGTTGTATGTTCGAATACGTTCAGAACGATCACCAGTACCAACGGCTGTCTTACGCTCTTCGGCATATTCAGCTTCGTTTTGTGAAGCGTAGTAATCGTACACACGTGTCTTCAAAATTTCCATCGCCTTGGCACGGTTTTGTTGTTGTGAACGTTGGTCTTGCATCGCCACAACGATTCCCGTTGGCAAGTGGGTCATACGCACGGCAGATGACGTCTTGTTAATGTGCTGTCCTCCAGCTCCAGATGAACGATAAACATCGACACGCAAGTCTTTGTCTTCAATTTCAATATCAACGTCTTCATATTCAGGCATTACCCCAACTGTGGCAGTTGATGTGTGAACACGTCCTGCTGATTCAGTTTCAGGCACACGTTGCACACGGTGGGCCCCGTTTTCATACTTCAACTTTGAATACACGTTGTTTCCTGTGATCATCAAAACGATTTCTTTGTATCCACCAATTTCAGTCTTGTTTTCATCAATGACTTCAACATTCCAGTTTTGACGTTCAGCATAACGGCTGTACATTTCGTATAAATCCGCAGCAAACAAAGCCCCTTCATCACCACCAGCAGCACCGTGAATTTCCATGATAATATTCTTATCATCATTAGGATCCTTAGGGAGCAATAGAATCTTCAAGCGTTCTTCTAATTCAGACTTTTCGCTTTCAAGTTCCTTTAGTTCACCCTTAGTCAATTCTTCCATATCCGCATCCAAATCTTCATTCAACAATTCCTTGTCGTCTGCGATTTCTTGAATAACGTCTTGGTAGTGCTTAAAAACTTCAACTGTTTCACGTAATTGTCCTTCTTCCTTTGACAATTCCATAAAACGATTGGTATCTGAAATGATATCTGGATCAGAAAGCATTTCATTCACTTCATCATAACGATCTACGACTGACTGTAGTCGTTCAAAAATTTCATCCATCGTTTGTTCTCCTATTTAAATTCTGCAGCTGCTGTAAAACCAGAGTCCTGTGAGCGGCGTGCAATCGCTTCTAAATCAGGGTGGTTATAGTGACGGCGGCAAACAGGTAGATATGAATCATCTCCACCAATTTGTACTTGCGCGCCTTGGTACACTGGCACACCATCATTTAAACGCAAGTTCATCGTTGCTTTACGACCACAAAATGAACATAGCGTCTTCATTTCTTCAATCTTATCCGCATAAATCAAAAGGGCTTCTGATCCTGGGAATAAATTGTTAAAAGCATCATTTTTCAACCCGAAAGTAAGCACTGGAATGTTCAATTCATCAACCACATGGGTCAATTGCAAGACTTGTTCCTTGGTCATAAATTGTGCTTCGTCAATCAGCACAGCCGCAATATCATCTTGTTGATCAATCAACGCAAACAAATCATCTTGATCTGTAATCGCAACGGCTGGACGGGTTAAACCAATGCGTGATGCAATCTCCCCGACTTCAGTCCGGTTATCGAGCGCACTCGTTAACAACAAGACATTGCGTTGTTGGACCTCATAATTATGAGCGACCTTTAAAATTTCAATACTCTTACCGCTGGCCATTGCGCCATAACGGAAAAACAACTGTGCCATCCTGACTCCTTTCGGTGTTAATAGATAATTTTGCCGATTAACACTCATTTAACAGTATAACCAAATTGCGGATAGAAAAAAAGCAGTTAAACACCCAATCTGTTTAACTGCTTTATTTTTATTGATTATGCTACCCTAGACTACTTTACGCTATACCAACGTGATGCAAAGCGCTTCGCATAATTCATCATTTTAGATGTCTCTTTCAAATCATTTGAAAAATACGGAATCTCTTCGGTCCCCAATGCCTGTTTCATGTAGTAGCTCGTGACCTCTTCGTCATCAAATTGCGTTGCATGCCAATCAACATCATCGCAATAATACTCAACGTGCACTCGACCTTGAGCATCTTTTGACCAATGGACCATCATATTTTTAAAAGTCGGTTGGTGTGCGTCATCTAAGACAATTGTCGCTTCTGTTAACACCTCAGACAAATCCAAATTAATGTCCATCTGGTCATCATACGTCAAATCATTTACATAAGCATAATGCGGGAAATAAGAAACATCTCCATCTGAATCCTGCCACCACAAACTGATTGATTGTTCATCTTCATGCGTCAAGAATAACAACCACGCCTCTTTCCAAGTTTTATCAATTGCGTTAATCTGTTTTTCACCTAGCTCCGCAGCCTTTAGTAAAGCTTGATCCATATCGCCTTCTTTAACGTCTGGTTCGGCATCACTATCTGTCACTTTGCTATCTGCCACCTTATGCGCATTACTAAATGCTTGCATGACTTTAACGGTAACAGCTGCCTCATCTTGGGTGGTATTTTCAACATACAATGCACCAGTTGTATGATTCAGATAGAAATTAAGAATATCTTTTTGCGTGAAATTTTCTGCATCTTCCCACGGTGTATAGTCATACTTTAACTTACCAGAAATGTCTTCATTCTCATTAATGGCATAGTGTAATAGAGCCGTCGTAAATGGTTCGTCTTGAGTTTGTTGAACTTCCAAATTCAATAATTCAGCGTCATGGCGTAATTTGGCTCGAATTTCCGGCATATTTCCAGTTTGCGCTTCGGCAGCTGGCTGTGTCAGCAAGACAATTTGACCATCAGATTGACGCTTCCAAATATCAATAGCCAACTCTTCAGCACTAACGGCATCATCAAACAAAATCCACATGTCTTGCCAATTTCCACCAATTCCCTCAACTAGTTCTAGGGCCGAAACCAACAATTCATTTGATTGTTTTTCGACATCAATATCATTATGATTCGGTTCACCAATCTCTTCCGTCTCTACTTCAGCGTCCAGAGAATCACTTGACGCACTTGGCTCGTAAGGAATAAAGCTTACGTCTTGAATTTCACCTTTATTCTCTACAGAAATATCTGCGATTTGTTGTGCATCATCTTGGGCATACATTCTATGCTGATAAGTTGCTAATCCACCTTCTTGTGTGGCACCAAAGCGTTCTAAAGCACTTTTATACAACTTGACGTACTTATCCATAATTTCAATATCGGTTTCATTCAAACTCAACAAGTAGCTTTCACGTCCGCGAGACATAGCACGTTTGGTAAAAGGATCATCATCTTCAGCTACATGCTCTTCAAGCTCCTTTATGAAATCTAAAATACGCACTTGGTTTAATGTATAATTCTCACTCATCATGTGATAAAGTGCAGTTGATAAATCACCCGTATCAACACCACTATAATCATCGCTTAATTCATCTAACATCCCATAGATAAAGATTGCCAAGATCTCTACGCCTAGCTCATCTGGATAGATATCTTGCAATTTAATACGCTCAAAAACAGTTGCGTCAATTTCTTGATTGGCGTCATCTAAAAAGATATTGTCACTTTCATCCGTTAAATATTCAGAGGGCCAAAAGGTCATAATCCACGGTATCAATTGTAATACCGGTACAATGACAGCAAACGTCCAGTATGAACTAAAGCGTGTATCATTTAGTCGCCGCCAAATGGCACTAATATATGCCATAAAGAATAGTAATTGCGTTACTGGGATTCCAATGACCAAACCACCGTAAAAGGCATCTTCAAAGTTAGTTTGACCAAAAAAACCTTCACCCGCCACCATCACGATAAGGTAAAGCAGTATCACTATAATTAAATTCGCAATGAATCCCACAAAGAACTCAGTTCTTGTATCATCTTCATCATATGTAAACATTTTGGTCCAAAAACGACCAATCAAATGAAAAAATTCCATTGTTTCTCCTATCAATTGTAAAATAATAAAAACATATTAATATATATTATTCTAGCAAACAAAGTCCATGACGTGTTCATGTTTTTCATCTAAAATTCTTTATAAAAAAAACGCGTACAAATATGTGCGCGTTTTTCGTCTTTATTAATAGAATTCAGGTTCGATTTCAGAAACGCGACTAGCCCAATCAACATCGGGATAGCGACGCTCAAGCATCTTTTGCAACATACGTAAGGCTAGATTTCCGTTACGCGTCAAGATAGGTCCATGGAAGTAGGTTCCGTAAGTGTTCTTATAGACCAAACCTTCTCCACCATCTTCACCATTGTTTCCCTTACCTTGCTTGACCATCCCCAAAGGACGTTCCTTATCATCAAGGAATGTACGCCCTTGGTGATTTTCAAAACCATGATAGATATCCCCATTAGTTGGATCTTCGATCGTCACATTTCCAATGAATCGACCGTTTGGCTGATTCAACGTGTAATGCATCATCGCCTTGATTCCTTCAACACGCGTACCATCAGCCAAAACGAAATAGTCTCCTAATAATTGGAAACCACCACAAACGCCAAGGAAAGTCCCACCATCTTCAATGTAGCGCTTAATTGCTGGCGCCTTGCTAGGCAAGTCTTTGGTTACCACCATTTGCTCATAGTCTTGACCACCACCAAAAAGGACAAAATCATACTTGGTATCATCAAAATCATCACCAAGTGAAACCATATCCGTTTCAACGGCCACACCTAGTTGCTTAGCATAGAAATTTAGGGCAACGATATTACCGTAATCACCATACGTGTTCATCAAGTCACCATATAGGTGCGCTGTTTGTAAAGTGTATTCCGCCATTGATTAGCCCTCCATTCCAGTTTTAATGTAACCAGCTTGCTTTAACTGCTCACGCAATTGCAACATTGCTGTATAAGTGGCGGCGACATAGACGTGTTCTGTCGGTTGCGCTTTAATAGCTGCCACAATCCGTGTCAAGTCTTCATAGACTGGTTGGTCACCGAAGCCAGCCATCTTAATACGAACATACAAATCCTTGTAACGCTCACCACCTGTTGATATAGCTTGCATGTTAGTCTTGGCCAAATCTTCGAATTCGGTATCCCAAATCCAACTTGTATCAATACCATCAGCGTAATTAGCGTTTAGTAAAGCAATGACTGAGAATGGTTGATCATCAGAAGCCATCATTTGAATGACCTGATTAGCCCCAACTGGATTCTTAATCAAAACGATAGTGACATCTTTATCGTCAACTTTAACTGCTTCTTGTCGACCAAAAATCTGTGCATTTGATTCAAAAGCATGTTTGATTTGCGCTTGTGAAACACCCATGTAACGACCAATGGTGTAAGCTGCCAAAGCATTATAGATATTATATTCTCCACCAATTTCGATTTGGTAAGTTTGACCATCAATGTCAAAGTTTGAATAACGTGGTGTTAACTCATTTAACTTGGTGACGGCATAATCCAGTTCAGGCCGCTTGAAATCATCAGTCTTGCTGAAATAAGAACCTTGGTTCGCAAAGGTAATGTAGTGATAGTGCAAAACGGAATTGTCAGTGGGTGACAAAACCCCATCTGTGTTATATGGTGCACGCATGTCCCCGGTTTCAGATTCTGTCTTGAAACCAAAGTAAACCTTTGGATTAGGCAAATTACCACGCATAAAGATTGGTGAATCCGCATTGGCAATCACCGTCGCTTCAGGGAATAGTCGAATCCCCTTCAGAATCTTTTCATAGGTCGTGTAAATTTCACCATAACGATCTAATTGATCACGGAATATGTTCGTCAAAACAAACGCCTTCGGCTTTAATTGACGGGCGACCTCTTCCATATTGGCTTCGTCAACCTCAAGAATTGCTACTGGCTTTTGCCCATTTTTCTTAGGCTTGGCTGTGAGCATGGTCCCAGTGATTCCTTGCATCATGTTTGAACCTGATGGGTTCGTGATGACGTCAGTATATTTTTCACGCAAGACACGGGTCGCCAAAGCGGTGGTTAACGTCTTACCATTAGTTCCAGTCACTAAGATGACATCGTATTTTTCAGCCAATGTCGTCATAACATTTGGATCAATTTTAATTGCCAATTTTCCTGGTAATGATGTGCCTCCGCGGTGGAGCACATTGTGCAACACAAAATATGAACTATTTCCGACAAAGGTTGCCAATGAACTTCTTAAACTCATGTCTTACTCCTTTTTATTATGCCGTAGCATAATCACTTTAAATTGCTAGCACTAAGTGTAACATTTTGTTCGTTTTGCTGAACACCATTATCACTTAATTTTTTATTTATTTTGCGGCCGGTCCAGGAGTCGCTAGCACAAATTCACCTGTCCCCGTCACCATGCAATCACTGCCATCGGCGAGTAAGATAAAACTCATCCCCGGCGTAAAGCTGTAAGTATCACGTTTACTCTGTATGGTTACCTTACCGGATACAACTACCCCGATTTGATAACTATCGCTTGGGGCTAACGTACATGTGCCATCTAAATGGTAATCTTGCACATTGAAATATTCTGCTTGGACTAACGTCGTACACGTTGCTCCACCAATTTGTTTCGTTGTTTGCTTGGGTGTAACAGGTGCAAAGGGCACCTGTGTTACTGCCTTGGCATCTAGTAAGTCTAATTTCCGGTGGAACCCTGTAGTCTGATCAATACGATCAAAATCATATACACGGTACGTGGTATCAGAAGATTGTTGAATTTCCAAGGCCACTACGCCAGCGCCCAGGGCATGCAAAGTACCTGCTGGTACATAGAAAAAGTCACCAGCCTTCACTGGCACCCTCCTTAACAAACGCTCCCAATCACGCTGTTCTAACATCCGACTAAATTCAGCCCGTGTCTGTGCATGATGGCCAAAGTAAATTTCAGCGTCTGGTTTAGCTGCCAAAATATACCACGACTCTGTTTTGCCCAACTCATGGGCGTGCTTTGCTGCATATGCATTACCCGGATGAACTTGAACCGATAAGTTTTCATGTGCATCTAGGATCTTAACCAATAGTGGAAAAGGTCTTACCCCATGTGCATTTTGAAACAGCTCTGGATGTTGACGCCAAACCTCAACTAACGTCTTGCCCTTAAAGCGACCATTTTTAATCCAAGTTGGTCCATTAGGATGCCCAGAAGCAACCCAAGCTTCCCCCGTGTGATCACTTGGAATATCAAACCCGTACAAATCGCGTAAAGCCGTACCGCCCCACATTTTTTCGTGCAAATCAGCTTGTAATACAAGTATTTCTGTCATATTGCTCATCTCCCCAAATGTTTAATATGTTTATTTAATTTTTACGTACAAACTCGACACCCAGCCGTACTGGTCCAAGTGATACCACAGGTTACCCGCACCATCCGTCACTTCTTCAATCAGATTTACCGGCGTACCGTCGGCAAGTTGTCCTATGACTTGACCATAAGGCTGGTCATAGACATTTAGCGTCTGGTTTGGAATGAAATCAATGACCCCCATCACTGAAATTTTCTTAGTATCCCAGACTTTATTCTTTAACCAACTTGGTTGATCGTCTGAGCGATCCCCACGCTCACTTGATAACTGCATATTTTGCATTGAAAATGGTACCCAACGCGAATCAGCAAGTTCATACCAGAATGTACCATCTTGTGTAGCCACACGACTTGAAACTGGCACCACCGTATCTGGCCACAAATTCGAGCCATCTTGTTCGCCGTTCATTTCGAGGTACGTTACCACAGGTTGTTTGATATGCAAGTACTTATTTGTCAGCTTTTGAGCTTCCAGATAGTGGGCCGGACGATAATATAATGTCACCGTATGCATTTCATCATTCAATACACCATTTGTTTCCCCTTTTGCTTTAACAAAAGTGTAGCCATCAATTTCAGCTGGTTCAACCTGGTAAGGCTCCCCCACATGTCCTGTAATTAATTGATTGGGTGCAACTGGTTTTTGATCATCGATATTTTTAGCATAGACCCAGACTGGCATCCCCATTAATTCAATTTCTGCCATCAGTCTCTCCTTTTTTTGCATGTATTTTACATCGTAAAAAAACGAATCCAGCAACACTTTAACGCAGCTTGCTTCAAATTCAATTATACGTCAACACACATTCTTTGTATAATTGTAAGTATTAAACCTTACAAATTTTATAAAGGACCGGTATCAGCATGCTTCCATTGACGCGCCCCGCGACAGTACAAGATTTATCCCAAATTATGACCATCATTCATGAGGCACAGGCTAATTTAAAAGCTGACGGCGTGCCACAATGGCAGGACGGTTATCCTGATGAAGCGTTAATTAAAGCCGATATTCTGAGTGGTGAAGCCTATGTTTTGGTCAACGACATCGCTGTCATTGGCTATGCCGTCATTCGGCAAACACCAGAACCAAATTACACCATCCCGCTGGATGGTAAGTGGTCAGACGATGTCACCCCGTACGTGTCTTTGCATCGCATTGCCATTTCGAGTGCCTTCCGGGGTCAACACCTTGGCCAAATCTTTATGTCTAATCTGCTCACCTGGACTAACTACCTTGGCTTCCAAGCAATACGCATTGATACGCATCCCTTGAATCAGCGGATGCAACGGCTCATTAAGCAAGTTGGATTCACATATAACTGCACTGTTTGTATGGACGGCAACGTCAATGACATCCGCTGGGCATACAGCCTAGCGCTGCCAATAACTGAATAAAATAAAGGGCGTGTCTCCATCAGGAGACACGCCTGTTTATTACAAAAAAGAACCAATCATAATGATTGGCTCTTTTTTGATTAACCTTGTGTCCGCTTACGACGAATTTGTGTCGCAGGATCCAAGAACTTTTCAATTTTTCCCATACCCCAATCAGCGATGATTGACATAAAGGCCGTTGGCAATGCACCAGCTAAGATGATGGCACCACCGTTTGTCGCGTTCGTACCACGGATGATAATATCACCCAAGCCACCAGCACCGACAAAGGCGCCAATTGCAACCACACCAATTGCTAGTACCAAGGCATTCCGCAAACCAGCCATGATAACGGAAATTGACAGTGGCAACTTAACCATATATAGCTGTTGCCAACCGGTCATTCCCATTCCTTCTCCGGCATCTAACACGTTACGATCCACCTGATTAATTCCAGTGTAGGTATTACTCAAGATTGGCAAAAGGGCATATAAGAACGTCGCCATTAAGACAACTTTAACACCAAGCCCCATTGCAAGCATCAAGATTGAAACCATAGCCAATGATGGAACGGTTTGAATAATGCTAGCAAGCCGGATCACCCACTTGGAAAGCGTGTGGCGGTTGGCAATATAAATCCCCAGCGGGATAGCAATCACAGCGGCAAACAATACCCCGTAAACTGACATTAAGAAATGTCGCATAAACTGCTCAAACACATAACTTCCGTTTTGAGCAAAATATGCAATAAATTGTTGAAAAATGTTCATCTTCGCCATATCCATTGTGCTTTACTCTCCTTCGAAATAATTATGTTTTTGCAAGAAATCGTTTGCAACCACTGAAGGTTCTTTCAAGTTGTTATCGACTTGATAGTTCAATTGTTGCATTTGCTTGGTATCAATCTTACCTGACAACTTGGTCATAGCTTTCTTCAAACCAGGCGTTGTGTTTAAGGTAACATTATCAACCACTGGACATGCATCATATGGTGGGAAGTAGTGACGATCATCCTTAAGCATTGTCAAATCGTAACTTCCAATCCGCCCATCAGTGGTGTATCCCAGCACAACATCCATCTTCTTACTTGCCACAGCCGTGTACACCAAACCAATTTGCATTGGGTGAATTGACTTGAATGGGAAGTAGGTCTTTTTAAAGCCATCATAACCATCACCTTGACGCGTCACCCAAGCGGTATCAACCCCCAGGCTCAGCTTATCGGCAACTTTTTCCATATCACTAACAGTCTTTAAGTTGTACTTCTTAGCGGTGTCTTTACGTACCAAGAACACATACGTATTTTCAAATCCATATGATGGGAACCATGTCTCATTATATTTCTTTTCAAATTGATCATGCACTGTGTTGAAGGCTTTTTGTGGGTTCTTTTCAGCTGGCAATCCCAACGTCGTCGTCAAGTCGGTTCCGGTATATCGGGCCGCTGAAACTTGTGCGTCGCCATTAGTCATCGCCTTCTGATTAATTGTTGTCGTCGCCAAGTTATTAATGACCCGAGTTGGACGACCAGTATAGTGTGAAATCATATCAGCATTAATGCTTCCCAGTGTTTGGGCTTCTGATGTAATTCCACCAGTGACTGTAATTGGCTTATTCTCAGTTTGAGGTGGCATCAGCCAGAAATATCCGGCTAGCAAAACAATAAATGCCACGACCCCAATAACAATGTTACGTACTTTTTTCTGAGTGGTCATTAGCGAGCCCTCCGTTCTGCATCTTCACGGGCTTGTTGTTTATCGGCCATATCTTGTTGCAAAATGAACGCCTTTGGCGTCATGATTCGTTCCAACTTAGATAATAAGAAATCAACAACCAAGGCAATGATTGTAACTGGAATTGTTCCAGCGAAAATCAATTCTGGTTGGTAGTTGTACAAACCACTGAAGATAAGGTCTCCCAAACCACCAGCGCCAATATATGAAGCTAGGGTTGCCCAAGAAATAACGTAGATGGCTGACAAATGGATTCCGGCCATAATAGTCGGTAGAGCAATTGGCAATTCGACCATAAAGATTGACTGCATATTGCTCATCCCCATTCCACGAGCCACATCACGATATTCGTCATTCACATTACTCATACCCAAATACGTATTACGCAGAATGGGAAGTAAAGAATAAATAAATAGCGCAATAATCGCTGGCGTACGCCCAATCCCAAAGATTGGTAACATCAAAGTTAGAAGCGCCAAAGATGGAATTGTCTGTAACGCACTAACCACATTTATAATGGGATTCGCTAACTTGTTTGCACGAGTTAGCGCAATTCCAGCTGGTACAGCAACAATGATTCCAAAGAATAAGGCGATTGCCGAAATATAGATATGTTGGCCACTCTTCGTTAGAATTTGTGAACCGTATTCTGAAATAAAGGCTTGCATCGACTATACCTCCTTGGCGTCAGTAGTAGCTGGTGCTCCATCATTGGCTGTTGTTTCAGATTGATCAGCCTTGGCTGCTTTATCTGCATCGGTGTCGGAAGCAGAAGTTCCCCAAATTGTATCGTAAACCAAGTCAACTAATGATGAACGTGTCAAAATACCAACAACATGCTTTTGGTCATCAACAACTGGGACCGTCTTCAAACCAAGGTTCAAAATACGTTGCAACGTATTTCTCAAAAGGTCGGTTTCCTTAACGTATGGGACATCAACCATAATGTCACCCACACTTGAAGCGCGATCGCGTTGCTTATTCAAGTTCTGCACATCAACAACACCCTTTAGCACACCAGCGTTATCAGTCACAATCAATGAATCAACACGCTTTTCCTTCATAATTGTGATGGCGTCGCTCAATGAACGATCTGTGTGGATGGTAATGGCACCATTACTCATAATCGTCTTAACTTGCGTGTCATCTGGTTGCGCTTGCAATAGACGTTCTTCACCAATCAACTCTTCAACGAATTCATTGGCTGGGTGACGCAAAACATTATCAGGTGTATCAAATTGAATGACATGTCCGTGGCTCATCACAACCAAACGATTAGCAAGCTTCAAAGCTTCATCCATATCGTGGGTCACGAAAATAACAGTCTTACCCAATTTGACTTGCAATGATTTAATCAAATCTTGCAAAGATTCACGCGTGATTGGATCCAATGCACCAAACGGTTCATCCATTAGAATGATATCTTGATCTGCAGCCAAAGCACGCACAACCCCGATAC
Source organism: Weissella viridescens (assembly GCF_014789145.1). GTDB lineage: Bacteria > Bacillota > Bacilli > Lactobacillales > Lactobacillaceae > Weissella > Weissella viridescens. The sequence goes on along the minus strand of NZ_CP061835.1, from coordinate 115,864 downwards.
GTTGTTGCTGTCCTCCTGATAACTCAAAAGGATAACGATCCAACATTTCACGGGGCAATTCAACCAAGTCAATCATCTTATTGGCCGTCTTTTCACGTTCGACCTCATCCACTTTCAAAAGACGTTGTACTAAGGTGATGTTTTCACGAATCGTCATGTGCGGCATCAAACCAATGCTTTGAATCACATAACCAATTCGTCGACGTAACTCAACTGGATTTAAAGTTGCTACGTCCTTATCATCTACCAAAATTTTTCCTGAAGTTGGTGTGTTCATTCGGTTAATCATCCGCATAAGGGTTGTCTTACCACTACCACTCGTACCAATGAAACAAATGAACTCCCCCTTATTAAAACTCAAATCAATGTCTTCCACTGCGACTTTAGCGCCGTCATACACTTTGGAAACATTTTGAAATTCAATAAATCCACTCATAAACTCTACCTCGTCCCAAATTTTTCAACGTTGGCGCTTGAAACGCCGAACGTATCACTTATACATAATCTATCTTTACACAATCTTTGCAAAATTACAAATCAATTACTTTTAAATAGCATTTAGTTACGTTAATAAATTTATTCATACATTATAAATACATTAGACCTTAAAACCCGCCATATTATGCGTCACTAAGCTTACATTTGAATATATATTGTTTAATCACATTTTACTTAATTTTACTATTAGTAAAATCGTAAAGAAAAACTTTACACAGCCGAAATTACAATGCGAGAATGTGCAATAATTCACGTAAAACCGGAAGGATAACGATTCCCAGTTCATAGATTCACGATTAAATTCCGAACTTTCCTGTGGATAAGCTGTGCAAAAAAACAGGTTAATCGTTTTAATATTTAGAAACATTTAAGATAATATTTCAGAACTGTGTTATTTGATACCAAAACCCTTATACACCGCGACTCTCTGCTATAATCTTAAGCGTAACTTATTTTATTTTTTCTACTTTTTAGGAGTACAGAGAGGACTATTTATAATGTTTTACATTATCGTTAACTTTTTAAGTATCTTTGTCTTTTTAGGCATTGCATTCTTATTCTCAAATGATCGCAAAAACGTGAAGTGGTCACGCATTTTGTTGGTTGTTGCTTTGGAATTGTTGTTGGCCTGGTTCTTCATGAAGTTCAGTATTGGTCAAGATATTGTTAAGGGTGCTGCCGATGCCTTTGCTTGGATTGTTCAAGCCGCTAACATCGGTATTGCCTTCGCCCTACCTGATTGGTTGAAGCCAACGACTGGTATGCCAAACTTCGTAACAAGTGCATTGCTTCCAATGTTGCTTGTTGTGCCATTGTTTGACATTTTGACTTACCTTGGTATCTTGCCATGGTTGGTTAAGTGGATTGGTCGTGGATTATCATTCATTACTGGACAACCAAAGTTTGAAGCTTTCTTCTCAGTTGAAATGATGTTCCTTGGTAACACCGAAGTGCTTGCCGTTTCTGGTGCCCAATTGAACGCTATGAGCGCTCGTCGTAACTACACATTGGCTTTGATGTCAATGAGCTGTGTGACGGCCGCCATCCTTGGTGCCTATACTGCCATGGTTCCCGGTCAATACGTTATGGCCGCTGTACCCCTAAACATTTTGGGTGCAATCGTAATTTCTTCATTACTTAACCCAGTTGAGGTTTCACCTGAAGAAGATACTATTGCCTCAATTCACAAAGAAGGTGAGAAGCGCGAACCATTCTTCTCATTCTTGGGTGACTCAATCTTGAACGCTGGTCGTTTGATTTTGATCATCACTGCCACTGTTATTGCCTTCGTTGCGTTGGCTGGATTCATCGACAAGGTCTTTGCCTTAACTGGTTTGCACTGGTTGTCATTGGAAAACATCTTCGGTGTTGTCCTATTCCCATTTGCTTGGTTGCTAGGTTTCGATACAAACCAAGCCTTCCAAATTGCCCAATTCATGGGAACGAAGTTGGTTACTAACGAATTCGTTGTTATGGGTAAGATTTCTAAGGACATCATGGCCGGAACAGGTTTGTTCGCTAACGAACACGCCAAGGCCGTATTGACTGTCTTCCTTACTAGCTTTGCTAACTTCAGTACAGTTGGTATGATTCTAGGTGCCTTCAAGGGACTTGTTTCAAAGGAAAAGAATGATTACATTGCAGCCCACGTACCACAGATGCTACTTTCAGGTATCTTGGTTTCATTACTTTCAGCTGCTGCTGCCGGACTATTCGTTTGGTAATCATTGTCTAACAAGGGGGAATACCACATGGCAAAACCTGTCATTTTAGATATGGATCCCGGAATTGATGACGCTGCCGCCATTGCGGTTGCTGTTAATCGTCCCGATTTAGATGTTAAATTAATTACTGCAGTTGCGGGTAATGTCAGTGTTGAAAAGACAACCAACAACTCACTTAAACTACTTGAATTTTTTGACCGAACTGATATTCCGGTTGCGCAAGGTGCCAAAGCACCTTTGAAGCGCGAATTCAAAGATGCTTCTTATATTCATGGCGAATCTGGTATGCCTGGTTACGACTTCCCTGAAGTAACAACCAAGCCACTTGCCATTGATGCCGTGGAAGCTATTCACCAAGTTTTAAATGAAAGTGCTGAGCCAATTACAATTATTGGAACTGGCGCATACACTAACCTAGCTTTGCTTTTGCAACAACATCCTGAAGATAAGCCTTTGATTAAGGAATTCATCTTAATGGGTGGCTCAATTTCTGGTGGTAATGTGAGTTCAGTTGCTGAATTCAACGTTTTCACTGATCCAGATGCCGCTGCAATTGTTTTCAAAAGTGAATTACCCATCACAATGATTGGTTTAGACGTGACATTGAACGCTCTCCTTACTGAAGAGAGTACGAACACGTTACGTGAAATGGGTCCTGCTGGTGAAATGTTGTACGGTATCGTTACCGCTTATGAAGATGTGCATGTTGGTGGTAAGCCAATGCACGACGTTAATACGATTTTGTATGCTGTTGACCCTAGCGTCATCGAAACTAAGCCATTCGCAGTAGATGTGGTTACCGAAGGCCCCGCCATCGGTGCGACTGTTGCTGATTTTCAATATCGTTGGCATGAACCTGGCTACACGAACGTAAACGTTGGTGTTGGTATTAATGCCGAAGCTTTCAATACTTGGTTCTTGGAACAAGTTGCCGCAATGAACAAATAGAGATTGGAGAAACCCATGGCCCGTAAAAAAATGATTCTTGATTTAGACACTGGGGTTGATGACGCACTAGCAATTGCTTACGCGCTCGCCACACCTGATGCTGATTTGATTGGAATCGCTGCTTCTTATGGAAACACTTTGGTTGATACCGCTGCTGAAAATAGCTTAAAGCTGTTGGAATTGCTTGGCGCAACCGATGTTCCTGTTTATCGAGGTTTTAGTCATTCTTCAACAACCGATGGTTTTGAAACAATGGAAATCTCAATGGATATTCATGGAAAAAACGGTATTGGTGATGTTGAATTGGCTGCGGCTGCCCGCCCAGTTGAAACAACACCTGCTGTTGATTTCATGATTGAAGCAGCGCATACCTACCAAGACAATTTGATTATTGTGCCAACTGGTCCATTAACTAATCTTGCGGCAGCGATGCAAAAAGATCCTGAAATCATCGACCTCATTGGTAACATTACCTTAATGGGTGGTGCCTTGACTGTTCCTGGTAACGTCACACCTTACACCGAGGCCAACATCAACCAAGACCCAGAAGCAGCTGATTATGTTTATAAGCATGCTAAGCACTTGGTTATGGTTGGACTTGATGTCACAATGCAAACCCTTTTGACCAAAAAGGAAACCCAAGAGTGGCGTGACTTAGGTACAGAAAAAGGTCGTGTCTTTGCTGACATTTTCGACTACTATATTGAGGCGTATGATCGTTTGGATATCGATAAGCGTGGTGCCGCCCTACACGACCCACTAGCTGTTGGTGTTGCGGTTGATCCAAAGTTGGTGACTCTGTTACCAATCAACATGATGGTAACCCACGAAGATGGACGTACCATTGGTGATCCAGAACGTGCGTTAGATCCTGTTAAAACAGACTTTGCCGCCGTTGAAGTTGATACTGCAGATTATCTTGATCGCTTTATGAACTACACAAACCAAATTCTAGGTTAAACAAAAACACCCGCTGCAATAATTGCAGCGGGTGTTTTTCTGTAAAATTATCACTGATGGTTGCTAATCGTAATTATTTAAGTAATCATCACAATTAGACGCAGTCAAGCAATTCTTCTTGTAAGGGCACTGGTACCATTACTCATACAGAAATTTGATTATCAAACCAGGCATGCAGTTAATCATCTATCAACATTGTTTATAAACCTAGATATCAGCATATGAAATGCTTCAAAATGTGCTACAATCAATGCAAAGAGACATGTCGAGGTTGAAACAGCTATGAAAACAAACCCGTATATACGCTTTAGTATTTATGCCAGTTTAATCAGCGTATTATTGCTATTACAAAATAGCCAACACGTATTTCAATTAAATCTTTTGATTACGCTTATCACAATTTGGGCGTGTCTGCTCTTCTTTGCGTATTTTGAAGCACAACACATCAAACAACAAGGCCACATTGCTAAGGCCTTACGCGAGCAACCAGAGCTAATTCCGGTCATTCTAGCAAAGACATCACTGAATATATCTGATATTAAAACATTGATGCAGCCAACACGTTCATATCGAAGCTCGACGCTAGCACAAGTTGAAAATATAATTACCCAATACCAGGAGAATTAATATGATTGCAAAAGTCATTTGGCGCGGTATCACCGTAATCTTACCGCTTGCCACATTCGCGCTTGTTTTTGTCTTTCCACAGACATGGGCACGCATCACTTTCGTTGTTTTGGCACTATTTGAAGCCCTTGTTTTTTACCTACTTGAAAAATTACTACGTGATCCAAATAACGATCCCGACGATTACACAAAATAAAAAGCAGCAGACTTAAAGTCTGCTGCTTTTTATTTTTCATCATCAGATTTTGGCGCAAAGGCAATGAAGTAAAACGCACCTGGAATCACAAAGGTACCAATAATTTTACCAATATCACGCGCATCAGCTGACAAATCCATTGATGTAATTTGCACAACTGCGGCTAGGGTTAGAATTAAAGCAATGACCAACGCCCACTTCCGCTCAACTTTTAAATATTTCATACTTGCTCCTCATGCGTTATTTCTTTCATTTTAGCACAAAAAAAACGACTAAATTTACATTTAGTCGTTTTCACTTTATTCAAATACCATTTGATTATGGTACAACTCTGCGTAGAAACCATCTTGAGCCAAGAGCTCTTGATGAGTTCCTTCTTCGATAATATTTCCGTTTTTTAACACAACAATCTTATCTGCATTCAAAATGGTCTTCAATCGATGCGCAATCACAAAGCTCGTTCGTCCGGCAATGACATTATCCATGGCCTTTTGAATCTTCGCTTCCGTCACCGTATCGACGTTAGATGTTGCTTCATCCAAAATCAAAAGTTCTGGGTTCGTTAAGATGGTACGAGCAATTGAAAGTAATTGCTTTTGTCCAGTTGAGAAGACTGAATTTTCATCACTAACTTCCGTATCGTATTGCTCAGGCAATGACATGATGAAATCATGAATATTAGCTTGCTTGGCTGCAGAGACGACTTCCTCGTCCGTGGCGTCAGGCTTTCCATACGTGATGTTATAACGAATGGTTCCAGTGAAGATGATTGAATCTTGTAACACAATCCCAACATGATCACGCAAATTCTTCAATGACATATCCCGAACGTCGATACCATCGAACTTCACTGCCCCCGAATCAACATCATAGAAACGATTCAAGAGGTTCATCACCGTTGTCTTACCTGACCCTGTTGGACCAACCAAGGCAACCATCTTTCCCTTATCCACTTCAATGGAAATCCCATGCAATATTTCTTTACCAGGATTATAACTAAAGTGAATGTCGTCTAATTCCACCTTATCCTTCAAACCATCAAAAGCAACGGGTTCGGCTGGACTAACTTCATCCTTTTGTGCAAAGACTTCGTCAAGACGACGCGCTCCGGTCACAGCCAATTGCAACATGTTGTATGTTGACGTGATTTGGCTGATTGGTTGATAGAATTGTTGTGAGAAGTTCACGAACATCACAATCATCCCTAGGGCAGTTGCACGATCTAAACTACCATTCAATGCTAAGTAACCACCAAAGAAAATGACAATCGCTGTGTTAACCAGGCTCATCCCCATCATCAATGGATTAAGGATTCCTGACCAAACTTGACCACGATAAGTTGCTTGTTGCACCTTATCATTGTGTTCCATAAATTCATCAATTGAACCAGCTTGCAAACCATTCGTGATAATCACTTTTTCACCATTGATTTGTTCGTTCACGTATCCATTCAAATGACCAACTTCTTCTTGCTGTAAATTAACATAGCGTTGTGCTTGCGTAATAATAATTACTGACAGTAGCACCGCAATTGGCGTTGATGCAATGGTTACCCATGCCAACTGCACGTTTTGGTGGAACATCATCACCACTACACCCACCAATAGCACTAATTGGGCAAATAGTTGGAAAATGGCTTCGTTCATCGCGTTGAAAATGTTATCCAAATCCGATGTGAAACGTGACAGCACTTCACCATCTCGATGTGAGTCAAAATACTTCACGGTCATGCGTTGAATCTTCGCAAACAAACCAGTTCGCATATCATCAACTGAACGAGATGAGATAATGGCTTGTGCCATTGAAACAATGAATAGGCCAACTCCCATCATCACAATAAAGAGTAAAAACATTTCTACAGCATTATAAACTTGCGTCATTGACGCTTGTTTTGCCGTAGCAGGGTTAGATTTCAACATTAAATAATTGGCAATTTCTTGAATCGCCTTTCCCATATATACGGGCGCTTTAACTTGAAAATACGTTGCCAAAATTGTAAACACAGCGATGATCAACATCCCTAATTTATAGTGCTTAAAATATCGGGCAAAGAATTTTATTGCATGCCATAAACTTTGCATTAGTCAATCACCTCCTGTGCTTTTTGAGTTTCATAAATTTCACGATAAACCGGTGATGACGCTACTAATTCGCGATGTGTTCCCGCAGCAATGAGTTCACCATCCTGCATAACAAAGATACGATCAGCCTTAATCACTGATGAAATCTTTTCTGCAATCACAAATTTAGTTGTATCAGGTAGGTCAGCTTCAAGTGCTTCTTGCACTAACTTTTCTGAACGAGCATCCAACGCTGACGTTGAATCATCTAAAATCAAAACGGATGGGTCTCCAATAACGCCACGTGCAATGGACAAGCGTTGCTTTTGCCCACCAGAAAAGTTTGCTGAACGCTCCACGACTTCATGTTCGTATTGGTCATCATACTTTTCAATAAATTCAGCTGCTTGTGCCATATCAGCAGCGTGCTTCATATCGGCAGTATCAGCATCAAACTTACCTTGTTTCAAATTATCTGAGATTTTACCAGAGAATAAAATCGCTTTTTGTTGCACAAAGGCGACTGCCTTACGCAATGACTTTTCATTCACCTTTTTCAAATTTTCATGACCGACTGAAACGACACCGTCGGTTGGGTCATATAGGCGCGGGATCAATTGCGCAAGCGTAGATTTACCTGATCCTGTTGCACCTACTAATCCAATCATCTCACCTTGCTTGACCTTAAATGATACATCCTTCAAGACCTCATGCTCATCTCCTGGATAAGCAAATGATACATGGTCAAATTCAACATCCCCAGATAATTTTTCTTCAGCTGCATTGGCATCGAATGTAAGGTCAGGCTTGGTATCCATAACTTCTTTAATTCGCTTCGTTGATTCAATTCCACGAGCCGCAAACATTGACATAAATCCTGCCATAACAATGGCATTCATAATTTGCATCAAATAATTCACGAATGAAGTCAAAGCTCCCAACATGGTTGGATCGGAAACAATATTACGTGCCACAAAAATGATTGATACGGCAATTGCTAGTTCACCAATCAACATAAAGGCAGGCATTAAAATACCAAATAGGTATCCAATTTTAATATTGATATCCGTCAATTCTTTTGAATTTGCATCAAAACGAACTTCTTCATTGTGCTCTTGGTTAAATGACTTAACGACGCGCACACCTTGCAAATTTTCTTTAGCCATATTATTCGTCTTGTCCAATAAATTCTGGAATTTACCGAATAACTTACCCATTGGTGACAAAACACCCATCGTAATGACGACAACCAGGATAACCATAACTAAAATAACCCACCATAGACGTGGCAATGTCGTCAATGCCAATACTAAGGCACCAATAAAGAGAATTGGCACACGTAAGAGGGATTGGAAGAAGACCATCACAATCGTTTGGACTTGTTGTACGTCATTCGTCATGCGCACGACGAGACTTCCAGTTGAGAAACGTTCAATGTTTCCAAACGAGAATGTTTGGACCTTCTTATATTCAGCGGCACGTAAATCTGCTGCAGTTCCCGTTCCAATTTTGGCTGCAAAAATCGTGTTAATTGCTCCAGCAACTAAGCCAATCAAAGCTACCACAATTAATTGAATCCCCAACGGAATCATCAGATTCATTTTATCATCGGCGATTGCTTGGACCACTTGTTGTAGCAACTTCGGTTGCCACAAAGATGTAACGGCAGCGATGGCAATTGTTATCACCGCCCACACAACATCTTTCTTATATTTCCCAATATATGGGATTAAAAATTTCACCATATCGTTCTCCTATTACTTCGTGCCTTAACATGTGTTCTTATTTTATCACAATATTTTAATAAATCACGCAAAACGTTAGTGTTATCAACACATTTAGTAATGTGTCTGTTTTACTTCCATCAAAAACGAAAACACACCTACGACTAGGTGTGTTTTTGTATGATTAATCAATAACGTATTTTTCAAAGCGACCCAATTGGGTTGGCGTTAGTACCACTTGCATTTGCGTGCCATTCTCAACGTATTCCGTTGAGAGAACTGTTGCTTGATCGTTTAATTCTGAAACCACTTGACCTTGGTCAAATGGAATCAAAACAGTCTTCTCAATTAAGTCTGAAAAGATGTGCTGGCGAACTGCGTCCAACAACATATCTTGTGAACTTTCCTCTGGTGCAGAGAGAATGAGATCATCCCCTTCACGCTCAGGATATGGCACACCATCACACTTATCCGCCTTGTTATAGACAACAATCATTGGGATGTCACCCACCCCAATCTCTTTAAGCGTATCGGCAGTCGTTTTCATCATTTCCTTATAATTAGGGTCCGAATAATCGACAACTTGAACCAAAAGGTCGGCCGAGGCAGCCTCAGCTAGCGTTGCTTTAAAGGCCGCTACTAATCCGTGAGGTAAATGTGAGACAAATCCAACCGTGTCAGATAACAAAAAACTTTGCTTATCAGGTAAGTTCAATTTACGAACCGACGTTTCCAACGTCGCAAATAACATATCGGCTTGGAAGACGGTCTTCTCTTGATTCTCACCGAAGCGACGTACCATTGCGTTCATAATCGTTGATTTACCAGCATTAGTATACCCAATCAAAGCAACATTTTTAATGTTTTCCTTCTCACGACGTGCACGACGTGTCGCATCGTCAGCTTCAATTTCAGCCAATTCCTTACGCAATTCGCCAATTTGATGTTCAATATGACGACGATTCATTTCAAGCTTTGTTTCACCAGCCCCACGACTCGTAAAGCTACCACCATTACCACCAGTTTGTTGGTCCAAGCGTACATTCATTGATGTACGTAAACGTGGTAACTGATATTGTAATTGGGCAATTTCGACTTGAAGCTTGGCGACCTTTGTCTTAGCGCGTGATGCGAAAATATCCAAAATTAACGCAGTACGGTCAATAACCGTGGCACCAGTTCCAGCCTCCAAATTACGAATCTGTGATGGCGTCAATTCATCATTAGTAACCACCATATCAACCTGATAGTAATCAACCGCTTCTTTTAGTGCCTCGACTTTTCCTTTTCCAAAATAGGTTCCTGGGTTCGGGCGGTCAAGCTTTTGTGTGACAGTTGACACTGGGTTCATATGATTGGCTTCAACTAAGTTAGCCAATTCTTCCATCTGATAATCAAAATCATCATTTTGACGATCTAACCCAGCTAAGATTACTGGACGCTTTTCGTCCATTTCATTTTCTATCATTTAAATTCCTATTCTTTACCAAATTGTTGTTGTATCGTTATAGGCTTCCATCGTTAAATCATCTTCTGAGACGGTCCAAACTGAAACCATGCCGTTTTCGGGTGCAACCTTGGCTGTAGCTTCGTCAGCAAAGCGTGCCGCAACATTCCGTACGACTGTTCCGTGTGCCACCACTAACACGTTCTCTCCATCAGTGTGGTTTGCACGTAATTGATCCATTCCAGCATCAAATCGCTTCCAGAACATTGCTGAATCTTCCGCATCCTCAAAGGCATCAAATTCACGGCAAGCATCCATTGTGCCATCGGCTCCTAATTCAGCCACCAAATCACTATATGTATTGATTTGCCCATTTGGAAGACCCTTCTTTTCAGCAATCTCTGGTGCAATGACATCACCGCGTAAGCCCTCATAACTTCCAAAGAAGACTTCACGGAAGTTCCAGATTTCGGTTGGCTTAAATAAATCACCGCTCTTTTGATTTGCTTCCAAAATGTGTTCCGCCGTAATGCGCGCACGTGATAAATCTGAAGAATAAGCAGCATCAAAGTGCACATTAGCTAAACGTGTTCCTGCTGCATCGGCATCAGAAAGTCCACTTTCAGTTAGCGGTGCGTCCGTCCACCCTTGCATCCGTCCATACTTATTTAAGTATGTTTGACCGTGTCGTACTAAGTATAAGTTAAATGCCATTGTGCTCACTCCTCATCATCGTTGTTCGTTGTCGTATGTTACCCTTATTATAGCATTTTTATGGTTAATAATTCTAACTGCGTCCAGTCAAATTTTAATTGACAACAAATTATGCCATCTGTTATAGTTAACTATTGTTGTGATGATATTTTGGCCCAATGGTCAAGTGGTCAAGACGTCGCGTTCTCAGCGCGGAATCCAGGGTTCGACTCCCTGTTGGGCTATCAATTTGTAGATAGTCAACAAATTATCATCATGGCCCAATGGTCAAGTGGTCAAGACGTCGCGTTCTCAGCGCGGAATCCAGGGTTCGACTCCCTGTTGGGCTATCAGTCATTACCCCACGTGAGCGCAATTTCGATTGCGCTTTTTATTTTGCTCAAAAACGACTATGGTTACCCTATAAATGAAAAAAAGCATCCGCCACATCATAGCATCATCATTTTTCTTCACACATCGTGCACAAAATACATTACAATGAACACAATAAGAAAAAAAGGACGGAATATTATGCCAACTTTCATCTCATGGAACATTGATAGTATCAATGCTGCCGTCGAACATAAATCTCCACGTGGCGAAATGACCTGGGCTACTTTGCAACATCTTGCCGAGCTTGCTCCAGACGTCTTAGCCATTCAAGAAACGAAGCTACGCCCAACTGGCCTAACCAAAAAACAAGCAGCTGCGCTTGATGAGCTTTTCCCAGAATATCACCGCTATTTGAATTTCAGTACCGCGCGTACCGGTTATTCTGGAACGATGATGCTTACCAAGACGGAGCCATTATCCGTTACGATGCCTGAAATCGGTGCGCCTGGCGAAATGGACCAAGAAGGTCGCATTATCACCCTCGAGTTTCCCAATGCCTTTGTATCGACTGTTTATACGCCAAATTCAGGCCGTGAACTGGCTCGGCTTGAAGATCGTCAAGCCTGGGATAAAGCCTACACGACTTACATCGATTCGCTAAATGCAGAAAAGCCAGTCATTTTTTCTGGTGACTTTAACGTTGCGCATGAAGAAATCGATTTGAAGAACCCAAAGACAAATCATCACAGTGCTGGCTTTACCGATGAAGAACGCGCTGACTTCACTGATTTGCTCAAGGCTGGTTACATTGATACCTTCCGTACGTTACACCCTGAAGCAACCGGGGTTTATACGTGGTGGTCACAAATCGCCAAGCAATCAAAGGTCAACAATGCCGGGTGGCGTATTGATTATTACCTTATTTCAAATCAACTTGGTGACAAATTGGTTAGTCTCGATGTCATCGATACCGGTGCTCGTCAAGATCATGCACCAATCCAACTTGTCCTAAAAGACTTTAGCCTTAATTAAAAAAACAGCTCAAGCATGTGCTTGAGCTGTTTTTATTTGCTCGTCATAACAAAAAAAGCACCCGAAAATTCCGGGTGCTTTTGTTTAACTTTAAATTTGCTTAGATTTCATCCAACAATAGTTGCTTGATTTCTTCCAAGAATGGTTGACGTGGGTTAGTACCGATTGTTTGGTCATCATAAACTAAGTCTGACAAACGATCAACACTTTCTTCGACAGACTTCTTTGAAACACCGTTACCAGTCAATGTTGTATCAACATCCAAGGCATCAGTCAATTCCTTAATCTTAGCTAGCAAAGCATCAACAAGGGCTGCATCATCCTTACCTTCCAAACCGATGTAACGTGCGATATCAGCGTAATCCTTTTGTGCACGGTATGTTTCGTAACGTGGGAATGGTGTACGCTTAACGTTTCCAGTAACCGCGTTGAACTTAATAACGTGTGGCATAGCAATTGAGATAGCCAATCCGTGAGGCAAGTTGAATTCTCCACCTGTCTTGTGGGCAATCGCGTGGTTCAATCCCAAGAAGGCGTTGGCGAATGACATTCCAGCCAATGTTGCAGCGTAGTGCATGTTAGCACGGGCTGTTTGACCTTCCTTGGTTGGGTGTTGTGGATCATAGTTGTATGATTCAACCAAGTTATCAAAGATTAACTTGATAGCTTGCAAAGCCCATGGACGAGTAAAGTCTGAAGCCATAACTGAAACATATGATTCCAAGGCGTGTGACAATGAATCCAAACCTGAGTATGCAACTGTACGCTTTGGCACAGTCATAACGAATTCAGGGTCAACGATAGCAGCTTGTGGAGTCAAAGCATAATCAGCCAATGGATACTTCACGTGAGTTTCGTCATCAGTGATAACCGCGAATGGTGTAACTTCTGAACCAGTACCTGAAGTTGTTGGGATAGCAATCATCTTAGTTAGTGGTTGCTCTTCAAACTTAACGATACGCTTACGGATATCGATAAACTTTTGTTGCAACTTTTGGAAGAGTTCCTTCATTGCTTCAGGATCATCCAAGACACCTTCGTGTTGTTGTGAGTATTCGTAGATGTAACGCGCAATCTTACCTGCATCAAGTGCTGATCCACCACCAATTAGGATAACAGTATCAGGCTTGAAGTCAGCCATTTGCTTAGCAATTTCGATTGTTTGTCCAAGTGTTGGGTCAGGCTTAACAGTTCCGTAAATTGAAGTCTTAACAGGCTCCTCACGCAATGCAAGTTGATCAAGCACTTCATCAACGAACCCGAATTGAACCATACCTGGGTCAGCAACGATAAAGGCACGTTCTACACCTTCAACATCTTGCAAGTATGAAATTCCGTTTGATTCGTAGTAAATGTTCTCTGGTAGACGTACCCATTGTGGACGGTTACGACGACGAGCAACAGTTTTAACATTCAATAGATCATCTGTAGACAAGTTATGTGACAATGAATTCTTCCCCCATGAACCAGTTCCAAGCGTCAATGATGGACGCATAGCATCTGAATAAACGTCTCCGATTCCACCAAGTGTATCTGGTTGGTTAACCAAGATACGTGATGCTTCAACGGCGTCAGCATATTCCTTAACAAATGGGTCATTTTGAGCCCCGATTTGGATAGCGGCGTTGTGTCCGGCACCTTGGTAGTTAAGCAATGAACGCACGATTTCGATCGCTTCGTCACGTGATTCTGCCTTATAGACTGAAAGCATTGGGCTCAACTTTTCTGATGACAAAGCTTCACCGATATTCTTCTTGTCCAATTCAAACAACAAGATATCCTTACCTTCAGGAACCTTAACACCAGCTTGTTCAGCAATCCAAGGTCCTGGACGTCCGGCAACAGGTCCAGCGACTCCATAACCTTCAGCATTTGGCTTGAAGGCGTAGTCAGCAATCTTTTGGTAGTCCTTCTTAGGAACCAAGTAACCACCTTGCTTTTGCAATTGGTCCATAAACTTGTCATAAACTGATGCATCAATAACAACTGAGTTTTCAGCAGCACAGATCATACTGTTGTCGAAACGCTTTGAAATAAGCAAATCTTCAACGGCACGTTCGATGTTAGCTGTAGCATCAATGTAAACGGCACCGTTACCAGCACCAACACCCATTGATGGATTACCTGAGTGCAAAGCAGCGTTAACCATTCCAGGTCCACCAGTTGCCAAGATTGAAGCAATACCAGGATTTGTAATCAATGCATTTGTGGCATCGATTGATGGGTTTTCAATCCATTGGATAAAGTTCTTTGGGGCACCAGCCTTAACAGCTGCATCGTAAACGATTTGTGCGGCGTGAACAGATGACTTTTGAGCTTGTGGGTGGAACGCAAAGATAATTACGTTACGTGTCTTAGCCGCCATCATTGACTTGAAAATAGTCGTTGATGTTGGGTTAGTTGTTGGCACGATACCAGCTAAAATACCAAGTGGGGCAGCAACCTTAACTTGTCCCTTAACCTTGTCTTCACTGATAACACCAACAGTGCGGTCGTTACGGATAGCGTTATAAACAGATTCTGAAGCGAACTTGTTCTTAGTATCCTTATCTTCAACAACGCCACGACCAGTTTCATCGTGTGCTTCGTGAGCAAGAAGCAATGAGTTTTCTGAACCAGCCAATGCCATTGCTGCAACAATCTTGTCGACTTGTTCTTGGCTAAATGTCTTAAATTCGTTAAAGGCAACTTGAGCCTTTTCTACCAAAGCTTGTGTTTGTGCCTCGGCGTCGGCCTTCTTTTGAGCCTTCTCTTCTGGAGTTAATTCTTTTTTCTTATTCTTAGGTGCTTCTGCCATCGGTAAGATCTCCTCTTTTATATAGGTTTTATTTCTTTATCTCTATCAACAATACTTAGTATAACATTTCACAAAGTAGTGTCAACAGTTCTTGTGAAGTTTTTTTCAAACTATTTTGAAACGGTTTAACACTGGTTTTATCATTTCATATTCATGCATGCTATCTATATGTGACTTTAATCACATAAGGGTGCTATTTCCTATATTTTTACACAATCGTTTAATCTGATCTGCTAAATAAAAAACCACAGTTTCTATATATAGAAACTGTGGTTTTTACGCACTACCAAATAATCACGCGTTCACTTGGCTCGCGATACATTCCGTCCGTTGGTTTTACATCATAAGTTTGATAGAATTCATCAAAATTTGTTACCGGTACATTGGCCCGATAATTATTTGGTGCATGGACATCAACTGCCGTCACCATCTTCGCATACTCAGGGCGACGCTTCTGACGCCAAATTCGTGCCCAATTCGTGAAGAATTCATCAGCAGAGTAATCATCTTCTAACTGTGCGGCTTGTAATGCGTCTGCAAGACCGCCTAAATCAGCCACGTTTTCTGAAACAGTTAGCTTACCGTTAACCGGAACACCTTCCACGTCAAGTCCATCGAATTGATCGACGACTTTTTGTGTCCGCTCCTTAAAGGCAGCAAAGTCAGCTTCAGTCCACCAGTTATTTAAATTACCATGTTCATCGAACTCCGCTCCATTTGTGTCAAAAGCGTGTGAAATTTCATGGGCAATCACAGCTCCAATACCACCATAATTTTGTGATGACGTTTGGTCAAGACTGTAGAACGGTGCTTGTAAGATAGCAGCTGGGAAGACGATTTGATTTTGTTGTGGATCATAGTAGGCATTAACCATATTTGCTGGCATCCCCCATTCAGATTGATCCACTGGTTGATTCCAACGACCCCATGCCTCCTCAGTCGCTTGTTCACGGAAGCGACGTGCTGCAGAAATAAGATCATCGTCATCTTGAATAACACGCTTAGCAAAACGCTCAGGTAGCTTTTCTGGATAACCAATGTGGGGATTAATCACACTTAGTTTAACTTGAGCCTTTTGCTTTGTCTCTTCTTGCAACCAGTCTACGGCGTTCAAACGTTCTTTATAGACCTCAATCATCGTTTGCACCTTGTGCTCAACATCCGCCTTTGCTTCAGGCGAGAATTTTTCACCGGCATACCATAGCCCTAATGGTTGGTCATAGAACGATTCCGCCAAGTAATAGGCTGACTTACGTTGCGAGCTTGCTTCTGGAACACCAGATACATAACGTCCATAGGCACCCGCCTTTAAACGAATATCGTCAGATAAATAAGCTGTAAAGCTATTTACAATCGCAACAAGTAAGTGCGCCTTTAACAAAGGCCACGCCTCTTCTGAATAGAACAAATCCGCGTGCTTCCAAAAGTCATCTTCTGAAACAATAATGTCAGCTGGCAACTGACCTAATTGCGCTTGAATCAAAGTAGTGACATCCAAAGAACCAGCCATTTTCACAAATTCATCCCAAGTATAAGGGTGATAGACGTTCGTAATTTCTGACGCCGTCTCATTACTCATGACATGCTCAGCAACACGCGCATCAAAGGCCAAATTCTTCGTTAAGATATCATCAATTTCAGTGTCTGAAAATCCAAAGGCCTTGAATAACGCAGTTTGCGACTCACGCCACTTATCCAGTAACTCCTGCTTTTGTGGGTGATCATCAGCATAATACGTCGTGTCAGGTAAGATAGTTCCAAAACTATCGGCCCAAAGCACATTCGTTTGCGCATCCTTAAAATCCGGTGCAATACCAAATGGTACCCCATTCGGTAAACCAGCTTGTTCTAATTCAACTAAATGCGCATTGTAGTCCTCAAATGATTCTAGTGCTTGATACTTCGCAATTAAATCTGACACAGGCGCAGAACCTTTAGCATTACGCGTTTCCCAATCACTAGCCAGCTTGTGATATTTTACAAAGTTTTGCAAAATTGGGTCACTTGGGACATCTTTCCCAGCTAACCATTCATCTGTTGTATCCAACATAAGCGTTTCAATCTCATCGCTCAAATCATTGAATCCACCTGTGCGGGGCTTATCATCAGGAATAACCGCTTTTGCTTGCCATTCTCCATTGACTGCTTCGTACAAATCATCTTGTTTACGTACTTTTGTCATTTCAGCACCTCATTTTTATATAGTAATACTAGTTTAGCACATTTCTCATTAATATCTAATAAAAAACCAAGCAACAGATAAGTTGCCTGGTTTTTCATGCTATTGTACGTGCCAATCTTTCAACTTCTGATCGATTTGCTCATTCAATTTCGTGTTATATTTTTGGGTTTCTGACTTAACAACTTGATCTTGAACAGTCTTTTGTGCCTTTTTATTCTTTAAGAAGTCAGGATCCTGCTTGTAGCGCTTAGCAAATTCAATCTTCACTTGCTTGGCCACTGCATCCGAAATGGTCTTCTCAGAATTTTTGTTCAAACCTTCCAATTGTTGGTATTGATTCGTTGAAATCACATGCCAGTCTTTAGGAATTGTCATCACATAGGCAGTTTTAGTGTCTGTCTTTTGACTTTGTCCCATTCGCATAAACCGATCAAATGCATTATCAGTTTGATAAGTCGTTAAATTGGTTTTCAAAGTTGCGGGCGTCCCAATCTTTAGCGTCATCTTCGTTCCTTCAGCTAAAGTTTGGTAAGTCTTATCACCCATATCATAAGTATAACGCTTGCCACCGTCGACTTTCTCTGTCGTGATGAATTTGTATGAACCTAACTCCTCAGCCGGCTTAATCTTTTCAGTTGTTGAGTCAGAACGTTTTGTCATAAACAAGTGTTTTGAGTCATCAACTCGTAGTCCCCAAACGTTTACACCAATCAAAGCAATTCCGATGACCAACGGAATCCAACGAATTGAACGGTGTTGTACGAATTGGAGTAATGTATAAAGCAAAAACACAATTCCTAGTACTAATAATACAATCATAGATATAATACCTCATTAATTTATCTTAAGTACTAAGTGTATCAAATTTTCGAACTTTATGCTTTATCTTGAGCCGCCCAAATGTTAATTGGCCCAAATTGATGTCCCACTTCAATCGTTTCGGCAATGGCTTGATATGTCAATGTCTTTGCTAATTTAACAGCTTCCAAAATTGACTGTCCTTTGGCCAATTCAGCCACGATAACAGACGACAAAGTATCCCCCGTTCCATTAATGTGCGTTGTATCGACATATGGCTCTGTTAGCCAGTGTGTTTCCCCATTTTCAAGTAACAATAGGTCCGTTACTTCAAGTTGCTTAGCGTCGGCATGACGCCCTTTTAACAGCACATTCTTTGCACCAAAACTTTGAATTTTGCGTGCCGCTACCTCCATATCGTCAGGTGAATCAATGCTCATATCAGCTAATAACTCACCTTCATAAATATTTGGTGTTGTAATCGTCGCTAGAGGTAGCAATTCGGTTTGCACCGCTTTAATCGCATCCATCTCTAACAAAGTTGCCCCATGTTTGGTTGAAATAACCGGATCAACAACCAAATCACCAAATGAAACACGATTTAGATTTTCAACAACATTATGAATAATAGCTCGGTCAGCCAACATGCCTGTTTTTGCTGCTCGAATCTCAAAGTCATCGGCAATACTTGTAAATTGTTGCGTAATAAAATCCAATGGCATTGTGCGTTGGTCTTGAATGCCATATGAATTTCCAGCTACGGCAGCTGTCAAAATCATCATACCATAAGTATCTCGTGCAAAAAAAGTGTGTAAATCCGCTGGCCCACCAGCTGATCCGTCACTATCATTACCTGCAATTGTCACCACTTGAGGAAAGCTATTTACCATGTCGAGTTCACTCCTATTGATTTAATTATTCTCATTATAGGTTAATTGAGCCAAATAAAAAAGCTAGAAAACATCAATAAATGATATTTTCTAGCTTTTATTTTTAGTAAAACGATTAGCTAATCAACGCAGGTTGATTAAACCAATGGTTCCCACTTCCAGTCAGTGAATTCTTCAATATCACGACCTTCGTTACGAGTAACGTCGAAGTGCTTTGCCAAGATGTTGTCCATCTTCTCCAAGAAAGCGCCAGCCTTCTCTTCGTTGATAACGCCATTAGCTGCCAAAGTAGCAACAGCATCCTTAGCTTGGTGGAAACGATCCAATTCTGAGTATACACGCATGTCGTATTGCGTAGTAATATCACCATCTTCACGGTAACCGTGTGGGTGCAATCCCAAGTGTTGACGTTGGTAGAAGAATGATTCAATCAAATCTTCGTAACCGTGGAATCCGAAGATTACAGGTGTTCCAGATTCACCGAAGTATTCAGCAAATTCGTCATCTGACAATGAACGTTCGTCGTTCATTGCACCATTCTTAGCTTGCAAACGCATCAATTCAACAACGTTGACGTAGCGCATTGCAACTTCAGGGAAGGCATGGTTAACAAGGTCAACAGCAGCCAAAGTTTCGATAGTAGGTTCCGCACCGGCTGAAGCAAATACGATATCTGCCTTACCTTGTGGAGCAGTAGATGCCCAATCGATAACTGCCAAACCTTCGTTTGCCAAAACATCAGCTTCTTCAGCAGAGAACCATTGTTGACGTGGTTGCTTTGAGGCAACAACGTGATTGATCTTGCTACGTTCTGAGAACGCACGGCTGAATACAGCCAACAAAGTGTTTCCATCAGCTGGCAAGTATTGGCGAATGAAGTCTGACTTCTTTTCGGCCAAGTGTGTCAACATACCTGGATCTTGGTGTGTGTAACCGTTGTGATCTTGTTGGAATACAGTTGAAGTTGAAATCAAGTTCAATGATGGGTAATCATTACGCCATGATTGTTCTGAGGCGTGACGCAACCACTTGAAGTGTTGTGTGATCATTGAGTCAACGACACGTAGGAATGATTCGTATGATGCGAATACACCAACACGACCAGTCAATGTGTATGCTTCCAACCAACCTTCAGCTTGGTGTTCTGAAAGTTGTGAATCGATGATACGTCCTTCAGGAGCAACGAATTCGTCATTAGGGAATTCAGTTTGTTCCATCCATTGACGGTTAGTCATCTTGAACATGTCCCATAGACGGTTTGACATTGTTTCATCAGGTCCGAAGATACGGAATGATGTAGGGTTCATGCGTGCAACTTCAGCAAAGAATCCTGACAATACGTTCATGTCCATGTTACGGTTTCCGTCAGCTAATTCAGTACCACGGTTTTCGGCAGTAATTTCGTTAGCAAACTTCTTCCAATCTGGCAAATCCAAATCCTTTGATGATTGACCCTTAGGGGCACCACCGTTAGTGATTGGGTTGTCAGAAATACGCTTGTCACCCTTAGGGGCGATTTCAGCGATTTCTTCCTTCAATGAACCATCAGCGTTGAACAATTCTTCAGGCTTGTATGAGTTCATCCATTCTTCGAATTGGTCCAATGTTTCCATGTGACCAGCTGACAAAGGAAGTGGCACTTGGTGGGCACGGAATGAATCTTCGATAGGGTTACCCTTAGCGTCGAAACGTGGTCCACCCCAACCCTTTGGCAAGCGAGCGATAATTACAGGCCATGCTGCAATTTCACCGTCTTGGTAACGATCGTTTTCACGAGCGTCCTTTTGGATTGCTTGGATGTCTTCAATAGCTTGGTCAAAGACTTGAGCAGCCTTTTCGTGGTAAGCCATGTAGTCATGAATGTCATCGTTTTCGATGAAACGAGGTGACCATCCCAAACCTTCAAAGAACTTTGAGATTTCTTCGTCTGACATACGTGCAAACAAAGTTGGGTTTGAAATCTTAAATCCGTTAAGATCCAAAATTGGCAAAACCGCACCATCAGTCTTTGGGTTCAAGAACTTGATACCGTTCCATGCAGTCATTGAAGGACCAGTTTCGGCTTCTCCATCACCAACAACAGTGAAACCAAGTTGGTCAGGGTTATCCAACACAGCACCAACGGCGTGTGACAATGAGTAACCTAATTCTCCACCTTCATGCAATGAACCTGGAGTTTGGGCTGTCATGTGAGATCCAATTCCACCAGGGAATGAGAAACGCTTGAACAAACGTGACATACCTTCGATATCTTGAGTAATTTCAGGATAATCTTCAGTGTAAGTACCATCAAGGTATGAGTTCGTAACCATAACTTGTCCACCGTGACCAGGGCCACCGATGTAGAACAAGTTCAAACCGTACTTGTTGATCAAACGGTTTGCGTGAGCGTAAAGGAAAGTTTGACCTGAGATAGTACCCCAGTGTCCGATAGGCTTAACCTTAACGTCTTCAGATGTAATTGGTGTGTTAGTAACTGAGAACAATGGGTTGCTCTTCAAGAAAATCATACCAGCTGAAAGGTAGTTGGTTGCACGCCACCAGGCGTCAACTTTTTCAAGGTATTCTTTTGAATCAAAATCTACTGCCATTTTGATATCTCCTTAATAAATTGTTTGAGAAATAAGTTACGACTTTAGAAGACAATTCTCCTAAGTCAACACAATCATGATAACAGATTTAAATACGACATACAAGAAAAAACCAATAATTGGAACGGTCCAATTATTGGTTTTTGAAATGACGTAAACAGCCTATTCACCATCCAGACTATCAAAGCTATTATATCGCATGTATTTATAATGAATTCTCATGGTTCCAACTTCAAATGGCGTACCATCATCTAGGAAGTAAATCCCAGCCATCACACCTACTGGTTCGGTCGACTTTAAGCCCAAAGCACGCTGATCCTGTGGTGTTGACGGCTCTGCTGAAACTGTCAAAAATGAACGTGTCACAGGTTTCCTCGTCGTTAGTTCGGCATATTTAAATAAGGAAGCATGGACATCCGCTTCAGTTAGATTTGGCAATAACTTTACCGGAACCAATGCATCTTCACTCATGAAAGTTTTGCCCTGCAATTGACGCAATCGTTTAATATGGTATACCTCTTCGCCTTCTTCCAAAAACAAGGCTAATTGCGTATCCTTATCTGCTAATTGTTTATCAAATGAAACTAATTCAATTGCCGGTGCCTCACCGTCAATTCGGAATGAGTCCGAAACGCCCAAACTATGCCCCGTTGATTGGAACATGTTTTGATTCTTCAAATATAGTGGATTCACAAAAGTTCCTGACCCACGTTTCTTAAAAATGATTCCTTGTTGCGCTAGCACATTCAAAGCGCGCTTAATCGAACTCCGTGATACGTCGTATGCAACGGCAAGTGAACGTTCGTCAGGCAGTTTTAACGTCGCAAATTCTTGTTGATTAATCCGCTTTTTCAAGTCAGTTAATACACGTAAGTATATTGCCTCTTGTTCCATCCTACTCTCTCCATCTTGTTAACTTGCGTTTAGCATAACATAAAAGTGGTCCAACCAAAAGCATTTGGTTGGACCACTTTTAATGATTTATTGATAATCAACACCAGCCCATTCGGCCTTAAATTGATTTACAAACTGATGCATCGCCTTATCTCGAATAGCACCAATTCTTTTACCTTCATCAGTATTTAAGTAATCTTTGAGCAAAAATAACTTCTCATCAAAATGATTAATCATCGTTTCACCGGCAGGATTCCGATAATCGGCTTTCGTCTTCAAATCACGTGGTGGGATACTTGGGTCATATAAAATGTGATGGGCTTGGACACCATACTGAATGACACGTGCAACTGCAATCATCCCCATCGCCTCTAGACGATCAGCATCTTGCACAATTTCCCCCGAAATATCCAATGGCTCAGGCTTACCGAAACGTTGCTTACTCCACGACATATTATCGATAATATGGAAAATGGCGGCTTGGCGCGTTGGGTCAATTTCAAGTTCAGTCATTTTATCCGCCACTTGTTGTTTAGCCGCCTCGACATCATCGAACAGCTTATCATCATAAGTATCATGCAAAGTAGCTGCAGCCAAAGTAATGAAAGCATCAGCGGTTGGTTCGGTCTCAAGCAGATGTTGCGCCAACTGCACAACCCGATCAATATGGCCTGTATCATGGCCGCTTTCATCTTGTTGCAACCGTTCACGCATAAAGGCATCAAGTGCGCTTAACTGAATTTGTTCTTGTTCGTTCATGAAAGACTCCTTATTCTCTGGTTCGCGTTAACACATTAAAGACGACATCAATAACTAAACTAAAACCGAACATGGCCAGAAGAAAATACAGGATATAACGTCCAAAATCTTGCCATAACATTTGCGTGTTCGTCACAATAAAACAGAGGGGCACTGCTAACACTGCCAAAAAAACGATGTAGCTGACGATGCCACTTTGAATATTCTGCCAATCCGCCCGACTCAAGTTCAAGGCTAAACAAAACTGAATACATAAAAGTAACCAAATCAGGAGATGCCACCAAATGATACCCATCCAAAGTTGGCTCGAATCCAGTCGTAGCAATGCTGTCAACAGCTGTGGCCAACACACATATGTCGTCAGCCAAACGGCTAACCCGATTCCAAACAACGGCCCCATCCCGATGAAGAAATTACCCAATTGTTGGTATAAACTCTTGGGGTTCCACGCATGAGAAACATAGCCTAGGGTTTGTTCAACATCTGCTTTTTGGACCAAGCTGATTTTATCAATCTTGTGTCGAAACAATAGTGCCATCGCAGCATGTGATAATTCATGGACAATAATGCCAAAAAAACTAAAGTAAAACTGCGCTTGGGTGCCGAAATGATTCACAATTAATTGATTTGTGCGCTTAGTAATTGCTGAAATCACTGCTGCCCCTACATAAGGCATCACTAATACAATTAACAGTAACTGCACTAGCGTTGTAAAATAATTTGGCATCATGCTTGTTGCAAATCAGCAAATGTTCCTGACACAAACTGCGCCAGATCCTCTGCATTAATGCGAATTGATCGTCCAATTTCGCCTGCTGAAACTGTGAGTTCACCTGCTGTTCGCGCTGATTCGTCAATATAAATTGGGAATTTTTTATTTTGCCAAATACCAACAGGATTATTAGCGCCATGTACGTAACCCGTCGTCTTTTGGAGGTCTTTGGTTGGAATCATATTGACTTTTTTATTACCTGAAACGACCGCTAATTTCTTTTCATCCAGGTGTGCATCAATCGGTACAATACCAATTACAGGACCGGTTACATTGCCTGTTAAAGCCAATGTCTTATAGATACTGTGATCATCCAGGTGGTATTTCTCCATTTCATCGGCATGCCGATCCATCCCGTCTTCGAACACAATTGTTTCATATGGAACATTTGCTTTATCTAAAATTTGTTCAACTAAAATCTTTTTAATTTTTGTTTTCTTTGCCATGTTGAACCCCTTTAACACATATAATATATGTCTATTTTTAAATGATTTCACCAAAAACACAAGCAAAAAAGACGGACATCCCTGTCCGTCTTTTCTTTATAGTTGAATATTTTGTTCCTTCAACGCATCTTGTACCCCAGGGTTAGCGATAAATTCATCGTAATCCGTTTCGGCACGTTCAATAACGCCAGGCTTACCAAGCACGATAATATGGTCAGCAATTGTTTGTGCAAACGTGTGGTCGTGTGATGTGAAGATTAGACCACCCTTGTAGTCAATTAATCCATCATTTAATGAGGTAATTGATTCCAAATCAAGGTGATTAGTAGGATCATCCAAAATCAAAACGTTTGGCTTCGTCAACATTAGCTTAGCTAACATAACGCGGACCTTTTCACCCCCTGAAAGGACATCCAATGTCTTTTCAACATCTTCACCCTTAAACAACATCCGTCCTAACAATCCACGTAAGAAAGTATTGTCATCTTCATCCTTACCCGCAAAGTCGCGCAAGAAATCAAGAATTGGCATATCCGGCTTAGGGAAGTTCTTTCCCATATCCTTTGAAAGATAATCACTTGAAGTTGTCACACCCCAAGTCACAGTTCCTTCATCAGGTTCCATGTTGCCTTCCAAGATATCCAACATTGCTGTTGTCGCAACGTCGTTATCGGCCATAATTAACGTCTTTTCATTTGGACGCAATGTGAATGACACGTTGTCTAGCAACTTAACACCATCAACGGTCTTTGACACATTTTCAACCTTAACCATGTCATTTCCCATTTCACGGGCAACATCAAAGTGCACGTATGGGTACTTACGGCTTGAAGGTTGAATATCGTCCAATGTAATCTTTTCCAATTGCTTCTTACGCGCAGTGGCTTGCTTTGACTTTGAGGCATTGGCTGAGAAACGGGCCACGAAGTCTTGCAATTCTTTGATTTGTTCTTCCTTCTTAGCGTTTTCGTTCGCTTGCAAACGTGATGCCAATTCTGAAGATTCCTTCCAGAAGTCATAGTTTCCCACGAATTCTGTAATCTTACCGAAGTCCACATCCAAAGTCATTGTTGAAACAGTGTTCAAGAAGTGACGGTCGTGGGATACGACGATAACGATATTTGGATAGTCGGCCAAGAAGTCTTCCAACCAAGCAATTGTCTTAGTGTCCAAACCGTTAGTCGGCTCGTCCAAAATCAAAATATCAGGGTTACCGAACAAAGCTTGGGCCAACAAAACCTTAACCTTTTCAGTTTCTGATAATTCGCTCATCTTAGTTTGGTGCATGTCTTCAGGAATACCCACACTTTGCAAAAGTTGTGAGGCATCTGACTCAGCAGTCCAACCGTTCATGTCGTCGAATTGCGCTGAAAGTTCCCCTGCGCGAATTCCGTCTTCATCAGAGAAATCAGGCTTAGCGTAAATGGCATCCATTTCAGACTTAACTTCAGCAAGCTCTTTATAACCTTGCATAACTGTATCCATCACCGTGTAGTCATCGAAAGCAAAGTGATCTTGTACCAATGATGACATACGTTCGTTTGGATCCATTGAAACTGTTCCAGTTGTTGGTTGCAACTTACCTTCCAAAATCTTTAGGAAAGTTGACTTACCGGCACCATTGGCACCAATAATTCCGTATGTGTTTCCTGGTGTAAATTTAAGATTAACATCTTGATATAGCTTTTTACCGTTGAAAGCTATTGAAACGTTTGAGGCTGTTAACATATTTTTTATTACTTCCTTTTTTGCGTTAATTCATATCTTAAAACAATCAATCTCCATCATATCAAAAATGGACGAACATATGTCCGCCCATTGTATCATTTCATTAACAATTACGCATCGCGTTTAATCAAGGAAATAAAATAAATCCCTGCTTCGATAATGGCGATGTAAAACGAAACTGGTACATTCGTCCAATACGATAAGACTAACGCAGCCCAGACACCGACAACACCAAACAAGACTGATAAGCCAACCATCTGCCACACAGTCCGGCCCCAGCGCATCGCTGCACTAGCTGGTAAAGTGATTAAGATGAAGATTAACAACGACCCCACTACTTGTGAAGAAATCGCTACAGTCATCGCCATTAGCACTAAGAACAGAACTTCAATCAATACGACGTGTTTTAAGCTAAAAATAGCCGTATTGTAGTCAAACGCGAAATGTCGCAACGGGCGATAACAAAGTAACCCTACAACCAAAACAATCAACGCTAAGACCACTACTTGGACGACGTTTGCATGACTAATACTGAAAATCGAACCAAATAGAATACTTGTTGCTGCACTGGCATTCTTTTGTGAAAGCGCCAAGAAGGCGATTCCTAGTCCAATAGCCACCGCACTCACCGCCGAGATCAATGATTCAGAACGTTTTTCTTGCATCCCCAACTCACCAATTGTCGTCGAAGCGAGAATGGTGAAAATCAACATCCCAATGAGCGGCAACCAGCCCATAAAGAGGCCAAAAGAAGCTCCGGCGAAGCCAATTTCACTTAAAGTGTGCGCTAAAAACGACATGTGACGGGCAACAACAAAGACCCCAATAAAACCACTGACAATGGCAATCAAGGTTCCAACAACAAAGGCATTTTGCATAAATGGATAACTAAGCATGATCTTGATTTCCCACCTCCAGTTGTGACACGTCCAAATCCTTTACCTGTCCAAACTCACTACCTTCAGGCTTGAGTAACAGATAATCGTCCGCATATTCTTTAATAATTTCCAAATCGTGACTAATCATAATAATGCTAAGGTGATGATGATCTCGATAATGCTTCACCACATCCATTAATTCATACTTGGCAATATTATCAAGATTGGCCGTTGCTTCATCCAAAATCAATAGACCTGGATCTACCAGCAGAGCTTGCGCCAAGTAAGAACGTTGACGTTCACCTCCAGAAGCTTGATCAATGCGTTGATCAGCTAACTCAACCAAATGTGTATCGTCAAGAATATGTTGAATTTGGTCTTTTTCGGCTTTCGTCATCCAAGGACGAATCCCTTGATCAAAGCTCAAACTCACAAATTCAGAAATACGCAATGGAAAGTCCTGCGCATCGGGCCGTTCTTGTGGCACGTACCGAATTACTGGTTTTTTATCAGGCCAAGTCAACGCACCTTCAGTTAACTTCTGTTGTTCCAAAATAGCGCGGATTAAAGTCGTCTTTCCAACACCGTTATCCCCAATAACAGCTAAGACGTGTTGTGATTTCAGTTCAAAATTCACATGGCGATATAACCAACGCTTGCCAAATTTAATTCCAATATCTTTTCCTTCTAGCACTACCATTATTGCACCGCCTTTTGCAGACTCTTTAATTGATTATATTGCCAATCAATATATGACGTGTTCTTCGGCATCGATTCCGTTACCGGTACAATCGGTACCCCGGCCGCTTTCGCTTCTTGCAAAGCCTGCTTAACCAGTTTGCTTGAAGACTGCGTATTATCGATTACCGCAACTGCTTCATGATTTTTTAACTTGCCTTGCCATTCTGACATGGCTGCTGGCGTTGGGTCATTCCCTTCGTCAATTGCCTGGGCAAAAGCTGTATCTAAACGCTTCGCTCCCACAGCTTCTAGCTGTGGATCAAAGACGGGTTCTGTTGCCAAAACCCCTTTTCCAGCCATTTCCTGTTTTAATTGCGTCCGCAGGCGATCCACCTTTTGCATTTTCTTCTGGTAATTTTTGGCATTTTGTTCGAAATAAGCTCGTTGATCTGGCTTAATCGCACTATAAGTATCAACCAAAGCATTGGTCACCCGGTTAACGACATCTGGTTGATACCAAAAATGTTCATTTTGTCCTTCTTGATAATGATACATTTCACCAACATTAACCGCTTTTACATCTTTATTAGCTTTTGTAAAGCGTTCACTCCAAGTATCGTAACCACCTCCATTCGAAATGGTCACTGTGGCCCGTTCATATAACTTGGCTGTATTTGCCGTTGGTTCATAATCATGTGGGTCAACATCCGGATTTGTCATTACACTCTTAACTTCTCCTTGATTGCCCAAAACTGCTTCCGCCATTTCACCATAGCTATTCAAACTACTAACAACACGAATCGGGCTATTCCCCAAATCAGTACTTTTATTTTGCTGCAGGCCAGTATAAATCACCAACCCAATCAAAAATAAAACTAAAGCCCCTGTGAATGTTAAAAGCATTTTATTTAGTCGACTACGCATCATTGCCCCCCGTTAACTTATCTGTCATGGCCGTTATAAATCGCGATACGACAGCCTGCTCATCATCTGTAAATTGATTGAGTACGGCGATGTATTCGCTTTGCGTTGTTTGATGTTCATCTGCATGCTCGGTCGCTTTAGCCCGTCCAGTATCCGTCAGTGCCCATCGATTAATTCGTCCGTCCTCCGGATCTGGCATCAATGTCACCATTGCGTTTTGCTCATTTTGCAAAATCTTCATCGCTTTTGTCACCGCAGCTGGTGAAACAGCTAATGCCTGAGCAAGTTCTCCATTCGTTTGTGGCCCTTTTTGCGCCAAAATCATCAATAGATGTCCTTGCGTCAAGGTAATTGTTTGCTTATGTTCAAATCCCAAGAGGATTTCCCGCTGATTTTCAGCGAGTAACAGAATTTGATTTAAAAAATCATCGACTTGCGCTGCATTTTCTTTAACTGTCATTGAAAACTCCTTTACCGGTTAATTAACCAGTAAAATATATCACGCTAACAATTAGTTAGTCAACCATTTGGATTCATTAATTTTAACGGTGCCCGACATTTCCCACAAACATAACGTTTAACATTCATACGTCGATTACGATAAATATCATGTCCATTCGCACAACAGTAATGCCACTTCGCTGCTTGTGGCTGGGCCGGAGCAAACCGTAACGCACCGGTACGTGCTAATTCCTGTTTGAACGCCTGATCTCGATGTTGGTGTGGTAACCCTTGCATGTGAAGATGGTAATGAATTAATTCATGTTGAATTACACCGATCAAAGTTGCTTCGTCAAAATCTGTCAGCATCCGTGGATTGATTTCAAGATTGTGAGTCGCTAATAAATAACGACCACCTGTCGTTCTTAACCGTCGATTAAACGTCGCTTGATGTTCAAAAGGACGTTCAAAATCAGTGATTGAGATGCTTTCCACTAAAGATTGGAGCTCTGCATCAGTCATTTTCCTCAACCTCCCGTGCTAATCGAACTTGTTTTCGCTGAGTTGATTTAACTGATTGTTCAGACATATCGGAGTCGACAATACCTGTCTTCCAATTTGCCGAAAATGTTCGTTCATA
Organism: Weissella viridescens; assembly: GCF_014789145.1. Taxonomy (GTDB): domain Bacteria; phylum Bacillota; class Bacilli; order Lactobacillales; family Lactobacillaceae; genus Weissella; species Weissella viridescens. Next base: position 86,201 of record NZ_CP061835.1, on the reverse strand, counting down.
AAATCTCGCAAAGTAATTTAACGCACTAATCCCTAAGGCAGTTATTTTCAGTCCTTCTGCAGACAGTTGGAACAACTCATAACGTTGTAGCACTTGTAAGAGACGCGCCTCATCCTCAGCAATCGGTATCTCAGCATGCCCTAAATAATAATGTCTGTGTTGCATTTGAATATCTGTTACCACACCTTGCTGGTTAAGCCGTAAAAAGCTATACATTCCTAACGAGAAACTCTGATAACGCTGATTACTTAAATACTGACGTACCACTTTTAATACTTCACGGATTGAAGCATAATATCCCGTCCACATTTGATGCTGTTGCAATTTAGGCACTGATTTACCAACAAAAATGGTGAGTTCTTGCATTGCCGGAACGTCCGGCATAACAAATAAAATATGCAATGTATCGTGCCGATCCAATATAATACTGCGGATACGCATATCTGCTTGCGTTACTTTTCGACATTCTTGCAAAATAAGCCGGTACCATGTTTCACGTGGAACACGTTCGGCGTGTTCCGCAAAATGTACGCTCATCTCTGTGTGGGGATTTACAACTTGAATCGGTTCAAAAATTGGGGCCTGCTTATCTAATACATCCGGCACTTCACGTTGCCAAGCATCCCCATCGCGACCAACCCGTAATCGTTCCGTTCGGTGATTTTTCTGCATAATAATTTACCTCAAATAAAAAACCGATGCACGACATCGGTTTTTGGTTTATGACATATTTTTTTCGATATCCAATTGACGTGCCACATAGAATTGAGCCATCGTTGACTGATAATATGGTACGACATAGATACTAGCTAGTCCACCTGTAAGCGCATTGGCTAACATCCATCCAATAAAACTGATGTTTAAGAACAACAATTGCATGCGATGTCCACGCATCATCGCACTTGACGCACGGAGATAAACGGTTGTGCTTTGAATTGGCCGCTTAGTTTGGACATCTGCTGCGTAAATAAACGGTGCCATCGCAAAGTTCAATGACATGACAATCCCCGGAATCACGAAGAGCATGTAACCAACAAAGACAAGTACTGAACGTACTGCCATCAAGATGACACTATCTTTCAAGGTCGTTCGACTAAAGAAACGTAGGCTTAATTTAAAAGGGTGTCCTGGCTGTTTCTTTGTTAGTTGCCACATCACAAACGCCCAGCTGGCACCAATGGCTAACATTCCACTGATAATGGCATCAATAAAGGCAGATCCCAGTAAACCTGGTAGTGCCGTTTGCAGATTTTGCATGTAAACATCTGAGGGAACCGTTTGCCCACTCATGGTTTTCATACTCATGCTCATCAAATTTTGATATTGCGCACTACGTGAATTAATCAAGCTGAAGATAAATTGCCAAATAATTAACCCAAAACCTAATGATAGGGCAATCTGGAACTGACTAAAGTTACCAATGATTTGATGGCGCGCCGCTGCTTTAATTTGTCGATTACTCTGCATTGCTTGTCCTTTCGCTACACTTTTTCTTTTAATTATAACAAAAGGCCGGTAAGCGAAATCGCTCACCGACCTTTTTCTTACTGGGATAGTTGGATTCGAACCAACGATACACGGTACCAAAAACCGATGCCTTACCGCTTGGCCATATCCCAATAATAAATGGGGGCTATAGGATTCGAACCTATGAACCCGAAGGAATGGATTTACAGTCCATCGCGTTTAACCAGACTTCGCTAAACCCCCATAACCAACTTTTATATAATAACAAGTTGGCTAAATGATTGCAACCCTTTTTTTAATTTTCTTTTGAATCACGCATTAATATTCCAGCTGCCACGGCGCCAATTGCCATCACGATCGCAGCTGCGATGAAGATGGCAACCATACTATGATTATACGCATGTAGAATCATATCTCGTAACTGACCAATCTGTGGCAAACTTGCCAAGCGACTGTTGTAGGCAATCGTATGTCCAGCAAAAGGTCCAGCATTGGTGAAAGCATCATGCAAACCATCTGACATTTGAACTGGTAAATTCAAACCGGACCAATGACCGTTGACGTAATCTTCATACTTATTTGATTGCGTCAAACCAAGCATTACAATTCCGACCGTCACACCAAATTGACGAAAGACATTCATAATACCAGACGCCATACCGGTTTCAGAAGGTTCAATGCCTTCCAATCCAGCATTGTTAACCAACGGATTAACCATTGCATTTGAGATCCCCAGCAACACCAAACCAGGAACCAATTCATTAAAGGTAATATTTGGTGTAATCATCAGTGCTAGTACCAAGTAAGCAACGACCCCTAAGCCCAAGAATCCAGCAATCATCCAACGCTTTGAGTATCGGTTACCTAAACGTCCCGTAATTGGACCTAGAAGCAAGGCCCAAATCGACATAACCAATTGATGAACGCCAGTACTGAAGGCACTGTAGCCCATGTAATTTTGCATCATAGTTGTAAGATAAGCATTAATGGCGTAGACTCCTGCCCCTAAAGCAAAGGCAACAAAAATCGCCCCAACCAAATTAACATGCTTGAACAACTTGAGATTCATCATGGGGTGTTTTGACTTTAGTTCAACTAGAACAAAGACAACCAACAAAACAACTCCGGCCAACAACCACCCCATAACGCGGGGATCTGTCCAGCCCCAGTTAAAGTGTTGTTCTTTTTCAATCAATCCGTAGACTAGTGTAAACAAATCAGCTCCGGAAAGCAGCATACCAAGAAAATCAATCTTTTGGCCCTTACCATAACTCGGCGTTTCCTTAACGTACTTCCAAGACAAGGCAAACGCAATAATACCAATTGGCACGTTCACAAAGAAAATTGATGGCCAACCAAACGTCTCAACTAAATATCCACCAACCAGCGGACCCGAGGCCGTTGAAAGTCCAATCACTGAACCTAAAATTCCCATTCCTGTTCCACGTGACTTTCCTTCAAAATTTGATGCAACCAAGGCCATCGAAAGTGAATTTAAGCCGGCCCCACCAATCGCTTGAAGGGCACGCCCTGCAATCAAGACTGGTAGTGAGGTTGCTAACCCATTAATCGCAGAGGCAACCACAAAAATAACCATACTAATCATGAAAATTTTCTTACGACCGTACATATCGCCTAATTTTGAAACAATCAACAAAATTGAAGCAAACACAATGGTATAAGCATTCAATACCCATTGTAAGTTACTGAAAGTTGTGTTGAAATCAACTGCCATCGTTGGCAAAGCCACATTGACGACTGTCACATCTAAGAGTGCCATAAAGACCCCCAGCGACATGGCAATCAAGGCAATCCATTTATTCTTACTGCTACCTGATTTTACTTCTGTCATTTAACCTTGCTCCTCTGCTTTAATTGCTGCTATTTGTGCGTTCGCCCAAGCGAGTTGGGCTTCACACATCTCAATCTGTAACACGATAGTATTGCCAGCCCACTGATAATGCGCTTGTTGATCAGGATACTTTTCTGCCTCATGCACCATCTTGGTTTGGGCATGGCGATAGTGATCCAAATCATTTTGAATAGACTGACAGTACTCATCTAAAATGTGCTTTTGTTCATCCGGACCAATCTGACCAAACCCGCGAAACTTAAAGCGATAAACATCCGCACGTTTAGCATCTTCTGCAACAGGTTGCGCCATTAACGCATAGAAGCGTTCACGACCCGCATCAGTAATATGCATCATCTTCGTGCGGCGCCCATTAATTTCACATTCAGCAGAAGTAATGTAACCCTCTTTCTCTAAGCGATCCAATAACGGATAAATCACACCATTCGATAACTTACGTCTCGGGACTAATACCTCACCTAACACATGTCCCAGCTTGTAACCCGAGTAATCATGTGCCATTAACATTCCTAAAATTAATAGATCGTACATGTTAACCTCCATGTGTCGTTTAGACCTATCCGACAAAAGACCATTATAGGTCGTTTAGACCTATTGTCAACCATCGATTTTTAGAACAACAAAAAAGCGACAAACACCAAAGTGTTCATCGCTTTATATAGCTGGGATAGTTGGATTCGAACCAACGATACACGGTACCAAAAACCGATGCCTTACCGCTTGGCCATATCCCAATAATAAAAATGGGGGCTATAGGATTCGAACCTATGAACCCGAAGGAATGGATTTACAGTCCATCGCGTTTAACCAGACTTCGCTAAACCCCCATGACGTTTACTCGCAATAACATTGCGCCTCAACAGATTTATAATATACAGGAATTTCCAAACATCGTCAAGCGTTTAACTCAAAAATTTTCAATCTTTTTTCCCAGCTCGGGATAAAGGTCGCATCAGGCCAATCATTGCGCCGCTGCACACCCAAACTCACATTGTCATATTGTACTAATCCATGTTGCCGCATTGGCGCCGCTACATGCGCGTGTCCAAAAACAACATGACGTACACCCGGCACTTGTTCAAGCAGTGCCCCCGTCCGCGGCGAACCTAACATGGCATTCACTAACTCACGTGGCTTTGTTGTATTCGGTAATAAATCATCACTAATGGGAACAAAATGCGTCATCACAACCATTTGTTTATGGGCCTGATAGCCAGCCATTAACTGCTGTTTTAGTTGCTCATAGGCCCGTTGAAAGCGTTGTGGGTCACTTTCAGCTTGGTCGATACTGCGATCATAAAAGCGGCCAAAATGGAAATCAGCTGCTTCTTTTTCTGACAATGCGGGAGCAAACCCATAATCATACCAACCATTCAAGCCGATCACCCGCCAATCAGTATCAACTAAGTCCACATATTGATTATGTAGGTAATTTGGATGTTGTAACGTCTCCAGCTCAGATTCAGAAATATCGTGACTCATGTCATGGTTTCCAGCTATAAAGTACACCTGCGTTGCTGGGAGGGCAGCTTTTAATTTATCCACATAGTTAAGCGTTCGATTAAAACGATTTGACACATCTCCCACAATCAAATAGTAATCTATATGTAATTCTGTAAGCACCTGTACTTGTGCTTGGATCACTTGGTCCACATCAACACGATTGATATCAAGATGATTGTCGCTACTCGCTGCTATTTTGACCATGCGCCCGCTCCCTTAAAATATAATACTTTAACATAACACTTTATTCTTGTAGTTTCTAGTTTTATCCTTTAAAATTGATTATTGTGTGAACCCACTTTGGAAAGGGACGCAAATAAAATTTAATCGTTTGGAGATGTCTATATCATGGATTCTGCTGATAAAAAAGCCTTGGCAGACCAAAAGAAAGATACAGCTTTCTTTGGTCAACCACGTGGCTTGCGGACGCTCTTCATGACCGAAATGTGGGAGCGTTTTAGCTTCTACGGTATGAAGGCGATCCTGTTGTTCTATATCTGGTACCTAATTTCAGCTGGGCAGTTACACGTTGATCGTGCAACCGGGGCTTCAATTATGGCCATTTACGTTTCAATGGTTTACTTAGCCGGAACGCTTGGTGGTTTCATTGCCGATCGTATCCTGGGTGAACGTCGCACCGTGTTCTGGGGTGGAGTTTTGATCATGCTTGGTCACATCGTCCTTGCCCTACCTGGTGCTACAGCAGCCCTATTTAGTGCCATGGCCTTAATCGTTTTGGGAACTGGGTTGCTAAAGCCTAACGTTTCTTCAATGGTTGGTTCATTATATAAACAAGATGATCCACGCCGTGACTCTGGTTTCTCAATCTTTGTGTTTGGAATTAACGTTGGTTCATTCCTTGCCCCAATCTTGGTTGGTTGGACGCAACAAAGCTTTGGTTTCCACGCTGGTTTCTCATTAGCTGCCGTTGGTATGCTATTTGGATTAATTCAATTCCACTTCGGTCAAAAGGATTTGTCAGATAATTCACTTTATGCTCCAGATCCTTTACAACATGAAGAAGTTCGTCCATTAATTTTCAAAGTTGGTTATGCTGTTATTGCATTAGCTTTGGTTATCGTTTTGATGAACTTAATGGGCTGGAACAGCATCAACGATTACATTAACTTACTAACCGTTGTCGCAATTCTATTACCAATTACCTACTTCGTGATCATGTCAACAAGCCCAAAGGTTACAACTTTGGAACGTTCACGTGTGTTCGCCTACATTCCATTGTTCTTAGCCGCCGTGCTATTCTGGGCAATCGAAGAACAAGGTTCAATCGTTTTGGCAACATTTGCGGCTGATCGTGTTAACTATGCTGATTTACCATCATGGTTATCATGGTTTAAGCCAGCCATGTTCCAATCAATGAACCCATTGTTTATCATGCTTTACACGCCATTCTTTGCTTGGTTGTGGACAGCATGGGGTAAGCGCCAACCATCAGCCCCAATGAAATTCTCAGTTGGACTTATGTTCGCCGGAGCTTCATTCTTGTTGATGGCCGTTCCAGGTGCAATTTGGGGAACCGGAATGAAGGTTTCTCCACTTTGGCTAGTTGGTTCATGGGCGCTTGTTATTATTGGTGAGATGTTAATCTCTCCTGTCGGTCTATCTGTCACAACTAAGTTAGCCCCACATGCCTTCATGTCACAAATGATGTCAATGTGGTTCTTGTCTTCAGCTGCTGGTTCAGCCTTAAACGCGCAATTAGTTCGTTTATACAACCCAGCCAACGAAGTCGGCTACTTCTTCCTATTCGGTGCTGCTTCAGTCGCCCTAGGAATTGTATTGATATTCTTAGTACCAAAAATTAATAAACTCATGGCCGGCGTCAGGTAGACGCTGTTCAAAAAAGGCTTAGCACGTCATGTGCTAAGCCTTTTTATTTGTGTTCATTTTTTAAAACGGTGCTGGCATTTTAGCTGCCCGAGCGACCAAGTAAATCGCTAAGCATACAACAATCATCAACAAAGCCGCAATGCCCCAATTGTTTACGACAGCAGACAATGAGACGAACCCACTGGCAATCACCGCTCCTATTGGACGCGTGACTGAGAAGACCCCTGAATAGGCACCAATCTTAGCAGGATTCATCATATCTGCACGTAACGTTTGACTCGCTGGTACGCCAATCATCTCACCAGTCGTGAAGATAATTGTAGCGAGAATCAATGGCCAGAAGTCTTGCAATACGAACGAAAGCGCAAAGCCCCCACCTTGGAGTAAAACACCAAGCGCAAAAGCTCGTACTAACCGCCATTTTTCGGTCGCTCGGGTGACCCAACCCATGACAAATATAATAATCACGGTATTGAAGACCAACATCAACGACAACATCCGCTGACCATATATATCCATTCCCAAGAAGTTATATTCGTGGAACGATTGTGACAAGTGCGCCGCTAAATAGTAGTCAGGTTGCAAATAAACTACCGAGGCAAGCACAGAAGCCATTGCAAAGGTTAGATAACGACGATCTTTCAAAACGGCCCAGTACCCCTTTAAAGCGCTCAGAATTGATGTTGTTTGTTCGTGTTCACTGCGTTCCAACGTTTCCGTCATCCCAAAACGAACGATGCAGTAATTAATGATTGGCACGATTGTCATAAATAATAGCAACTCAAATAAATAATCACGGAAGAACCAGCCACCAATCGCAGCGCCAATCATCACTCCGATATTTAAAATCCAATAAATTAACGCAAAGACAAAGCGACGATTTTGTGGTGTTGATGAGTCAATCATCATCGCTTGTTCAGCAGGATCAGCCAAAGATGAGCCAATCATCGCTAGCAAAAAGCCAAAAAAGGTCACGAAAGGATTAACCAACCAAGGTGAGTTATTCACCATCGCAATCGCATAACCAATTACCATCGCAATTTGGCCATATTCAATGGTCCGCTTACGTCCGATAACATCGGCAATATGGCCCCCATATAGTCCGAATATCAATCCAGCAATTGAAACCACCATGAGCAATACTCCGGTCCAAAATGAACCAAAATGTTGCACATAATAAATTGTCATATTTGGTCCAATTGAGCTTCCCAAAAGCACGGTTAGAAAAACCGTTAAGGCTCGTAACTTTAAGTTTCGATCCAATGCCATAAATTCTCGCATCATCCCACCTCCTAGCGTTTATTTTATATGTGATGCTAACTTACCTTTTATCAGTACAAACATTTACTATACCAGTTCTGATGACTTTACCCAAGGAAATTCCATGTCCGAAGCCACAAAAAAAGCATACGCAATTGCGCATGCTTTTTTTATTCAGCCTCTTGCAATGGCAAACGAATAATAAAACTCGTTAACTCTGGGTTAGAGGTGACTTCAATTGTTCCACCGTGCGCTTCAACTACGCTACTAACAATGGCCAAACCAAGCCCTGTTCCACCTGTGCCAGTATTACGTGAACTTTCTACACGATAGAATCGGTCAAACAGCCGATCAATTGAATCTTCTGGAATCGGATCTCCGTTATTGGTCACACGAACTTCAACGACATTTTCATCCTCAATAATCTTAGCTGATAAACGAATAAATGTCGCATTCTTCCCGTACTTCAACGCATTACTAATCAAATTCATGAAGACACGTGCTAATTGGTCCGGATCTCCAATCATTTCAATACGTTTGGGATTAGTCACCGCCGAAATCACGACATCCTTTTGTTTTGCTTCTAGTTCATAAGAAGCTGACAATTGTTGCAGTAGGGCAGCTAAATCCAACGGTGCCCAACGCAATTTGAAGTCCACTTGCTTTACCTGCGTGTAGTCAAATAGATCTTCTACCAATGATTTCATTTGTTGGGCCTTGCTGAACGCGGTCGTTGCATATTGCTTTGCATCTTCGACCGTTAGTTCTTGTGGTGAATCGTTCACAATTAAACCCAAGTATCCCAAAATTGATGTTAATGGTGTTCGCAAATCGTGCGATACATTCGTAATCATCTCATCCTTAGAACGTTCAATGTCGCGTTCCTCTTCCATCGCATTTTGCGCAGCTGTATAGAGGTCATCCACACTTTTCGCCATTGGGCGTAGGCGTCGACCTAACCGCAGTTCGTTAACTGCTGGATTTTCGTCCATATCTTTTGCGTTCTTAACCTGCATGCCTAGTTCATTTACCGCTTGCGTTAATGTTGTTAATTGCAATTGGGTATGGAAATAGCGCACTGACATCAGCCAACCAGCTAGCGCAACGAGACCCACGATAACGGCCGCAAGCGTATGTTGCGTCCAAATACCAGCGAGCGCTGCTTGATTGATGGTTGTTTGCTGCGTTAGTAGCCACAAGCCCATCGCACCATAAAAGGCGAACACAAAAAATAGGGCCGAAACGACACTCTTAAGGGTAAAAATTACCCATTCTAAAGTATTATGTTTCATCCCTAATTTCCTTTTTTTCTTATAAGACTTCAATCTTGTAGCCCACACCCCAAACGGTTTGGACAACTTGATTACCGCCAGTTGCTTCTTCTAGCTTATCTCGCAAGTGCGAAACGTGCACCATGACCGTTTTAGCTGAAACAACCGATTCTTGTTGCCAAACACGTTCGAAGATATCATCTGCACTAAAGACACGGTTTGGATGCGATGCCAAAAGATAAAGAATACCAAATTCCAAGGCCGTCAAATTAACTTCAACACCATCAGCTGTTTTCACTTCATGGCTGTCTTTATTAATCGTCAAAGGTCCAATATCAAGAATTTCCGGCGCTTCTTGTTGCATACCGTTTTGCGAACGACGCAAAAGCGCACGCACACGTGCCATCACTTCCAATGGATTAAATGGCTTCGTAACGTAATCATCCGCCCCTTGAATCAAGCCTTGAATCTTATCCATTGCTCCTGACTTAGCTGAAAGCAACAAAATTGGAATTGGATTATCTTTACGAATCTCCTTCACTACTTCTGTTCCATCCATTTCAGGCATCATAATATCTAAGATTACCAACCCAACATCTGGATTTGTCCGCAACTTTTTCAAGGCATCCTTACCATTGTCAGCTGAAATTGGTTCATAACCTTCGTTCTTAACGTAAATTTCTAGTAATTCTGCAATTTCATAATCATCATCAACAATCAATATTTTCATTCAATTCACCCCTATTCCAGGTTGACGGTACGCCATCATGGCCGTACATTACTTGCGCGCTTTACCAGCACCACCTAAGAAACCACCTTGCATACCAGTCTTGCGACGCCACCATTGGAATCCCAAGAATGAAAGTCCAGCAAGTACCAAGTAAATCCAACCTGGCAAGAGTGGGTTAATCACTGCTGGTAGGAAACCAAAGCCCATGTAGCAACCGAACCACGCTGCAAAAATAGCCAATGAGCCCAAAATTCGTACAATGACACCACGACGTTGTCCATCTGCATTTGGTGCCATAAGCATGGTCCATCCTGCAAAGAACACACCACCCGTAATTGATGTCAAAATCAAAGCTGTTACACCTAATTGTCCAACATTTTGACCTGATGCAGTTACTTGCTTAGCACTAAAGAGCAACATAATTCCGAACATCAAACTGAACATCATGAAGAAGACGAAACTGTTATCCACGGCAATCTTCCAGAAACCGTTGGCCGCATAGTTAATTGATGCTTGTTGGGCAGAGTTACTTTGTCGCACTTCTTTTGTCTTAATTCCCAAGGCATTTTCAGGTGTACCGTAAATTTGCTTAGCAGTTGCTCCTGACTTTTGAGCTTCTAACAAATTAGATTCAATTTCAGCAACTAAACCGGCATTGATTTGCTCATCATTGGCAGCAGATTGCACTTGCCACATAAATTCTTGATTACGTTTCGTTAAACCACTTTCAGCTAACTCAGCGTGTGTTTTTAATGCTGGTACTGCTTGGTTTTCATTTTTATTTTCAGTCATTTTTTTCTCCACTATACGTTGAATAGGAATTCCATGATGTCACCATCTTGGACAACATATTCCTTACCTTCTGAACGACGCTTTCCAGCTTCCTTAACTGCCTTCATTGAACCAAGTTGATCCAAGTCGTCAAAAGCAACTGTTTCAGCACGGATGAATCCACGTTCGAAGTCTGAGTGAATAACACCAGCTGCTTGAGGTGCTTTCATGCCGGCCTTAAACGTCCAGGCACGCGTTTCCTTACCACCAGCTGTAAAGAATGTACGCAAGTCTAGCAAGTGATATGCCGTACGAATCAAACGATTCAAACCAGGCTCTGTAATACCTTGCAATTCCATAAATTCTTGTTTATCTGCGTCATCCATTTCAGCAATTTCTTCCTCGGCACGAGCTGAAATTCCAATCACTTCAGCATGATCCTTTGCTGCGTACTCAGCCACTTGTTGGTAATACTCACCAGAAGTTGGATCAGCCATGTCATCTTCGGCCACGTTTGCTACGTAAAGCACTGGCTTTGAAGTCAACAAGAATAAGCTTTGGACAATCTTTTGCTCTTCTTCATTCCAATCCAATGAACGGGCGGGCTTACCAGCTTCCAAAGCTGGCTTTAGCTTTTCCAAAACTTCAAATTCAGCAACGGCATCCTTGTCCTTTGCTGACTTCGCCATCTTTTCTACCTTTGCGTAGCGCTTATCAACCGCTTCCAAATCAGCCAAAACTAATTCTGTGTTGATTGTTTCAATATCCGCAATTGGATCAACAACACCTGTCACGTGAGTAATGTCATCATCATCAAAAGCACGGACAACGTGTACAATCGCGTTCACTTGACGAATGTTTTCCAAAAACTTGTTTCCAAGTCCTTCACCTTGTGATGCACCCTTAACGATTCCGGCAATGTCAGTAAATTCAAAAGTCGTTGGTACCAACTTGTCAGCTGGTACTAGTTCTTGAATTCGCGCCAAACGATCATCTGGCACTTCAACCATTCCGACGTTAGGCTCGATTGTGGCGAAAGGATAGTTGGCCATTTCCGCCCCTGCTTTAGTAATCGCGTTAAATAGTGTTGACTTACCAACGTTTGGCAAGCCGACGATTCCTGCTGTTAAAGCCATTTTTTAATCCCTCTTTTTCTTTTAGTCTTCGTTTGCTTTTTCTAAAACGCGCTTAAAGCGCTTGTCAAAATCATGACGCGTCAACGTCACTTGGCGCTGACAACCTTGGCAGACAACTTTCATATCTGCCCCCATGCGCACAATTTTCCAAGCGTTGGCACCACAAGGGTGTCCTTTACGCATTTCGACAATATCATTTAATTCGTACATCGTCGCTCTCCTTCAGATTAATCTAATGAAATATCTAATACATCAAAAATCCGATTTAAGTCGTCGTCTGACAAATATGAAATTTCAATTTTCCCAGCCCCTTTACGGTTACGGGTAACCTTTACCTTAGTGCCAAATTTATTTTCTAAAGCCGATTGTGTCTCAGCCAGATAGGCTGATTTTTCTTCAGTTTTAGGGGTTGGTTCGGCTTGTTCATTTAACTTATTTACCAACTGCTCAACTTGACGTACGGTCATGCCTTCACGAACAACGCGTTTCGCGACTGGTACGATTCGACGCTTATTATGCAAGCCAAGCAATGTTCGCGCTTGACCCATTGATAAATCACCCGCGTCCACCATATCTTTAACTTCATCTGGCAAGTTTAATAAACGAAGCAAGTTAGCTACCGCTGAACGCGCTTTTCCTAGACGTTTTGCAACTTGTTCTTGTGTTAGATTCAACGCAGTCATCATGTCGCGGTACGCTTGTGCCTCTTCAAGCGGGGTCAAATCCTCACGTTGCAGATTCTCCAAAATAGAAGCTTGCAACATTTGTTCATCCGTATACTTACGAACAATTGCTGGAATGTTTTCCATCCCTGCTGATTGTGATGCACGCCAACGGCGTTCACCAGCCAGAATTTCATACTTTTGACTGTCTTTAGGGCTGTGGCGCACAATAATCGGTTGTAAAACACCATTTTCTTTAATTGATGCCGTTAAGTCCTGTAGGGCTTCAGCATTAAAAATGTGGCGTGGTTGGAACGGATTGGCTACAATCGACGTCACTGATAGTTCACGTACAGCATCTTCATTGCTAACTGAAGTATCAAGACCCTGATCCGCAAAGAGCGCACCTAATCCGCCACCGTCACCTAAAATAGACTTCTTCTTACTTGTCGCCATGAGCTGCCAAGACCTCCTTTGCCAAATCTAGGTAGACTTCTGCACCACGTGACTTATTATCATAGTCAATAATTGGCAAACCATGTGATGGTGCCTCAGACAGACGAACGTTTCGTGGAATATTTGTTTCGTAAACTTCACTACCAAAATAATCCCGAACACTATCGACAACTTCATTGGCTAAGTTGGTACGGGTATCAACCATCGTCAATAATACGCCTTCAATTTCCAAATCAGGATTGAAGTGTTGTTGCACAAGTTGCATGTTATTCATCAATTGTCCCAATCCTTCCAAAGCATAATATTCTGCTTGGACCGGAATCAAAATCGAATCTGCTGCTGAGAATGTATTGATTGTCACCAAACCTAACGAAGGTGGGTTGTCGATCAGAATATAGTCATACTTATCTCGAACACCTTCAACGGCTTGCTTTAGGCGAAGTTCACGCGCCATCACTGGTGCTAACTCTAGCTCAGCTCCAGCCAAACGAATCGTAGCTGGCACAATATCCATATCTGGATGTGCCGTTGGTAAGATTGCATCTTCAATTGGCATTTCATTTACTAAAACATCGTAAACGTCACGTTCAATTGTTGATTTTTGGATGCCTGATCCAGACGTCGCATTACCTTGCGCATCCGTATCAATGAGTAACACCTTTTTCCCCAGCGTTGCCAATGACGCCCCTAGGTTAACCGTGGTCGTTGTTTTACCAACCCCGCCTTTTTGATTTGCTAATGCAATAACGTGTCCCATCAAATCATCCTTTCTTTGCCTATAATGGTTTTCTTACTGGATCACCCGGCTTGCGTGGATACTTCTTAGGTGTCTTACGAACCTTTTCAATCACAATCACGGTACGTGGGTCACCATTTGGTAACGTCACATCGATTTCTGATTGAATTTTACCACCCAATGTATTAATCGCCTGCTTGCCCTGTTCAACTTCATCTTGCGCTTGGCTACCCTTCATTGCGAGTAACACACCGTGTTCCTTAACAAATGGCAATGTTAGTTCACCGAGCACATTTAAACGCGCTAATGCACGCGCCGTAGCGACATCGTACATTTCACGTTCAGGGCTATTCTTACCGCCAAACTCTTCAGCACGTGCATGGACAACTGTTACGTCCTCAAGTCCCAATTCTTGTACTAACTCACTTAAAAAATTAATTCGCTTATTCAATGAGTCAATAATCGTGATTTTCAATTGTGGGAACACAATCTTAAGGGGTAACGATGGGAAACCAGCCCCAGCCCCAACATCAATCATGTTCAATGGTTGATCCTGAAGTTTAGGGTACGCAAACGCCAACGTTAATGAGTCGTAAAAGTGCTTTAAATACACCTCATCTTGATCAGTAATTGCCGTCAAGTTCATGTGCTCGTTTACCGCAACTAAACGCTCGTAATATTTATTAAATTGTTCGATTTGGTGGTCATCTAAGTCCACACCATTTTGACGTAAAGCCGCCGTAAATTCTTCAGGGTTCATTTCATTTCTCCAAACTGATTCCAATACTAAAAGAATAGCGCAAAATGCCTATGTTATCAACACTTCTGTCGCATAAAAAAAGAATTATGTTTCATGTGAAACATAATTCTTACGCTAAAAGCTGTTAGGATAGTTTTTTCCAAATTTTTTCTTGAATTTTAGGTTGTGGATCGCGATTTAGGTCAGTCATCGTTTTCCACTCACCTTGCTTGGGTACCTGATCTTGAACGACTGTCCCCTCAAAGACCGACACAAACCATTTTTGGTGTGTGTAAATATGCGTAATTGGTGCGAGGTCGCGTTTCGTTAGGTCAACCTTCACGCCATATTGTTCAAACAACTGTTTCTCAAGAGCATTCTGAATCTCGGTTTCTGACCAATTAACATCGCGGTCGTTCACAAAATCATCAATGTTAAAAAGCGGGACGGTCCAAAAATTGGCGAGTAGGCCGGTTTCCGGCCGTTTTTCCCACAGATAAGTATCATCGTTTTTAATCACCATGGCCGCATAATGAACAGGCTTAGCCTTCTTTGCTTTTGATTTCACCGGGTACAAATCAGTTGTACCATTCTGGTAAGACGCGTCAAATTCACGCACCGGTGAATGCGCTGGGTCAGAATTTTTGGCCGACATATACGACGAACCTAAGTCCATAATGGCTTGATTAAAATCACCTGGACGCTCCTGATCAATAATTTGGTTTCCAAGCTCAAAAAACAATTTTCGTGTCGCTGGTTGGGCGATGTCGGCATCGATTTCAAACAAGCGGGCAAACACACGAAAAGCATTCCCATCAATCGCCGCTACCGGCTCATTAAAAGCAATACTAGCAATGGCAGCCGCAGTATACGGCCCCACACCCTTCAGCGCTTCCAAGGTCTGCATGGTATTGGGCCAGGCACCATCAAAGTCATTCACAATTTGTTGGGCTGCCTTTTGCATGTTACGTACTCGTGAGTAATAGCCAAGACCTTCCCATGCTTTCAATAAGTCTGCTTCTGGAGCTTTCGCTAAGTCGTCCACCGTTGGAAAAGCCTGCATGAATCGATTGAAATATGGAATAACCGTACTCACTTGTGTTTGTTGCAGCATGATTTCTGAAACCCAAACTCGATACGGGCTGTGATCTGCACGCCAGGGCAGCGTACTGCGTCCAGCTTCGTCATACCATTTTAAGAGTGTTTTTTGAAACGCATGAATTTTTTCATCATCCCACATATCAATCATTTTTTATTTTTCCGCCTTATTTTAAACATTAAAAAAGTAGCGTTTTGCGCGCTACTTTTCTTTACCATTTCGAGTTCTTGCCGTTTTAGGTAGGACAATATTAAACGTTGTTCCATGTGGAACAGTATCAACTACTTGAATTGTACCATGGTGTCCTTGTACAACCCACTTCGCAATTGAAAGCCCCAATCCATGACCACCACTGGAACGAGATCGAGCTTTATCAACACGATAGAATCGGTCAAACAAATGCTTCTTCTGATCATCAGTAACACCACTACCCGTGTCAGAAACCGATAGCTTAATTGAGTTGTTTTTCTGCTCGGCTTTGACAGTGACAACACTGTCTGGTCCAGCATACTTTTGCGCATTATCAATCAGGATAATTAATAATTGCCGAATGCGTTGTTCATCACCGTACATTGGCAATGTTTCCGGAACGTTAATTTCAAGCTTTTGATCACGTTCTTCCGCACTGAATTTAAAAATATCACCGACTTCATGCACGGTTTCAGCTAAATCAAAATCATCAAATTTAAACATCGGTACATCAGCATCTGATTGTGCGAGCGTCAACATATCACCGATTAAATTATTCAAGTGCCGAACTTCAGTGAGCGCACCCGCGACATTTTCAACTTGATCCATTACTGTATCTTGTGGATGTTCAAGCATCCGTTCCAAGTCATTTTGAATAACCGTCATAGGCGTTTTAAATTCATGAGCAGCATCGGCCACGAATCGGCGTTGTTGCTTCCAAGAACGCATAATCGGGCGCATATTTGAACGCGTCAGCATCATCGATAACAAGAGTAAGGCGATTTCAGCTAAACCAAAAATCCATAGCAATCGCCGTGAAACATTCTCAAGAATTTCATGCTCTTTAGTGATGTCGAGATAAGCCAATTTATCTCCTTGTCGCTCAAAGAAATACCAACGTCCATTAAATTCACGCTCAGTTACTTTGGACCCAGACTTAATTTTTAAAACTTGTTCCACGGTACTCGTATAATCCATAACTGGTGCTGGATCGAGTCGTTTTTGTGGATTTGGGTTCGGATTAAACGTCTGTTCTACCCGAGATTTTGGCGAATCATACATCAATTCCTTAAATTGACTAACTGAAAACAAACTAATGAATGCGAAGACCATGGTAAACCCAAAAACCATCAAAATAGTCATTTTTTCTTGCTGAGTCAAATCTTCACGAATTTTCTGAAGTGGCTTAGGCAACTTCAGTTTTTCAAAGTTAGGCGCTTGATATGGTGCATACGCCGTCTGATGTTTGTTGTTTCGCATGCAAACCTCTAATCTTCATCCGCCGCTGAAAGAGTATAACCAACGTTACGGAGCGTTTTAATATTGACTGATGCATTTGCCTTACGTAAGTTCTTACGCAAATTACTCATGTAAACTTCAACCACAGTAAGTGATGTATCTGAGTCAAAGCCCCATAAGCGATCAAAAATTTGATCCTTCGTCACAATCTGTCCCACGTGTTGCATCAGATAAACCAAGAGACCAAACTCACGTCCCTGTAAGCTCACTTCTTTACCGTCAATCAATACCTTGTGTTGGTCAACGAATACTTGAATATTTCCAACTTCCAAAGCACCATCTTGCCCCAAAACACCGGTATGACGCAAAAGGGTCTTCAAACGTGCCAATAATTCTTCTTTATAAAAAGGCTTAGTAATGTACTCGTCAGCCCCCATATCAAAGCCTTGCATCTTATCAGCTAATTCACCCTTTGCAGTTAGCATTAAGATTGGCAAATTAGGAAATTCTTCCTTGGCCTTTTTTAGAATCGTAAAGCCATCGACACCCGGCAGCATCACATCTAAAATAACGGCGTCATAAACACCTGATTCAATCTCAAATAGTCCTTCGTCTCCGTCATGCACTTGTGTCACATCACCCAGTTCACTAATTGTGTCACGAACCGTATCGTTTAATGCATAATCATCTTCCACAACTAGTAATTTAATTGTATCTCCTGCCATTGCTAGCCTCATTTCTTGAATTTACTCATCTTTTATTTAAGTTCACTTATCTTGTATCGCCAGTTTAAGGTAATCAGCTTTATCTAGGCTTTAAGTTTTAAAAAAAATGCGTTGATTATAAATAATCAACGCATCCGGACTGTGATATCACTACCACAGACACCTCTGTCTTTTAACAGATCGTGTCGCCCTTGTTTCCTCTACAAGGGCGACACGATTTGTTGTAATTCTACATTACTCAAATCGTATCACCCCCTTTCCTAGAATATCTCTATTATAACACCATCTATTCTGATGGCAAAAAAATCAATTAATTTTCTCAGTAGCTACGATAAATTGCTGCAATTGATACCGTTGTAGCTTGCCGCTCGCTGTCCTTGGCCACGGTTTGCTTAGGCGGTAGAACGCTTTGGGCACCTTATAGTGTGCAATATGTTCACGTCCATAAGCTAATAAATCGGTCGCTGAAACATTAGCTCCATCCACCAATTCGACCACTGCAACTGGTACGGCACCCCACTTTTCATCTGGTACACCAACCACACCAATTTCTTTGATTTCTGGCATTTCACGATACATCGCCTCAACTTCATCTGGAAAAATGTTCTCACCACCAGATGAAATCATATCACCTTCACGACCAACTAAGTAGAGATACCCATCATCATCCAAATATCCCATGTCACCAGTGTCAAACCAACCATCTTCAAATGCATCCGCAAATTTAGCTGGCTGGCGAACATACCCCACGGTTAAAGTTGGTGATTTAACTTGAACGCGACCAACACCATTTTCATTCGCATGGGCCAGCTTTAATTCAACAGGAAAAAGCGGCTTACCAACCGAACCCATTTTTGAAATCGCATCGGTTGGATCTAATGCAATAATTTGTGAAGCAGTTTCCGTCATACCATACGACTGCACAACTTCAACATTAACTGATTGCGCATGGCGTAATGTTGCCAAATCTGCCGGTCCTCCACCTAATAACATTGTTCGAAATGTTTCTGGGTAACATTGCCCACTTGGTAAGGCTTCTAGTAAATCTTTAAGCATCGTCGGCACAACAGAAATAGTTGTGATATTCCCTGCCATAATGTCTTGGTTGATAACCGTTGCATCAAACCGCTCATACAGTTGTACCGTCATACCATAAATTAACGAACGCATCATAATCGAAAAGCCGCTGATATGAAAAATCGGTACGGCTGCCACCCATGTATCAGATGCTGTGAGCCCCAAATTTAACATTGAGCCAACTGCCGAATAAAAATGATTACCGTAGGTTTGTTCGACCCCTTTTGGTTTCCCAGTCGTTCCAGAGGTATACATGATAGTCGTTACTTGATCTAAAGCAAATTCAGCAACTGGTTCAACCATCTGTGGGGCTTGTGACTGAACGTAATCAAACGTTACTTGTTGTACCACGTCTAGTTGTCCGGTATACGTATCAGCCTGGACAACTTGCGTAATCTCCGCATCTTCTATTTGAAAAGCTAATTCAGCTGGCGCCAAGCGATAATTCAAAAGGACAATTTCGCGACCTAATTGCTGGAGGGCCAAAATCATTTCGTACCCCAACAATGTATTTGACGTTAATACTGCAACACGTGGGTTATCATCTAAAACTCGAGCCAATTTTCCTGCTAAAGATAATACAGCCGTATTTAATTCTTGAAACGACAAACTTATGCCATTAAAACGCACCGCCGTTCGCGTTGGTGTTAACGCAACACGTTTTTGTAGCCAATTCTGCATGGTAGTCTCCTTCAATAAAAAAGCTCTCAACCAATTTTGGTTGGAGCTTAAACGACTTATGGGAACTTTGGAAATTGATCAAAGTCAGGATCGCGCTTTTCTAAGAACGCATCACGTCCTTCTTTTCCTTCGTCTGTCGTGTAATAAAGCATCGTTGCATCACCAGCAAATTGTTGCAAACCTGCAAGTCCGTCAGTATCCGCATTCATCGCTGCCTTGATAAAGCGAAGCGCAGTCGGTGACTTCTTTAGTAATTCATTTGACCATTCGATGGTTGCGTCTTCAACTTCAGCTAATGGCACTACACGGTTAATCCACCCCATGTCCATGGCCTCTTCAGCTGTATAGAACTTATTCAAGAACCAGACTTCTTTGGCACGCTTATGCCCAATTACTCGAGCTAAGTAACCTGAACCATATCCAGCATCAAATGAGCCAACCATAGGTCCTGTTTGACCAAACTTGGCATTGTCGGCAGCAACCGTCAAATCACAAACAAGTTGTAAGATGTTTCCACCACCTACAGACCAGCCCTTAACCATTGCAATGACTGGCTTTGGAATCACTCGAATTAAACGTTGCAAATCTAATACATTTAAACGGGCAATTTCATCTGGTCCAACATAACCACCGTTACCACGAACAGATTGGTCACCCCCTGATGAAAATGCTTCATCCCCGGCTCCAGTTAGGATAATAACCCCGATTGAGGCATCATCACGACAATAACTAAAAGCTTCGATTAGCTCAGAAATTGTTACTGGCGTGAATGCATTACGCTTTTCTGGACGATTGATTGTTAACTTTGCAATCTTACCTGTCCGTTCAAACAAAATTTCAGAATACGGCTTAACCGTTGACCATTCAACTTCACTCATCACTCATTATTCCCCCGTGACTTTACGACTAGATTTATCAAATTAATAACTCATATTTTAACACGTTCCAGCCGTTTCGTGGGTCGCTGTCTTTTTTTTTACAGATATCGTACAATATAGGTAATTTCAAACTAGTTACTAACACCACTTTATGATTGGAGGCTTATGAACACATTAGAATTTTTTGGTATCACAACCGAACTAGCTACTGCCAATGAAGTCGTCCTAACCATGCCCATCACTGATAAGACCAAACAACCTTACGGTATGGTCCATGGCGGTGTTAATGCCATGCTGGCAGAGACTGCTGCTAGTATCGGCGGAAATACAGTATTAGACGACGCACATCGGGCTGCAGTTGGTGTAGATCTTGAAATCCATCATCTCAATGCCGTATCTACTGGAAATCTCAAAGCAGTTGCTCAACCAATTCATATTGGTCATCGCCTACAGACTTGGCAAGTTAACATCTATGAAACCACCACTGAAACACACGTGGCCGTATCGATTGTTACCTTAACTAGTCGTACTATCTAAAGGAGTCTTTAACCATGGAAGCATTACTTATTATTGACTATACAAATGATTTTGTTGCCGATGATGGCGCCCTTACCTGCGGTGCTGCTGGTCAAGCAATTAGTGATCGTATTGTCGCTTTAGCTGAAGAATTTTACCAAAATGGCGATGCAGTCATCTTGCCAACAGATTTGCATGAACGCGATGATCCCTACCATCCTGAAACTAAGTTATTCCCACCTCACAACATTGCCGGAACGCCTGGTCGCGATTACTACGGACCGCTAGCAGATTGGGTTGCTGAACATCAAGATTCAGATAACGTATATGTTTATCCAAAAAATCGATACAGCAGTTTTGCCAATACAAATTTGGATAACTATCTTCGTTCACGTGATATCCGTAATGTTCACCTCACAGGTGTCTGCACTGACATTTGTGTCTTGCACACCGCTGTTGACGCTTATAATTTAGATTACAACATCACCGTTCACGCTGATGCCGTGGCTAGCTTTTCACCAGAGGGCCACGCTTGGGCGCTCGGTCACTTTAAAAATTCACTTGGTGCCAATGTCGTTGATGCCTAACAATAACAGTATCCTTAGGCAATTGTTGCGCCCGCAAAGTCACCTTTTTTGCAGGCAACACAACTGCCTTTTTTATTTTAAAAATCCAGCAAAATTGCTCGCTGCGTTTTATCTCCCAGAACATCCCAGGTCCGTTGCGTATCAAAAACTAATCCAAAGTCAAAATAAGCCTCTAGCTCACACAACCGTCCTTGATGAAATTTTTTATCAAGTCCACCTTGCCAATGTGGACTTGGTAAACCTGAAGCAACTTGATGGGGGACACATAAAATGACTGGTTTAATCTGTGCCCTTAATAGATCATGGACCTCTAGTAAGTGCTGCGCTTTTATTTTATGCACGCTGGGTGTTGAGATGATGGCAATAACATACGTTTGCGTTTCAGCCACGACTAATTTAATTTGGGGTGCTAACTGTCGATGCCAAAGCTTTACCAGATTCGTTCGACATAAAATAACCTGTCCATAATGGGCCTGCGCCTTTAAATAAATTGTCGAAAACACGGTTTGCCATGTATCTGGCAGTTGGACACTGAGTTGATATCCCAAGTTATCTTGATATATCCGTGTAATGCCGTCATTCAAATAAAAATGTTGTGGATATAATTCTGCTATTCCTTGCTGCTGATGTTGCCCAACTTGGTTTAACACCAGGCATTCAATATCGAGTTCTTCAATCTGCGCTTGCATCTTGGCAACCATAGTAGGTTGCCACACATCAATTTGCTTATCCATTAAGGCCATTCGCATAAATTCACCTCGTGCTTCGATTAAGAGAAAACAAATATTAGCTGAATTAGCCCTCCACCTCAAGTCAATTTGACAATAAAATGAGACCATTGCCGACCGATTTATTATCGATTAATAGGATTAACTAATTTCCGTTTGACCACTACCGCAAGTTTTACTTAGTTGACACTGTTGATGATTAGCCATATCAACTAAAAAAGACTGTGTCTATTACGACACAGTCTTTTTATTTAAAAATCACTCAATTTAGCCCAACCTGGTTTTTCATCAGGCTCAGTTTCCACTACAGGCTCTTCAGGTTCGGAACTTAAAGCAACCGTTGCTGTCGGCATATCTTCTGGTGCCAACACGTGGGTAATCGCATCTTGCAATTTAACCAGTTCATCATGGTTTAAGGTAATCCCCTTACCCATTTTCTTATGATCTGGTGACCACGTTCGTAAGTCAAACTTAGGCTGATTGTCCCCCCATTGCACAAAGTTCAACTGTAACTCCCAACCACTTTTACTCGTTGAAAGCGTACCAAATTGTTCCAAGATTTCGAATTTCAATTCTGCCATACATCAACCTCCTAAATGAAGTCCAAATCATGCGCAATTGGTTTTTGCATCATGACTTTAACAGTGTCGAGATTTTTAGTTTGCGCCAAAATCCACATCAATTTTGCGACAACCGCTTCTGTATTCATATCACCAACGGTAATTCCACCGGCTTTCGCCACCTGTTGTCCCACCTCATAGAGGTAGATATCTTGTCCTTCTTGTAGGATTTGCGTTGTGATAATCACTGGAATGCCAGCTTGCGTCATCTTTTCAATTCCCGGAATCAAGTTTCGGTTTTCGAATGGTAATCCACCATTTCCAAAACTTTCAATAATTAAACCATCAACACGCTCAGCCAAGTAATCCAGGATTTCTGGTTGTAGACCTGGAAAAGCCTTTAAAACAAAGACGTTCGTGTCCAATTTTAATTCACTTGGTATCACCTTATCTTCATTCGTTTCTGGTTCAAACAACTGCCCCATTTCACCGTCACTCACACTGGCAATATAGGGGAAATTCACACTTTCAAACGCATCATAACTCTTCGTCTTCGTCTTAACGGCACGGGTTCCCAAAATAACAAGCCCATTGAAAACAACAAACACACCATTCAAGGTGGTTTGACTCGCAAAGGTTAACGCATCATGTAAATTACGAACCGCATCTGTTTCCGCCATCCCCAATGGCACTTGTGAACCCGTTAAAATAACTGGCTTTTCGAGACCATTCAAGAGGTATGACAAGCCCGCAGCTGTGTAACCCATCGTATCGGTTCCATGCGTAATAATAAAAGCATCGTATTCGGCTTGGTGTTGCTGGATTCGTTCTGCCAACGCCACCCAGTCTTCGGGTTGCATGTTCGTTGAGTCTTTATTCATGACACTCTCAACTGACAACTCAACCCCAGGGCGTTCCCCAAAGTAACTGATTAACACATCGTCAGCCATCCCAGGGGCTAGGCCGTTTTCAGTTTTGCGTGAAGCAATGGTTCCACCCGTTGTTAATACTAAAATTTTCTGCATGTTTTTCCCTCCACGCCGTCTTTTTCATTAAAATTCATTATCGCACATAAAAAAGAAGTTGGGAAACCCCAACTTCTTTCACAATCACATTAAGATTTTGAATCTGCTTCAACCTTATTTTTTGTACTATGACGAATGCCATAAACAAAGTATAAGACGATTCCAATTGCTAACCAACCAGCCATCAAGATTAAGGCATCAACATTCAATGTTAAGAATAGTCCGGCAGCTGACAAAGCAGCAAGAATCGGGATAACTGGATAACCAGGAACTTTGTAACCTGTATTAACAATATCCTTACGACGACGTAGCAACAAGACACCTACTGAAGCCAAGATAAAGGCAATCAAAGTTCCAGCTGAAACTAAGTTTGAAAGCAAGTTAATTGGGAAGATTGAGCCTAAGAAGACGGCCGCAACCAACATCAATACAGTTGCATTTCCAGGTAATCCACGCTTATCAAGTTTTCCAATTTGCTGTGGAATCAATCCATCACGTCCGAATGAGTATAGCAAACGTGATCCACCAACCATTAAGGCAATCAATCCCGTGAACATTCCAACTAAGGCAACAATTGATAGCAAGTTCGCTGTAAAGAAGTGTCCTGTTTGACGCAAAGCCCAAGCAGCAGGTTCAGCGTTTCCGGCATAACGTTCATATGGGAACATTCCTGTCAAAACTGCTGAAACCGCAACGAATAGGACGGTCGCAATCAACAACGTTCCAATAATGGCACGTGGCATTGTTTTTTGTGGGTTTTTAACTTCCGCTGAGTTAGCAGCAATCGTATCGAACCCAATATAAGCAAAGAAGACTTGTGAGGCACCGTGCAAAATACCAATACCACCACCAAAATCAGTACCAGCGCGGTGAGCAGGCACAAATGGTACCCAGTTATTAACTTGTACTGCTGTTAAACCAACAACGATAAAGAGAATAATCACGGCGACTTTTAAGATAACTAACCAGTTTTCAACAATGGCAGCAGCCTTAACCCCACGCATCACTAATAATCCAACTCCGATTAGCGCGAGTGCCCCAAACAAATCAATAAATTGACCTTTGGCTGGATTAAATGATCCCGAAATGGCAGCAGGTAATTTAATGCCAAAACTATTGACGAATCCTTGGAAATAAGATGACCAAGCAGATGACACGAATGCCAAAGCAATCAAGTATTCAGAAAGAACGGCCCAACCGGCCACCCAACCCATAAATTCACCAAAAATAACATTCGCCCAAGAATAGATTGAACCAGCAAATGGCATTGCTGATGCTAACTCTGAATATGATAAGGCTGATAAACCTGCAACAAAAGCGGCAACAATAAATGAAATGACAACAGCGGGTCCAGCATAATCAGCTGCAACGATTCCCGGCATCGTAAAGATTCCGGCTCCAACAACTGTTCCAATTCCCATGGCCACCATGTCTTTAAGTCCCAAAACAGGCTTTAGATGACCGTCCTTATCCGCGTAATTCTGGGGATTTTCTTTTCGCCCCATATTTGCTAAAACATTTGATTTAGTCATAAGCTTCTCCCTTTTTACGGCTATAATACCAATACACTGGTAAGCCAATAAATACTAATCCAATCGCAATGATGGATGATCCAAAATCATTAATTAATGTACTAATCAGGACAAATAATGCCCCTAAAATCGCAATCAGTGGTACCCATGGATAACCTGGCACTGAAAAAATTGATTCGAGTTCTTGGAGTGGTTCCGCGACTTGCGCGGCTTGCTTGTCACGGTGACGTAAAATGAATAATCCAACGAATGTCGCCGTATAGAAGATCCAAATAATAAACACTGCAATATTTGATAACCAATCCGCTGATGCTGTGAATTGCAACAAGCTGGCCGTCACCGTTAGAAAGACAATCGAACCAATCGGTTCATTAAAGCGATTCACTTTGGCTAACCATTTTGGTAATACGCCGTCTTCCGCCATCGCAAATGTCATCCGTGGTAGTGCCATTAACTTCCCATTAATCGTTCCCAAAATTGAAATCAGAATAATGATTGTTAATAGACGACCACCTAATTTACCAAAGGCTTGCGTCACAACGCCAAAAGTTGCATTGTCACCCAATCGAACAATTTCGTTTGCTGGCATGGCACGCATCATCCCATATGAGATACCCGCATAAGCCACGACTACAATTAAAATACCAATCACAATTGCGCGTGGCAGGTTCTTTTGTGGATTCTTTAACTCGCCACCCATGTTGGTCAAAGTCGCCCAGCCATCATAGGCAAACAACGTTGCTAAGACGGCCATTCCAAATCCGCCAGATGGTGTTGCCGTAACGGTGGCAACTGACTGATTTAATGCATCCACTTTACCAAAAAACAAACCATATGCAATTACAGCAATAATTGGTAATAATTTAATCGACGTTGTGATGACAGCAAAAGCCGCCGGAACACGATTATCTAGTAAATTAATACCTGTAATAAATAAAATGGTTAAAATAGCGACGAGTAGCTGCCATTGTTGTGACAGGCCGAAAAAATTATTAAACAAGATGGCAAAGTAAGCCGATAATGAGGCAACAATCGCTGGTGCGTACAGCACCGTTTGCGCCCAACCGGTTAAAAATCCCCAAACTTTTCCATAAATCTTTTCCATGTAAATGTACAGGCCACCAGTCAATGGAATCCGCGCCCCAATTTCTGAAATGGTCAGGCCAGCTGCTAGTGTAATCAATCCACCGAAAATCCAAGCTAACAAAGCTGGTGTACTTCCACCAGCCGTTGCGATGACTTGTGCCTGCTTAAAGAAAATTCCAGAACCAATCACAGTTCCAACAACCAACGAAATCCCTGACGTTACACCGACCGACCGTTTCAATCCAGCCGTTTTTTCCATATATCTGAGCTCCTTTGTACGAAAAAACCAACTGGCCTACTGCGATAACGCGTAAGTTATCGGCACGGGGTCAATTGGTTTGGGGGAATTCTGTCATGTTGATCTATATCAAGCAGAAAAACCCCAACCAGTCACGAGACTAATTGAGGTGAGAACCAACACTTGATTTGAATTTGAATAATTGCTTTGCATAATCTTGGCTCTCCCTTCTGGCTTGTTTTAGAATAATTAGAATTCTATCATTTTAAATTACCACTGGCAAGCCCTAAGATTTGTTTTTCTGAAAACAAACTTAAATTCTTCTTTGTTTGCCATTTAAGGTTTTTCTTTTTTTTAATATGAAAATACCTTGTAAAAATTCGCATTCAGTGGCGCCACGCTTTACAATGAAAGTAAGTCATTACCTGGAGGTATTTTATGTTAGCAATTAAATTAAATCAATTTGGTGGTGTTGATGCGCTCAAAGAAGCTACTGTTGACCGACCCACCCCTTCTGCGAAGCAAGTCTTAATTGAAAACCATGCCGTCGCAATCGACCCTTATGATGTTAAGTTCGTGATGGGTCTCATGGGTGAAGGTGATAAATTACCCTTAATTCCGGGTTCAAGTGTTGTTGGTGAAGTTGTTGCCGTCGGTGCCGACGTCACCGACTTTAAGGTTGGTGAGCGCGTGGCTGCCAATCGTCACCATCAGACTTACGCTGAGTATGTGCCCGTCAGCCAATCCGCCTTAGCTAAAGTTCCGGATACAATCAGTGATGCCACCGCGGTGGCATCCGTTTTAGGTGCAGCAACTGGTTATCAGATGATCCTTGTGGACTTAAACGTACAAGCCGGTGAAAAGGTACTCATCCAAGGTGGTTCTGGAAGCGTTGGTAGTGTGGCCATTCAAGCAGCCCTCAATCGTGGGGCAGAGGTTTACGCTACCAGTAGTGCTGCACATTTTGATTATCTCCAGAGTTTGGGGGATGTGCATCCAATTGATTATCACACCGACTATGAAAACGACTTAAGTAATTTTGATGCTGTGCTTGATACAGTTGGTGGAGCCACAACGGTAAAATCGGCGCAAGTGCTTAAAACAGGTGGGCGTTTGGTCAACTTATCTTCTGACCCCCAGCTAGAGGAATTAAGTCAGCGTTTTAGCATTGATGCCAAGGCAGGCTACTTAGCCGGTAAAGGTGCATTACTAAGCGAACTCTTGGCCGATATTGCTGCCGACCGTATTACCATTAAGATTGCTGATACAAAACCATTCAATCAAGCAAACCTTCAAGCAGACCACGCGCTCATGCGTGCGGAAAGCCCTGTCGGTAAGCTTATTCTCGAATTTTAAAGTAAGGAGCCAAATAAATGCAAGATATTACCCCTGATTATTATCAAGAAGTTGTCGACGCCTTAGCAGAACGAGGTGTGACATTAGACGCACTCGCCCCTATGGTGATTGAAGGACAAAAGGATCATATTCCTGACCTACCCTATGAAACGGCCCTAACGTCCATTGAACATGTTCTTCATAAGACTGAATCACAAGACGCCATCTTAACTGGGCTCGCCTTAGATGATTTAGCACAAGCTGGAAAACTGCCCGAGCCATTGCAAACACGCGTGCAAGAAGATTCAAGTACTTATGGCGTTGACGAACAATTAGTTATGTCTATTTTGGGGCTCTACGGTACTATTTCATGGACCAACTTTGGCTTCCTTGATCGTACCAAGCCCGGTATTATTGGTGAGTTAAACGATGCTCAGAAAAATGGCGGTCGCGTAAATACATTTATTGATGACCTTGTTGCCGCGATTGTCGCAGCAGCGGAAGCACGAATTGCCCACGACTATAAATAAAAAAACGTCTAGCACAATAAACACTGTGTTAGACGTTTTTTATTTTACTTATTGAACTTGTGTTACCACTCCATTGGCTGAAACTTGGTAAACGGCCAACGTACCAGCAATTTGGCTGCTTGAAACGTTAACCGTGTAACCTACACCGCCGTCAGATGGGTGGGCACTCAATGTGAAGCGATTTGGATCGCGACCTTGCACTTGACTCATGTGAGCCGCTACAGCTGACGTTGCAGCACCAGGTGTCGTCACGTAAGTATTAGGGTCCGCTTGCACTTCCCCTTGTGGATTCCCGACAACACTTTGATCTGCTTGAGTTGTAGCAGCAGCTTCACTCGTTTCAGTTGAAACAGCTTGTTCACTTGAGGCAGGTTGCTCACTTGAACTAGCTGGTGCTTCAGAAGAGCTAACTTCAGAAGCACTTGAACTCGTTTTTGAACTTGATTTTTCAGAAGCACGCTTATGTGAGCTAGCCTTCTTGTGGCTAGAAACAGATGATTCTGTTTTCTTATCAGCATGATTTTGTGATTCTACAATGGCATAACCACCGCCGCCGATAACAGCAACAGCGCCAATTCCAAGTAACCACTTTACTAAGTTTGACATGTTTTCCCCCTATTGAACTGATGAGCAGCTCATTGTGTAATTCTATTTACATTGGTTTTGGTTAACCTTTTTCTAATTATACCTGAAACCTAACCCAAAAGTCCAAAAGCATGGCAAACCGATTTAAAAAAAGCTCCCAAATTAAATTTGGGAGCTTTTTATTATTTAGGCTTCTTCTGAACCGAAGAACTTAGCAACTACGGCAGCTAAAGCTCCTCCGACCAAAGGTCCGATCAAGTACACACCAATTTGTGACATGGCAGTAGCTGATCCAAAGAACATTGCGAACAAAGCTGGTCCAAATGAACGAGCAGGGTTCAATGAAGCACCGGTCGCTGAAATACCTAGTAGAACCAAGGCTGTCAAAGCAAATCCGATTACTAGTGGTGCAAGCTTGCCTGCACCATGCTTCTTTGAACTTACCATCATGATTACCAAAACAAAGACAAATGTTAAGAACATTTCAATCATGGTTGCACCCATGAATGAAACTGGTGTTTGATAAACTGTTTGTCCAAATCCAATTTGTTGGATGGCTGCATGCTTGGCACCAAAGGCCTTCATGAATCCAAAGACAACTGCTGAACCAGCAATACCACCAAGAATTTGTGCAACCACGTAACCCAAGAAATTAATCCATGAGAGACGCTTGTTAATGGCCATAGCTAATGAAACCGCTGGGTTCAAGTGCGCTCCTGAGACATTTCCAAAGGTGTAAACTGCCATGATTGCAGCTAAACCAAAGGCAACGGCAACTGGTAATGCACCAGTTTGTACCCCAACGAATACGACCACACCAGTTCCAACAGCAACTAGCATTAATGTACCGATAAATTCGGCCAAGTATAGACGTGCTTTTTCCACGATAAATCCTCCAGTAAATTTCTAAATTTATTCTCTTCTAATATATAACACCAAGCCCATTTAATTAAACTTAAAGCGTTTAACTAAAGTATTTCTTATTAATTTTAGCGTCCAATAATTGAAGCTGCAGCATTGTCTAATTTAAACCAGACCTTGTTGGCATCTTCTTTAAATTGTTCGATAAAGCTAGGCTCGTCATCAGCTGGTTGAATCTCACCCTCAAGTGAGTCATCAATGCCAACGATTTGTAACCCTTTAAATTCATCATCCCAACGGACCGTGTCATAGTTTCCATCCATACGATCATTCACAATCGCTTGAAAACCAGCTTTTAATGCTTCACGAATCACATCATCTTCAGAAACTTCGAAGCCACGAGCATTCATTAAAATCACTTGATCTTTGACTTCTTGCATATCTTGCGGAATTTTTGGTTCTGCCATGTCATCATCCTCCTAAATTAAACATCTTTAATGAATATTGTAACATGCTCAATTAGTTTATAAAGGTTAATGCGAATTGAATTTGTAGGGAGTCGTAATTCCGTTTATAATGGTGCTAAGTGCCTCATGCACATCAAAAAACAATAATTAAGGAGGTTACAATTCATGGTTGAAGCTGTAACCGCACAAGAAATGCAACTACTGGATCGCTACACCGTTGATCAAATCGGAATGCCATCCCTCGTTTTAATGGAACGCACGGCTCAATCAGTGATTGAAGTCTTAGCTTCTGGAAAGTACGACTTATCAAAAGTTCTTATCATTGCTGGTCTAAGTAATAATGGTGGTGACGGCATCGTCATCGCCCGGCTCTTACGTCAAAAAGGCGTCAATGTTGACTTACTTATTTTAGGTGATGAAAAGCGTGCTACGCCTAATACCGCCACACAATTAAAAATTGCTCGTAACTATGGGATTGAACCTTTGCATCGGATCCATGATTTTAAGCATTATTCTGTCATTGTAGATGCCTTATTTGGGATTGGTTTATCAAAGCCAGTTCCCGTTAAACTCGGCGATATTATCAAGCGGGTTAACGCTGCGAATATCCCAGTTGTTTCAGTGGATGTCCCTTCTGGGTTAAACGCCACAACCGGTGAAATTCTTGGCTCAGCCATTCGCGCCAATTCAACCGTAACGTTTGCTTACCCTAAAACAGGTCTCCTTAAGAATGAAGGTATCAAACGTGCCGGTGACATTTATGTCAAAGACATTGGCATTTTCCGTCCTGAAAACCTAGAGGAATTCTTAGCTTCTCAACAAGAGGAGGAATAACTTACTCTTATGAATATTGTATTGATTGGTGCTGGACCACGTAATTTGGTCCTTGCCGAACGCTTAGTGGCTTTCGCCAACGCTTCAACACAAGCGCACACGATTACCCTATTGGATTCTTTTCCAGTTGGTGGTGTGGTTTGGAACCCTGATCAAAATCCAAAATTCATTGCCAATACAATTAGCCAACAGCTGACATTATTTACCGATAATAGCATCCCTAAACAGCAACCGGGGCTAACTGGCCCTAATCTCTATGAATGGGTGCATCATCAAGCTGCTACTTATCTGGATACTCATACCTTCAAAAATGAGGCAGCTTTTCGTGATGAAATTGCAGTCTTGAATCCAAATCATTTTTCCTCGCGCGCCATCTTTGGCTTATATGCATCGTGGTATTTTGATCAGTTACAACAAAACACGGACTCAAATACGCAATTAATTTTCAAACAATCAAAAGCTACCCAAGTCCGTGCTATAACTGATGGGCATTATGAAATTAATCTTGCGGACGGGCAACAGCTCACTGCTGATGATGTTATCTACACACCAGGGTATACCGCCACGAAACTAACTGATGAAGAACATTCATTTCAAGTTGCGGCGGACAAAAATGCCAACTGGCAGTATATCGCACCCATGCAACCCAGCGCTGCACCGTTGGATACCATTCGTCCTGCCGACGATGTACTCATTCGTGGCCTTGGCTTAAGCTTTTTTGATTACATGGCTGATTTCACCTTAGGACGCGGCGGGAAATTTGAACGGTTACCAGACAACCAACTCGTCTATCATCCTTCAGGTCGTGAGCCACATATCATCGCGGGCTCACGCACTGGAACCATTCCACACGCCAAAGCCTATAATCAAAAGCCACATGCCGAAGACTATGATGCCATCTTCTTCACACGCACTAATATTGAACGCCATATGGTTAATGGGCACATTAGTTATGCCGACTTCTATCAATTATTCCAAAATGAAATGACCTACAAGTATTATTTCAATTTAATGAGTGATATGGCCGCCAACTGGCCATTTAATCGGGCTGATTTTCTATCTGCGTTACGTCGTAGCGATGATCTTTCAGCCACGGCTAACGCGTACGGCATCCCCGCCAATCTACAAATTAATTGGTCACGGATATTAAATCCATTGGCGGAGATTCCCACGGATTATCAGGCGTTTATGCAACAATATCTTGAAAACGACATCATTGATGCGCGCAAGGGTAACGATTTAGCACCGCTTGCCGGTGCGTTTGAATTATTGAAAGATTTACGTGGCCAACTACGTCAGTATCTGGAAGCAGATGCATTAACGGTCGATGAATATGAAGTATTTTTGAAGGAATTCAACCCAATTAACCGTCTGCTCAATGTCGGCCCACCACTCTTACGAATGGAACAACTGCATACGTTACTGGCTGCAGGCATTATCACTGTGGCGGCACCAAAGTTTAAAGTTACCATCACCACGGATGGGTATCAGGCAACTGATGAACAGGGACATACTTGGACAGCCACACAATTAATTGAAGCGCGCTTACCAGCAACAACAGTTAAACATACTGCCGACCCACTCTTGAGTGAACTAGCTGCGAAGGGAATCGTGAGCTCCGTAGCACTTAAGCGGTCTGACGATAGTATCTTTGAGATTGATGCTGTGCATACAAACCGTAAAACACAGCAAGTCATTGATGCGAATGGACGACAACAACAGCACCTCTATGTTTGGGGACTTCCAACGGAAAAGTGGCACTGGTTTACGACCTTTGCCCCACGTCCTAATGTTGGTGATCGTAATCTCCGTGATGCAGAAATCATCGCTGAAACCATTTTTAACGCATAAGAAAAGCACATGCAATCGCTGCATGTGCTTTTTATTATTGCTTATTTAATTTTGAATGTTTAACGCCGTAGGCTAAATAAATCACAATCCCAATAGCAAACCAAACAGCGGCGGCAACCAATGTATCTACTTGTAGTTGCGTCATTAAGAAGAATGAGAAACCAGCTGAGATAAGTGGTAGTACCGGATAGAATGGCATTTTGTAGCCAGTATGATTCAAATCCTTACGCTTACGTAGTGGGATGATACCTAGTGACACAACAATGAATGCCAATAAGGTTCCAATATTCACTAGGGCAACCAACCGATCTAATGGAACCAAACCACCAAAAATCATTACCACAATTGTGGCAATCAACAAAGCACGGCTTGGTTCTCCCTTCTTGTTCAACTTACCTAAATGACCAGGTAACAACCCATCACGACCAATCGCATAGACCAAACGTGATGACGCATATAACATGGTATACATCATTGTGAACATACCTACCAAGGCACCAATGGTCACCACAAAGGCAACACCGTTCTTTCCAACCATTTGCAAAGCAAAGGCAACAGGATCAGCAACATTCAATTGCTTGTAGTTGACCATCCCTGTTAGAACGAAAGCAACTAACGCGTATAAGATAGCCGCGATAATCAAAGTCCCAAAAATACCAATTGGAATATTACGCTTGGGGTTCTTCACTTCTGCGGCAGATGATGACAAAGCATCAAAACCAAGGAAGGCGAAGAATACCATTGAAGCTCCAGTCAAAATACCATGAATGCCAAAGGCACCATTTGAACGTGCTGGTACAAAGGGATGATAGTTACCAGATTTAATATAGAAAATACCGACACCAATGAACAATAGAATAATGGCAATTTTCAATAAGACCATCCCATTTTGGAGACGCTTTGATTCTTTCATGCCCCCATACAGCAAAATCCCCAAAACAAGGAGAACCACAACGGCAATCAAATTAATATACGTTCCCCCAGCTGGATTAAAAGGTCCCGAAATCGCCTTTGGCATTTTGAAAATTGGGGCTACCAAATTAGCAAAGTATGCCGACCAACTGGTTGCCACTGCGGCAACTGCTAAGAAATATTCCAAGATTAAAGCCCAGCCAAGAATCCAACCGATAATTTCACCAAAAATGATGTTTCCATATGAATAAGCGGATCCCGCCACAGGTAAAGCTGAAGCCATTTCAGAATAGGCCATTGCGACTAATCCTGAAATCAAAGCGGCAATAATAAAACTAATGACCACCGCGGGACCAGCTGTTGTAGCAGCAACCGTTCCAGGCAGAATAAAGATTCCTGTACCAATAACTGCCCCAACGCCTAAACCAAGCAAGTCTTTTGCACTCAATGTTTTCGTAAGGTGTTCATCTGACTGCATGTAATTTGCAATCGATTCTTTTTTAAATACCCGATTCAATAAACCCATATAAATTCTCCTAAAATAATCATAAAAAAAGTGCGACGGATTAATCGTTAGAATCCGGCACACTTACTCACGTTGGCTTACTTGTTTAAAGTAGTTCAATGCACGTAAACATTTCCGGATTCAACATCCGAAAGTTCACGTAAACAGACTTTACATAAATTTCGGATAGTTACCCAAAAAACGTAAAGCCCTTAAATGATTCAACTGTTACCATTGAATATTGCATTGATCCTACCTCCTAAAAGTTTATGTTTACAAGTTTAACGCATTTTATAATTATATGTCAATATCCTCATCTAAATCTCATTTAGCCTTGGATGACCCCAACTGGAAAGACACGTCTAAAAGTCTTACGTACAAGCGGCCCAGCAATTAACAATTGTAAGGGCAATGCGACAAGTACATTCTTCCCGATATTGTTTATCCACTGTCCCACCAGATCCTGCCAGACACCGGTATGAAGCGCACCTATGACAGCACCATAACCTGACATACAAATCACCATTGGAATCACCATACAGATTGAGATGGTGATTCCTTTAACTGCTTGTGACTGTTCCGGCTTAATAATATATTTAAAAGCAACTGTCTTAGCATTCTTGGACACAACGAGCACATCCAGGACCATTGCGACAATATAGGCAAATGGGAATCCCAACCAGGCTTGGCTCAGCATGGCTGCTGACACTTGCCCCTGAATTAAGTAGGCATTATATAGACTCATCCCCAAAACCATGACGAAGCACATCATAATTGTAAAAATAAGACTTTCATGTTTATTATTTGGCATTTTACCCTCCGAAAATATTTAATTTAACCAACTTCTCTAAGTTAGCAAATTTAAATTTTTTTCGTAAGTTAAATTTTCGTTAATATGTTCGTTTCATTTTCTTACGCTTTTAAAGTGCTTATCCGGTATATGAAATTAGCGCAAAAAAGACAAACAGCATTCCCATGACACCAAACATCACCCGGTTTCCCTGACTGGACTTACTTTTATTAGCATAGTTTAGTAATATCAATCCGATTATAAGATAAATAAGCACCCAGCCTTTTTGCATGTTTTCACTTCTTTCCGATTCATTTTCACATTCAATTATATTCTTTTCACCTTTGTTTTGAAACACCACCTACCAGTCCTCACATTTATCATTCATAAACGTGACTCAGGCGCCGATTCGACCATTGACATCGCTATTCAGTAAGTTATATTAGTAGATGTCCCAGTTCGGATGCGGAAGATCGAGCCGCAAATTTTACAAATATAAATACCTGAAAGGACTATATTATGGTACAACCAAAATCTGCCTTTTGGCAGAACGTTGTGGATGTTGCCCAACAGCATCCCCAGGTTGATGGTTTGGAAAAGTTACCCTTTTTCACTTTAGCCCCTATGGAAGCTGTTACTGATACAGTCTTCCGTCGTGTTGTTGCTAAAGCTGCCGCACCTGATGCTTTTTATACAGAATTCACCAATGCCCGTAGCATTTCACATCCCAAAGCGAAATTTACGGTGCAAGGTCGTTTGTCTTTCGACCCAAGTGAGCAAATTCCAGTTGCACAACTTTGGGGTGATCGACCAATTGACTTTGAACTTGGTGTCGCCGATGTTAAAAATCGTGGCTTTGAAGCCGTCGACATTAACATGGGTTGCCCTGATTCAACGGTCATTAAAAACGGTGCCGGTTCTGGTTTAATTAAAGAACCCGATAAAGCTGCTGAACTTATTGCTGCGTCTAAAACTGGTGGACTACCCATTTCGGTTAAGACACGTCTTGGATTTAATAAACTTGACACCTTCCGCGAATGGATTCCATTCTTACTCCGCCAGGACATTCAAGTATTAACCATCCATCTTCGTACACGTAAAGAGATGTCAAAAGTGCCAGCCCACTTTGAATTAATTGATGAGATTTTGCAAATGCGTGATGAAATCGCACCAGATACATTAATTCAAATTAATGGTGACATCAAAGACCGTGCCCAAGGTTTAGAAATCGCCAAGGAACACCCTGGTCTTGATGGCATTATGATTGGTCGTGGCATTTTTGAAAGTCCATTCGCTTTTGAAGATACCGCTACTGAACATACACTTGATGATTCATTAGACCTATTGCGTTATCAATTGGATTTGCATGACGAATTCGAAGCTGAATTTGGCCCAACAAATTTCCAAAAGCTCAAGCGTTTCTTCAAAATTTATGTTCGCGGTTTCTCATACGCCTCAGATTTACGAGTTGCGCTTATGGAAACGAAGACGACCGATGAAGTACGCAACATTCTCGATGAATTTGATCAACAATGGGCTGCTAAACAAGCCGAATTGGCTGAACAACATCAAAATGATTAACAAAAAAGCAACGATACAATTCTTGTATCGTTGCTTTTTTATTTGCTTTCAAGTATTTTCTTTTTTTCCGGTTTGTCCAAGAAAGTCATAAACCAAGCAATCAAAATTTGTGCGACGACCATGACCATCGCTACTAAGTTCAAATAAATCAGCAAGACTAACAATGACCCTAAGGATTGGTAGAAACTCGCATTTTTCAATGCGTACTTACTGTAAATTCCGAATCCTGAGTTCAACAACAATAATAATACAATTTCGATAAATGAGCCTAGTATAACAGGCTTCCATTGCATTTTTTCTGCCGGAATGAGGTAATTGAACAATGAAAAGAGTACCATTAGCGCCACGAAAGCATAAATCCAACTTTGACTAGCAAAATCCTTGAGTAACGAGATACCGGGAGCTGAGGGTAAAGCCTTCACAATTGCGGGCAAGACTGAATTAGCAATCATTACAGCAACAGCTGCGGTCAATAGCACCAACATCCAGAGAAAGCTAACAATACGTGTTAGAAGTCCATTTTCAACAACATCCGACCCGTAAATTTCGTTAAAGGCTTTACGAATCGTCGACAGAATACTACTTGCACTCCAAATCGCCACTAAAATGGAAATTGACAGCGTTCCAAAGCCACCTCGTAGCACGGAATCAACGATTGGTATAACAATGTCAGCAACACCTGCGGGCATTTGTACTTTTAAAGTGTCATGAATTTGAGCCTTATTAACACCCAGTAAACTCACGATTGATCCAATCGTCATAATTAATGGCACTAGCGCAACAATTGTATAATATGCAATTGTTGGTCCAACCATTGCTGCGTTACCACGCTTCCAAAATGTTAATAGTTGTGGAATATGCCACTGTTCAGCTTTGTTTGTGAGCTTATCAACCCATTTTTTCATTCGTAACTCCTGTGTTTCACATGAAACATTTTATTTTTTGTGTGTTTTTTTGAAATGATCAGTAACGTAGTGATAAAAGCTAATAATCAGGCAGAGAAAATCAAAGCCTGGCAAGAAAATAAGGTAAATCAATGTTGAACCTGGTCCCATTGGACCTAATAAGGCTGTAAAAAAGAAATACAGTAGCGCATCCGTAATTAACGAATAAAATAACTGTGCCGGTGTTGCTCTAAAAAAACTACCACGAATTGAGTTATACATGTTGCTCCTTTAGCCATTTTTCAAGAAAATCGGCTTTAACTTGCGTCAATGTTGCTCCAATATAATCATCTGGTCCATGCACGCCATCTTCAACAATATAATAAAGTGTCTTATCTTTACCAATTGCCTTTCGAGCCGCTTCCATCATATTCACTGTTTGTTGATATGGTACAACGGGGTCAGCACGACCAACCATTGCCAAAATTGGCGGCATTTTTGCTGAGAAATACGTTACCGGATTAGCCTTCTTCACTAATTCCGGTACATCTTTAGGCGCTTGTTTCCCAAACAATTGTCCTTGGAATGATTCTGCAGTACCTGTTTCAGGATATTTTGAAGTAATCCCAGCCTCAGCAAATTGTTCCACAAATTTATCAAAATCATATGGTCCGTACATGGCAATCACAGCTTGGACGTCTTCAGAAACATCTGGGTCTTCTCCAAAATCATCTCGCTCCATTGCACCTACCGCATGGGTAGCGGCAGTCGTAACGGCCAATTGTGCACCGGAAGATTCACCCATTAAAGCAATTGCGTCTGGGTTCAGTTGATAATTTGTCGCATGAGCCCGGACATAACGAATAACCGCTTTTACTTCATAAATTTGAGTTGGGAAAGGGGCGTCAGCTAAGAGCGAATAATCCATGCTGACCACCGCATATCCATTATTACGGAGTAAACGTAATGCAGGTTCTAATTTATGCGAACTTTTATCACCAAAGCAAAGTCCCCCACCGAAAATATCGATAATTACTGGGTATGTCTCACGTTCTTCGTTGGGTAAATAAATATCCAATGTATGCCTTGCACCATCCATATATGGTACATCCAACCATTTGCGTTTAATGTCGGCGACTTCGGCATAGGTCCTTTGATAATCGCGATCAATAAATCGTTCAGCCATGATTTCCCCTTACTTTCCTTTTTCTGTCACTAGCCATTTTACCACTTCCGTTTCACATTTAGATAAAAAAAAGACTAACGCTTTACGTTAGTCTTTAAATCTTACTTATTTTTGTCTTTTTTGATTCGGAAACTCAATAGAATCATTACAGCAAACCAAACCAAAGCAAGAATGGCTGTTAATTGTGTATCGGCTGTCGTCAACAAGATGATATAGATACCAACCAAGAAAGCAATAGTTGCGTAGTCAGTGTACGGTGCCCCAGGCATCGTAAACTTATGTTCAAACTTGTTATAGTCAGCGCTCTTGCGGTAAGCCAAGTGGGCCAACACAAGCACGGCATAAATGACCACGAATGCAGCTGAAGCAATTGACGTGATAATCTCAAAGGCCCCATCAGGTGAAATGTAGTTAATAACTGCCGCAAATCCAATCAAAAGCGCTGAAATTGAGATGGCATTGAATGGCAACTTGTGATGGTTCAATGTGTGGAAACGTGACGTTGCAGGTGTTAGTGAATATAGCATCCGTCCTGTTGTAAACAATGAACTGTTCAAAGATGAAGCAGCAGCTGTCAAAACCACGAAATTAATAATTCCAGCGGCGGCAGTAATACCGATTCCTGAGAACACTTGCACGAAAGGTGACTGGTTTGCTGAATAGTGTGTCCAAGGTTGG
The DNA here is from genome assembly GCF_014789145.1 of Weissella viridescens. Taxonomy (GTDB): domain Bacteria; phylum Bacillota; class Bacilli; order Lactobacillales; family Lactobacillaceae; genus Weissella; species Weissella viridescens. Next base: position 46,590 of record NZ_CP061835.1, on the reverse strand, counting down.
ATACTCATAATCGCAATCAAAGCACCTACGTAGAAAATCAAGATTCGCACAATAATTGAATTGATTGCTTTTGGAATCACTTTTTCAGGATTCTTAGCTTCAGCAGCGGTAATTCCAACGAATTCAATTCCAAGGAAGGCAAAGAAAACCATTTGGAACGCTGCTAACAATTGATGTCCATGATGTGCTACGAAGCCATACTTCCAAAGGTTAGACAAACTTGCCACACCAGCAGACGTACGCGTATGTGTCAAAACCATGATGACACCGGCGGCAATCATTGCCAAAATGGCGATGATTTTGATCATTGAGAACCAAAATTCGGTTTCTCCAAAGGCTCCCACAGCAATGATGTTAATCAAGTACAGGGCAACCAAGAATACCAAGGCCCAAATCCAGACCGGAATATTCGGGAACCAGTACTTCATATACGTACCCACCGCCGTTAATTCGGCCATGGCAATCGTAATCCATCCTAGCCAATAGGTCCACCCGATCACAAAGCCAGTTCGTAATCCAAGATACTTTTCAATAAACCCAACGAATGTCGGTTCATTCGTGTCAGTAAGTAAAAGTTCACCTAATGCACGCATCATCCAGAACATAAAGATTCCAGTAATGATGTAAATCAATAAAATAGATGGTCCCGCGGCACTGATTGATTTTCCTGCACCCAGGAATAATCCAGTTCCAATCGTTCCACCTAAGGCAATCATTTCAACATGACGTCCAGATAACCCACGCTCAAACTCTTGCGGGCCACTTTCGTTTTGTGTTGACATAAATTGTGCCTCACTTTCGCTATTCAATTTTTGGTTCGTGCACATTGCACGCCAGTTAGTTATTTATTATAAATTACTCACCAAAATTTGCAATATTTTCCCGCACCGATTATGCAACTTTGATACTTTTTTAACAATGTCCTAACAAAAAAAGAGTAGCCACTGCTACTCTTTTTTCAAGATTTAGTTGTTTTGAGAAGTATTTGTAACATCAGTTGTTGTTGATGTATTACGTAACTGCCACAACTGCCAGGCGTAAATCACAATTGTCCGCACGATAGCGTAGGCTGGCACAGCCAAAATCATTCCCGGAATTCCAGCAATATTTCCCGCTGCTAACAACAACACAATAATTGTTAATGGGTGAATATTTAATGTATTTCCGATAATACGTGGGTAGATCAAGTTACTATCAATCTGTTGCACAACCAACACGACAATCGTTACCAACGCAGCTTGTTTGAAGCCACCTTGCATTAGAGCTACAATCACAGCTGGAATATAACCGATATATGGTCCCACATATGGAATCATATTTGTTAATCCAGCTACAACTCCTAGTAAGAGCGCATATTCTTGACCAATCATAAAGTAACCAACGGTCGTAAAGACACCAACGAAAATCATTTCAATGGCTTGACCGGTAATATAGTTAGAGATTGTTTCATCCAGACGATGCAAGATATCAGCAACCTTTTCCTTGTTCTTTGGAACAAACAGCTTTTGTAGGAATGGTACCAACTTATCGCCATCTAATAACATGTAGATAGTCATAACCGGAACCGTAATTGCTGTCACGATGACACCAGTCAAAGTACCAACAACTGCTCCAAGTCCGTTTGCAGTTCCAACCAAAAAGCCTTCGGCATACTTTTGCACATGCTTTTGCAGGTTACTTAGGTCAAGTTCCTTACTGATCCGTTGGACCAATTCGTTGTTGCTAAGCCCTTTTAACCATTCTTGCATCCCTGAAATACTCTTAGGGGCGCTTGCGACAACCTTTGTTAATTGTTCCACTAAGTTAGGAACAAAAGTAAAGATAGCCAGTACAATAATAGCTAAGAATAAAATCATAACAATAGCAACACTTAAACCACGACCTAAGTGACGCTTCCCAATTTTGATTTTACTAACAAATTTCACAACTGGATTCATTAAATAATATAAGAATCCAGAAACAATTAGTGGGACAAAGACAGCACCAATAAATTGACCAATTGGCTTCAACACAAAGCTTAATTGTGAAAGAACCCAGATTAAGACAACCACTGCGAGTGCTTCTAATGTCCAATATAGCAACTTAGATTGCTTTAGACGTTCCATAGCCTACTCCTTGATATGTTTTTTTCATAAAAAAAATGCCTCGCGCCTATATTAGCACTAAGACATTTTATTTTACTATATAAACAAGGCGATAATCAAACCAATCGCTAAAGTCACTGAGATCACAACGACATTTTTGATTGCCAAGATGAAATTTTTCTTTTGGGGATCGGATTGAAAAGCCTTCACATTTTTAAAGACGATTGGTGCAGAAAGCAATGCTAGGACACTAGGCCAAGGTAAGATGCGTAAAATAACTGCAAGAACCAACACCACATATCCGGCCACGTAGATACCACCAAAGAGTTTCAAGGCAGTGGGCTTACCTAAAACCGCTACCAACGTACGTCGCCCTTCAGCCATGTCTTCTTCATAGTCGCCAATATTATTCGCTAACATAATGTCAGCAATCGCAAACCACGCAATTGCTGATGCAACCATCGCATGCCAAATCAAGGTCCACGTCATTAAAGGTGCCACATTAACATAAACAGCTGCTAGAAAAATCAAATAGCCCATCGTTAACCCTGAAGCTAGTTCACCAAAGGGCGTTCGTGAAAGTGGCAAAGGTGTCCCCGCATACCAATAAGCCACAAACACCCCAATTAGCCCCATCACAAGTAAAGGCCAACCTGTTTGCGTCACTAACCATAATCCCAGAACGCCAGCAAAGCCCACCAAACTTAGCAGTACCAGCCAAACTTGACGGAGGGTATACCCCGCTGACCCAACAATGTTGTTGACCCCATTTTTCCATGTATCAGTACTAGCAACTTTGTAATCCTGCAAATTATTCCAAACATTGACGCCCATTTGCAAAGCAAATGCAATTAGCGCAAACACCAAGGCATTCACCCAATTAAAATCATGATACGCATTTAACGTATATAAATATCCCAACATTAAGGGTAACGCACTAGCCACAAGTGATTGGATTTCCACAAGCTTCAATAAATTTTTCACGTTTACATATCCTCTTTCTAAATCGATTTCGTTACAAATTATGCACTACTTACCCTACCAGTGACAAGTCTCGTATTATCCACTCGCTCAAGCTATAAACAAAAGAAAAGCCAACTTCAACTGAAGTCGACTTTTTTAATATTTATCTATATAAATTAGTTTTTGCTACCTGACAAATCTTTGCCAAAGTATTCCTTTGAAAGTTTCGTCAAAGTACCATCCTTCTTCAACTCATTTTGGGCCTTAGTAATCTTCTTTGCCAACTTCTTATCTTTCTTACTCAACATTGGTGCTGCGCCAGATGCATCAAGATCATCAGTTGGAATTGCCTTCAAATCTGTTTTAGGATGTTGTTTCTTGTAAACACTCCATGCATCATCAGCATTCAATGTTGCATCGGCTTTACCTGAGCTCACTAAGTCTAGTGCTTCAGCAAAACCAGGCGCACTCACAATCTGTGCCTTGGCTTTTTGGGCCGCTTGTCCATAATTTGATGATGTCGTTTGTGCCGCCTTCTTCCCCTTCAAGTCCTTAACAGTCTTAATATCAGAACCCTTCTTAACGATAATAACTGCCTTTGAATTCAGATAAGTTCCACCAAATGTGTAATGTTGCTTACGTTCTTTAGTTGGTCCCATGTCATTGTAAACGACATCATACTTATTTGAATCCAGACCAGCAACTAGTGAATCAAACTTTGTTTGAACAAAAACAGGCTTTAAATCAAGCTTCTTGGCAACTGCCTTGGCGACTTCAACATCATATCCAACCAATTTACCATGCTTATCTTTGTATGAAAATGGTGCATACGTTCCTTCAAGGCCAACAGTTAATTCACCCTTGTGCTTAAGTTCTGACTTGTATGAATCAGCCGATACATTCGACGTTGCCAACCCAAATCCGACTAGACCAGTTGCCGCAATTGCCATTGATGCTTTCAATACTTTATTCATGATTTAATACCTTTTCCTTTTTTCTAAATTACGCCGTTATTTTAATACGAAATATATAATTAGAATGGAAAATCAACATCGGTTCATTAAAGTTTTCATGATTTTTTCTCGCTTCAAATTTAGATTATGCCCAAATCATAACCACCTTTTTTTAACCTGTCAAACCCCTAATTTTGATTAACTTGTTTTTCATTCATCAAAAACGCACTCATACCAATGGTTTAACTCACTAATAAAAAGTTAACAATTTTACACCCGCATAATTTGTGCTGGTTTACACTTGCTTTTCGTTAGTAATTTAAATATAATTAAGGCAACTTATTTATTAAATTTCTAAGGAGATCCAAAACGATGATGCATACAAACATCAACAATCAAGCTGCTTGCATCTGCCTAACGCGCGTCTTGCGTTAGGTCGTTTTGGTGAACAATTCGATATAACGTAACAAGCGCGCTAAGACCGGCATACGGATTCTTAGGCGCTTTTTCTTTTGCTCAAGCACCATCGAAAGGACTTATTCATGTTTGAATTCATTAAAACTTATGCCCCACAGCTCATCATAGCTGGAATCAAATACACCATTCCGCTTGCGTTAATATCCTTCGTGATTGCGCTAGTCCTCGCCGCCTTCGTTGGTGTGCTCCGTTCATATAAGCCACAGGTCACCGGCATTAAGCGTGCCCTTTGGTTCACCCTTGACCAATTGCTCGCCTTCTACGTTTGGGCCTTTCGTTCAACCCCCATGCTAGTCCAACTCTTCGTTGTCTTCTACGGCTTGCCAAAGCTTGGGATTGCCTGGCTCCAACCATCCGCATGGATTGCTGCCATCGCCGTCTTGTCTTTGAACTCTGGAGCCTACGCCAGTGAAGCAATTCGTGCAGCAATTTCTTCCATTCCAGACACGCAACGCGAAGCAGCTGAGGCATTAGGTATGACAGACAGCCAAACGTTCATACGCATTATCTTGCCTCAAGCGGCCCGAATTTCTATTCCGACACTCGCTAACTCATTCATTTCATTAATCAAAGACACCTCATTGGCTTCAACCGTAACGATTGTTGAAATGTTCTACCTATCACAACAGTTGGCTGCAGCAACTTTCGAGCCACTACAAATGTACTTACTCGTTGCTGCCATCTACGCCATCTTTGTTACCATTCTTTCGATTCCACAACGTTACATCCAACGTTGGGCGGATCGTTTCGTCAAATAAGTGAGGTTCCACATGTTAAAACTTGAAAATGTTAATAAAACCTATACTGAACACCAAGCCTTAGATGATATCAATGTGACCTTTAACCCTGGGGAAACTACCGTCATTGTCGGACCTTCTGGATCTGGTAAATCAACGCTCTTGCGTTCGCTTAATCTTTTAGAACACCCTGAAACAGGTGAGTACACCATTGATGATCGTAAAATTGACTTCAGCCAACCCATTACCAAAGAAACATTATTGTGGATTCGCCGTAAAACTGGGATGGTTTTCCAACAACCCCGTATGTTCGATCACTTAACAGTTATGGGCAATATGATTGAAGCCCCTGTACACGTACTCAAGCAAAGTAAGACTGATGCCAAAGCGAACGCCCATGACTTACTTAAACAAGTTGGCCTTGACGAAATGGCGGACCGCTACCCTTATCAGCTTTCTGGTGGGCAAACGCAACGTATTGCAATCGCCCGAGCCTTGGCGATGCATCCAGATTATCTTCTATTAGATGAACCAACATCGGCCCTTGACCCTGAAATCGAAGCACAAGTTCTGCGGATTCTAAAGCGCTTAGCTGAACAACAAGCCTCAATGATTATTGTGACGCACAATATGGAGTTCGCCAAGAATGCAGCAGACCGTATGATTTTTCTGGAAGATGGTGCTATTAAATTTGATGGTACACCCGATGCATTTTTTAATCATTCGACCGACCGAATCAATCGTTTCTTGAACGCTTATAAAATTTAATGAAAACAAATTGAAAAAAACTGTTAATTTGCTGTTCGCCGGCCTTGGCTAAACACAAATTAACAGTTTTTTTGTTTTAAAATGAAAGACTCCCGGCTAATATTACTATGCGTCATCGGCCTGCCAAGGTTCTCCTTTGGCAATATGTCCAACGTGTTCAAGGGTTTCATTAATAATATCCAGAACGTGTGGATCATCTAATCGATAATAGATCGACTTTCCAGAGCGTTCTGTTCGAATCAAATGTCCCGCACGTAGGAGCGCTAGCTGGTGTGATATCGCCGACTGCTCCATCCCAAGTAAATTCACGATTTCGCTCACATTCAACGAGCGCTGTTCTAATATGTAGAGAATTTGTAAACGCGTTGGATTACTGAGCAATTTAAAAATGTCATGGGCTGCATCTAGGTCAGCGGCATGAATTAAATTAACATCTTCTGGCATCACATTTCTCCTTTTAAAATCAATAAATCTATCTTAACACACTAACAAAAGATTAGCACAATCAGTGTTGCAAAGCCTTTTAACACATGATAAACTTTACACATGAACAAATATTCATATATAAAACTATCATTATAAAAGAGGTGCCTTTATGGAAAATACACAAAATACTAAACCTCAATCGTCATTACATTTAACTGAGGAGCAAAAGAAAAAAGCTTTACTCTTAGGCGCCAGTGTCGTTCTGGGCATGATTGCATACATGCTCTCCGGCGGATATCTACAACTTACCCTTTATCTCGTAGCTTACCTATTAGCTGGTGGAAATGTTCTTTGGCATGCGCTTAAAAGTTGCGCGCATGGTGACTTCTTCGACGAAAACACCTTAATGAGTATTGCCACCATCGGTGCACTTATTTTAGGGCAATACCCTGAAGCAATTGCCGTTATGCTATTCTTTGAAATCGGTGAATTGATTGAGGAAACTGCCGTTGACCGTTCAAAGCGCTCTATTAGTGATCTTGTCGCAATTAAACCAGAATATGCAAATGTTAAAGATGGTGATAACTTCAAGCAAGTGGTACCTGAGGCAGTTAAAGTTGGTGACACCTTGCTCATCAAACCAGGTGAAAAAATTCCTGTGGATGCTGTTGTGACTGATGGCCAATCAAGCCTGAACACAGCTGCTCTAACTGGTGAGTCTTTGCCACGCCGTGTTGCCACTGGTGATGATGTCTTAAGTGGATCAATTAATATCGACGGTACATTAACCGTTGAAGTAACAAATGCTTACACGGATTCAACGGTTGCCAAAATTCTTGATTTGGTTGAAAATTCAGACGCACACAAAGCTGAAACAGAAAAGTTTATTACAAAGTTTGCACGTATCTACACACCTATCATTGTTTTGGTAGCGGTCTTACTTGCAATCATCCCGCCTCTCTTCTTTGGTCAAGAATGGAGTACTTGGGTCCAACGTGCCTTAGTCTTCCTTGTCATTTCATGTCCCTGTGCATTAGTCCTTTCAGTGCCACTCGCCTTCTTTGCTGGTCTTGGCGCTACTTCTAAGAATGGTGTCCTTATCAAGGGAAGTAACTATCTGGAAGCATTGAACGATGTGACAACTGTGGTCTTTGATAAAACAGGTACCTTGACTAAGGGTAGCTTCTCAGTGACCAAGTTAATTCCAGCTAATGATGTGAATGAGAATGATTTACTCGGGTATACCGCTGCTGTTGAACAAAACTCAACTCATCCTATTGCTCGATCAATTGTTAACAGCTACACCGGTGATTTGAACCAATATCAGGTTACTGAGAGTACCGAGACTTCTGGTCGCGGTATCCAAGCTACTGTTAACGGTCATAAGGTCAGCATTGGTAATGAAAAAGCGATGGCGGATTTAAATATTAATCATGTCGAACTTGACCCAACTGGAACAACCATTCTCGTAGCTGTTGATGGTAAATTCTGGGGTAGCATCATTGTAGCCGATGAACCTAAAGCGGATGCTAAAGCTGCTATCAGTCAAATTCACGACTTAGGTTTGCAAACCGTCATGCTTACTGGTGATAATCATGCTGTTGGAACCACTGTTGCCAGTGAATTAGGTATCGATAAGGCTATTACCAATTTACTACCTGCTGATAAGGTAACACAAATTACCGAGCTTCAATTTAACAATGGGAACCCTCAAAAAGTTGCCTTTGTTGGTGACGGTATCAATGACGCCCCCGTCCTCGTAAAAGCTGATGTTGGAATGGCCATGGGGGCCCTTGGTTCGGATGCTGCCGTTGAAGCCGCAGATATGATTATTATGGATGATAAGCCTAGTCGTATTTCAACGACCATCAATATCGCCAAGTATACCCGTAAAATTGTGCTTCAAAATATTGTTTTTGCACTCTCTGTCAAAACTATCTTCCTATTATTAGGTGCCTTTGGCCTAGCTAATATGTGGGAAGCTGTCTTCGCTGACGTTGGTGTGACCGTGCTAGCTGTTTTGAATTCAATGCGCATACTTCGTCAAAAATAAAAGTTTCACGTGAAACTTTACCAATAAAAAACCACTTATGAATCTTCATAAGTGGTTTTTTTATTGGGACATTACTCCCAACTTGCTTTTTCAAACTTCTCTTTATCACCATGCAATTGATAATGCACTGATTGATTCACTTGATCGATTGCTGCACGCACATTATGCGTGTTAGCATAAGCCTGTGCCACTGCCTGTAGAAAATCAACTAATTCATTTGACCAAACTAGCTTTTCATCGAAACCATATTGAATCCAAAAGCTATCAGTTTTAGCATCATCCCATGCGCTCGCACCATGATATGGTCGGTCATCAACTAGAATACCGCCCGTACCATGCACAAGGCCCTTATCGTGTGCCATAACAACACGCTTATAAAAAGGATTTGAATCATCCGCACCAAAATATTTCTGCAGCCAAATCAACTTGTCCTGCCAAGCGCTTGGATTATGCCATGGTGCAGTTGATAAAATGTACATATCATAGTCTTCGGATAAGACATTCACCGCTTCAATGGCACCTGCAACTGGTGGTAAGTTTTTGAAAATACCTGGAATTTGATCAGGTTTAGCCACGTCTTCTTTCTGCATATCTTGTGCATTTAAGACAGGTAACGTGTCCACAAGAACATTGTCCATATCTAAGAATAATTTTGGTTTAGTCATTATTTTCCTCACTTCTGGTTATATTATCGTATTTCTACACTTGTTCGAGCATAAACCACAGCAAAATATGTTTCTAACTTTCGAACCTATTCTAACACAAAAACCGGCGTCAATTTTCCTGACGCCGGTTTTACTTATCCTTCAGTTTGCGCATCTGCCAGAATTGGATTAATTTCTAACCAAGTTGACTCAAATAACGTCTTTAGCAATGGATCTTTCCACATATTCACAAAATATGGATGATAAAACATGGCAAAAGTTTGCATGATTGTTGCACCACGTTGATGACGGAAAGTGTCCCAAGCCATAATGTTCTCAACAACTTCAGAGAAGGCAACTAAGCGTGGATTCAGTAACTCGTGATTACGCTCTAATACTTCTTTATACAATTTGGTAAGCTCCGGCTCCTCCAAAAAGAATTCCTGTCGTCGTGATGACAATAACCACATCCAGTCATGGAGGGCTCGATCACGATCAGCTGGCTTTGCGCGTTCATTTGCAGCAAACAGCGGTTCATCAATCATATTCAACCAATCAACCAAGGTTCCTTCAAACAAATCTTCCTTATTTTTAAAATGTTTGTACAACGCGGCCGACGAGATATCTAACTTACGTGCGACATCCGCCAAGCGCGCTTTTTCATACCCTTTTTCATCTAACACTTCACGTGCTGCTTGAAAAATCTGTGCCTGATTCACTTTGGACATATACTAAAAACACCCCGTTTTTATACAATTAAATATTAACAGAAATAGATAACTATGCTCCCAACCAATATAATAGCATAAAAAAAGCTGAAACAACACTAACGGTTATTTCAACTTTCTTTTCTTTATTAGCTCAAAAAGTCATCCTCAAGGTAAGCCGGATTTGGATACGTGTAGAATCCTTGACCCGTTTCTTGCCCAATTAGCCCTTGGTCCATGCGCTCCTTAATCTTCTCAGCAGCATGCTGACTCTTCTCATCTGGGCGACCCTTATTAATTTCATATACCGTATTTAATCCGACCAGATCCATGATACCGAATGGTCCCACGGGCGCACCTGTTCCAATCATCCAAGTCTTATCAACTGTTTCTGGGTCAGCTACATCCCTAACCCAAAGATCAGTTCCGGCATCTAAGAATGGTACAAGTAATGAATTCAACACATAACCAGGTTGTTCTTTCTTAACCATAATTGGAACCATCTTAATCTCACGAGAAAACTCTTCCAATGTTTCTGGAAGGGTAGCGTCAGTATCTGGACCTGACATGATTTCAGCTGTGTTATTCTTCCAGATTTCATTGGCGAAGTGATATCCCAAGAACTTCTCAGGACGACCTGTCGTTTCGGCAAATTGTGATGGCATCATCGTTGATGAATTCGTCACTACCACGGTTTCAGGATCGGCTAACTTATCAAATTTCTCGTAAAAATCGGTCTTAGTTTCGGCATTTTCAGGCAATGCTTCAATGACTAAATCAGCTCCAGATAAGGCATCTTCTAATGACGTCGTATAGTTGAGATGATCACGAGCAGATTCAATATCAGCATCTGAAGCATCATAGTAAGCCTTCACTTCATTTTCCCAACGATCAACCCGTGTCTTAGCACGTTCAAGTGACCCTTCGGAACGACCCCAAATTGTGGTATCCTTACCAGCAAAAGCTGCCATGAAGGCAATCTGTGAACCAAGCGTTCCACCACCAACTACTGTTACTTTTTGATATGTCATTTTCCAATCCTCCTATTTTTAGTGATATGATTAATTTAAAGTGTGAACATGAATAAATTCATTTCTCTTCTGATATTGTGAAAACATTATCAATTACAAATACTATGTTAACGCTGAATACAATAAAGTTCAATATTATTCGTGAATAATTTCACACTTAAATAATTGAAAGGGAAGGTTCACCAATGCACCGTTCAGAAATGGAAAAAATCATTACCAAAAGTCCTACTGTTTTTATCATTGGAGCAGGATTATCAACTGCCTCAGGCATTCAAGATTTTGCTAGTCTCCAAGCAAATTTCGATACATCAGCTTTACTTAGTCGCGAAGCTTACTACCAACACTATTGGGAACAACATGACTTCATTGCGAAGTATTTAATGAATCAAACTGCGCAGCCTAACATAGGACATCAGTGGATTGCTGACCTAAGTCATCATCAAGGGATTCAAGTCATCAGCCAAAATATCGACAATTTATTGGAACAAGCCCATATTCATGCTGATCACCTGTTAAAGATTCACGGTTCAATTGACCATTTTATTGATCGAAATGGGCAACCCGTTTCGATGTCCGAAACAGAATATCAATATTTGCCACACACAGAGGATAACTTAATGATTCGGCCTGACATTGTTTTTTATGGTGAGAACGTCAAAGGGATGGACCAAGCGTTATCTTGGATGCAGACAGCTAAAAATGTCGTCATTGTTGGGACACGACTCAATGTTGCTCCAGTTAATCAACTTACCCTGTGGGCAAAAAAATTAGAACATATTTTCGTTATCAATCAGGAGCCCATACACCCGCTGCAAAATAACGTACCCGTCACTCAAATCACAACTGATATAAGTGATTGGCTTCAAAATTAACACAATAAAAAACCGCCAACGTTAACACATAACGTTGGCGGTTTTTGTTTCACATGGAACATTAACGACGCGTAAACTTAACAATCCCTTCCCAACGTGCTGTTTGGGGGAACATATCAATTGACTGGATATAGTCAACATCATACACTTCAGTCAAATCTTCTAAATCACGTGCCAAAGTCGAGGCATTACATGAGATATAGACTAACTTCTCTGGCTCAGTATCCAAAATCGTGTCACGTAATGCTTCACCAAGTCCAGTACGTGGTGGGTCAACCACCATTGCATCAGCGACCCAACCCTGGTCAGCCCATTCAGGAATCAAGACTTCCGCTTCACCAACGAAATAATCAGCATTTTCAATCTCATTAGCTTCAGCATTTTCATTCGCATCGTAAACTGCATCAGCAACGGTATCCATTCCCCGCACTTCTCCAGCTTGATCAGCCAATGACAAACCGATTGTTCCAACTCCTGAATATGCATCAATTAATTTATCTGCATGGGTTAAATCAAGCGCCTTAATTGCTTCTTGATACAGGCGTTCGGTTTGCTTAGGGTTTAATTGCAAAAAGGCTCGTGGTGATAACATAAACTGCTTACCATTGATTGTCTCGGTAATATAGTCTGTTCCCCACAAATGCTTTGTTTCTTCACCCCAAACTAATGATGTCTTTCCCTTATTGATATTTTGATCAATTGAAACAACTTCAGGTAAATCTGCATTGATACGCTCAATAATTTGACGCGCCTTCGGCAACTTTGGAGAGTTTGTCACGAGTGTTAATTGGACATCCCCTGTGGATTCAGAAACGCGCGCAATTAAAGTTTTTACGATTCCAGAATTTTGCTTTTCATCGTAGATGGGTACTTCTAGCTCTTCTAAGATATCACGCACTGTCCGTACCACTTTTAAAGTAGCCGGATGCTGTGTTGAAATCTCAGGTAAATCGACTAACTCGTGTGAGTTTGGCTTATACATTCCCACAGCTAAATGATCACCTTGCTTACGAATTGGGAATTGCGCTTTATTACGGTACCCAGTTGGATCATCCATACCAATCGTTGGACGCAAATCGTAGTCCTCATAACCGCGTGGACGATATTTCTCCAACGCTTGTCGGATAACATCTTGCTTAAATTCTAGCTGTTTTTCATAACGCAAGTGACCCAGCTCAGTTCCGCCCACTTCTTGATTATCTAGTGGTTCGATTCGATCAGGTGACTTTTGCTTAAACTTTCGAATCCTAGCTTCAATAAACTTTGGATTTACAGCAGTCACAACGACATCGACAACCTCACCAGGCAAAGCATTCGGAATAAACGTAATCTTACGCTTATAGTATCCGATTCCTTCTCCGTTGATACCAAGTCGTTTGATGGTGATTAATAACTTATCACCCACCTCCACTTGGACATCTTGATTTTGCTTTTGATTTGACTTAGCATTACGTTGATTTTGGTTGTACGTTTTTTTCTTATAATCTGGCATTCGTTCTACAAAAAATTCACTTTCTTACGTATTTGTTAAGTCCTATTCTAACACAGGTTTTCCCTTTAAAATGTCGATCAAAAAAGTTATGATAAATTGTAAGCAAATTAACGATAAAATATGAAGAGGTTTCCCATGCGGATTATTAAACGACTATTTAAATTATTCATCTTACTTTTCGTTTTAGCCGCCGTTGCAGGCGGAATCTACGTTTGGATCACCATCGATGATGCACCCACCATTACAACTGCTGAACTAAAAGCAAAAGCTAATCCTGAAGGTGAACAAATCTATATTAAATCAGCCGACATTCCTGACCGTTACCGCCAAGCTGTGGTTTCAACCGAAGATGCTACCTTCGAAACAAACAATGGTATCAATTCCGACGGTGTAAAAGCATTGGTTGAGAGTAACATTAAAGCACTATTTGGTCATGGTGTTGGTCGTGGTGGTTCATCAATCACCCAGCAGCTAGTTAAATTAACGGCGTTCAAAAACGATGCTGAACCCACACCAAAACGTAAAATCCAAGAACTTTATTTAGCTTATCATCTCAACAAGATCTACTCTAAGAATCAAATTTTTGAATTTTATGTGAATAAGATTTATGAAGGTTACAACAAGTATGGTGCTGAAACCATCTCACAGTTCTATTACCAAAAACCACTTAAAGCTTTGAGTCTAGATCAGCAAGCTACCATCGCTGGGCTGGGCCAGAGTCCATCTGTCTACAATTTGTATACAAGTCCAAAAACAGTTAAAGAACGTCGTGATATTGTCTTACTTTCGATGTTTAATAATGGTGAAATTTCAGAAAGTCAATACAAGCAAGCGACTAAAGTTGATATCAATCATGGCCTCGTTCAACCGAGTTAAAGGCGAATAAAAAAGCAGGTACGTACCGACTGGACGTATCTGCTTTTTTATTTTATTCGAGTTCAACACCACGCGTTTCGTGTCCCAAGGTTAGAATGGCAATCACAGCAATCACAATGGCGATACTAAAGACACTAAAGATGCCAACAAATGACATACTGTGACTCAAAAACACCCCAATTGCGAGTGGTCCGAGAATACCTCCTAGGCGACCGAACCCTTCTGCTGCTCCATTTGCAGTTGCACGAACTGAAGCAGGATAAAGTTCTGGCGTGTAAGCATACAAGACACCCCAAGCGCCCAAATTAAAGAATGACAATAGCATTCCTGAAATTAGGACCATTGGCAACGTTGTCGCAAATCCAAAGGCAAAAGCACTAATGGCAGTTCCTGTTAGGAACAAGGCCAAAACTGACTTACGCCCCCACTTCTCGACCAACCAAGCTGCTGTAAAGTATCCTGGTAATTGGGCCAGCGTCATAATAACAACATAACCGAAGCTATTCACCATGCTGAACCCTTTACCAATCAAAACATTTGGTAGCCAAAGGAAGATGCCATAATATGAGAACATAATCATGAACCAAACAATCCACAACATAATGGTTTGTTTGCGATATGCTCCTTGGAATAACATTTTAAAACGTTGTGCAATACTAATACTGTCTGCATGCGTCGTTTCTTTAACGCTATCTTCGTCATCTGGCAAATGACGGCGCAAAACTAAGACATAAAAGGCGGTCAACGATGCAATAATCAACGTAATTCGCCAACCATACTTGGGAATCACGAAGTACGCTAGTAAGCTAGCTACTAACCAACCCACCGCCCAAAAACTTTCAAGCAACACAATCACACGTCCACGAATATTATTCGGTACGCGTTCCGCTACCAAAGTTGATGCAACTGGCAACTCTCCACCAAGTCCTAAGCCAACAAAGAAACGTAAGATCATAAACATGATGTAGCCGGTCGCAAACGCCGACAACCCAGTCGCAATTGAAAATGTCAGCAATGTCACCATTAACATTAACTTACGCCCTTTTGTATCGGCCAAAGCGCCGAAAACGACTGCCCCAATTGCCAATCCAATTGAATTGACCGAACCAATCCACCCAACTTGCACTTGGGACAAGCCCCAATCTTTTTGAACTGCTACTAGAATAAATGATAGCAATCCCACATCCATTGCATCAAATAACCAAGCACAGCCAGTCACCGACAGCAGTTTCCCAATTCTTTTATTCATTACCCTACTCCTAAAATAGCTCCCATTTTTAGGTGTCAAGACACCCTAACAACAGGAAAAATCATAGCAAGTACAGGGGTGTCTTGTCAACCTAGTTTTCGTAGAGTATCCCTAATTCTGCCAACTTAGCCTTGGCTTGGACTAATTGTTCTGGTTGATCGTATTTTAGCGTGTGCATATGCAACCCACTCGTCAAAGAAGATAACAAGGCGCCTTGGCTGGTGTGGTATTGTTTCAAAAAATGTTCCACCGTTTCGCGTGAGTCAAGCGCTAACTCCCCTTTGAGTAAACCATACAGTGGATGTTCAACTTGGACGTCTTGAATAGTGACACCCACATCTACTAAAGCCATCAATTCTGCTTCCATTTGCTCTGCATTGTGTTGAACAACTACAATTTGGCTGTAAGCATATCCTGGTTGATAACGGTACCCTTGCGTCGTTGAAACAATTTCTTCACCTGCGGCGCGCAACAACGCAATATCTCCCACAATTGTTTGTCGTGATACGCCGAATTTTTTGGCAAATGTGTTCGCGCTAATGGGCGTTTCAGCTGCAATTAATTCTGTTTTAATGGCTTGTTGCCGTTCAACACCTAACATTGTGTTTCCTCTTTTCGTTTTTACAAATTAATGGACAACGGGTGATAAAAATCATAATTCAATTCATCAGTAATTCGCTATCATCATTCATTATATTAAAACCAAGACAAACTTAAAACAAAATTGCGATAAACCGCCGAACTATCGCAAAAATCAACATTGATTATTTGCGTCATTCCCGTATAATAAAGACAATTATTAAAAAGGAGGCCACCATGGCGAACGAACAACAACACGACACCATTCTCGTATTGGATTTTGGTTCACAATACAACCAACTCATTTCACGACGCATTCGTGAATTGGGTGTGTATTCAGAACTTAAGCCACATACTTTGACTGCGGAACAAATCAAAGAAATCAATCCTAAGGGGATTATTTTCTCTGGTGGACCGAACTCAGTTTACGCTGAAGATGCCTTCACCATCGACCCTGAGATTTTTAATCTTGGATTACCAATTCTAGGGGTATGTTATGGTATGCAATTAATGGCCCACATGCTTCCAGGTGGTAAAGTTATCGCGGCAGACAACACTGCTGAATATGGTGAAACAACCATTAAGGTAACCGATCCTGAGACTTTGCTCTTTGCCGACACACCTGAGGAACAAACTGTTTTGATGTCACACGGTGACAAGATCGAAGCAATTCCTGATGGCTTTAAGGTTGCGGCCACTTCTGAGCAAACGCCATTTGCTGCTATGGAAGACCGTGAGCATAACTTTTACGGTGTACAATTCCACCCTGAAGTCCGCCAAACTGAAAACGGTATGAAGATTCTTGAAAACTTCATCGATAACGCTGTCCATGCTGATCGTACATGGTCAATGGATGACTTCATCGAAGAACAACTTCAAGCAATCCGTGATAAGGTTGGCGACAAGAAGGTCCTTCTAGGTCTTTCAGGTGGAGTTGACTCATCTGTCGTTGGTGTTTTGTTACAACGCGCCATTGGTGACCAATTAGTTTCAATCTTCGTTGATCACGGTTTGCTCCGTAAAAACGAAGCTAACGAAGTTATGGAAGCCCTTGGGGGTAAGTTTGGTCTTAATATCATTAAGGTCGACGCCCAAGATCGTTTCCTTGACAAGTTAGCTGGCGTTTCTGATCCTGAAGAGAAGCGTAAGATTATCGGTAACGAATTCATCCAAGTTTTCGATGAAGAAGCTACTAAGCTTGATGGTATTGATTTCTTGGCTCAAGGTACTTTGTACACTGATGTTATCGAATCAGGTACTGACACTGCTCAAACAATCAAGTCACACCACAACGTTGGTGGATTGCCTGAAGACATGCAATTCCAACTAATCGAACCATTGAACACACTCTTCAAGGATGAAGTGCGTGAACTTGGTGAGAAGCTTGGCATTCCTCATGAACTTGTTTGGCGTCAACCATTCCCAGGTCCTGGACTTGGTATTCGTGTCCTTGGTGACATCACAGAAGACAAGCTAGAAATTGTCCGTGAATCTGATGCCATCTTGCGCGAAGAAGTTGCCAAGCATGGTCTTGAAGACGAAATCTGGCAATACTTCACGGTGCTAACTGGCGTTCGTTCAGTTGGTGTCATGGGTGATATCCGTACTTACGATTACACAATTGCTATTCGTGCCATCACATCTGTTGACGGTATGACTGCTGAATTTGCACGCATTCCATGGGACATCTTGAACGAGATTTCTCGTCGAATCGTCAACGAAGTCGACCACATTAACCGCGTCGTCTACGATATTACAGCTAAGCCACCAGCAACCGTTGAGTGGGAATAATAAATAAAAAGCGCAAGGTCTGAGACCCTGCGCTTTTTATTTTTCTATATTTTGATTTACATTTTTCACTACACTTTCTATACTCCTACATAAGGAGAATTTATATCTATGGTCAATCCAAAAAAAATCGTTGAACAAAGCAACCTTATTCCTGAACTGGAAAAGATGAAAACAGAAATGATTACATTAGACTATCCGAAATCTGGTTTTCTAACCCCAAAAACGAGTAAATTAGGTGGCATTGGATACCTACCAAAGTCAGAACCATATCCAACTAACCCCCAAGGGCAGCCACTATCACTGCTTGCACAAATTAACTTTGATGAGCTGCCCTATATAGAAAATTATCCCACCACGGGAATTTTAAGCTTCTATATCGACTGCTTTGACGACATACTGGGGCTCAATTTCAATTTAGAAAAGAAGACAGAGCAGTCCCATTTTCGTGTACTATACTTCGAAAATACCGACGAACCATATCATAATACAACTGAGATAGAAGCACTTTTCAAACCTTATAATAGTGATGACATGGAAATCGTCATTGAAGAAGAAGTGAAAATGACTGGTAGTTTAGCCACTGATCCATTTCCTTTCGAAACAATTGATTTTAAAAGGTACTTTAACAGTGATTTTTTTGAATATATGAATGTTAAATTCGGAGATCAGGCAGAAGATGTCATGTCCTACCTCTTTGATTATCTCAGTCCTGGTGGCACACATATTGGTGGCTATCCATTCTTTACGCAAGAAGATCCGCGCACAATCGAATCTCCCTATACCAAGTTATTATTCCAACTCGACTCTGACTTGGGATATGCCTCTTTAGGCGATAATGGTGTGGCACAATTCATGATTTCCGAAGATGATTTAAAGCAAAAAAATTTCAGCAATGTCCTTTATAATTGGGACTGTTACTAACCACATTAAAATGCTAAATTCATTTTAGCGTATGGATAAACGACAAGCGCAGTATAAAAAAACTGTGCTTTACATTTGCATATAGAAAGAGACTTTACACCTATGGTCAATCCAAAAAGAATTGTTGCACAAAGCAATCTCATTTCTAAACTTGAAAAAATGAAAACAGAAATGATTACATTAGACTATCCCGCACCTGGTTTTCTAACCCCTAAAACCAGTAAATATAGCGGTTTTGGGTATATTCCAAAATCACAGCCCTATCCTACTAATTCACACGGACAGCCACTCTCACTGCTAGCACAAATTAACTTTGATGAGATGCCGCATATAGAACATTATCCCTCCACGGGGATTTTAGGCTTCTATATTGACTGCTTTGATGAAAATCTCGGTTATGATGCATATAACCCAACAGACCGCTCTGGATTCAAAGTCCTTTATTTTGAAAATACCGATGAGCCCTACCACAATACCACCGAAGTGAATGCACTTTTTGATCAATATAACGATGATGAACAGTATCCAATCTCTAATGGTGAAATAAAATTATCGGGTACATTAACACCAGATGCCTTCCCTTTTAATGCAATCGAATTTGAGAATTACTTTGGCATGGATTTTGAAAGTTTTCTGTACGAAAAATTCGATACTGCATCATCCGACGTTGGCGATTACTTATACCAACGTTACGCACCAAGCAGATTAAAAATTGGTGGATACCCCTTCTTTACACAAGAAGATTCACGTGCTAAATCATCGCCTTATAACAAATTATTGCTACAAATCGCATCGGATCTCTATGATATAACATGGCAGGATGATGTCTTGGCCCATTTTTTTATCTCAGAAGAAGATCTAAAAAACCGGAATTTTGATAATGTCATCTATGATTGGGACATATATTAAATAAAAAAAGCTGTTCCCGAAAAATCGGAAACAGCTTTTATTTTATATGAGGTTAAATCTTACCACCAACCGTTAGCTTGACGGAATGAGATGGCGTTTGCAACTGAACCGTAACGTGAAGTTGCGTAGTTAACCATACCCTTAGTTTGTTGTGCAACTGAACCAGTTCCCCAACCTTCCTTAGTTTGACCTAATCCACGGTAACCGTTTGGTGAAACGGCGTTAGGGTTTCCACCTGATTCTGGGCGAACGATTGTGTTCCACATTGCATCAGTTCCACCATTGGCGATGAATTGTGCGTAAGTTGAACCTGAAGCGGCTGGAGCAGCAGCTTGTTGTGCTGGTGCAGCGGCAACAGCTGGTGCAGCGGCTTGCTTAGGAGCAGCAACTTGTGCAGGTGCTTGTTGTACAGCAGGTGCAACTGGGGCAGCAGCTTGTTGTACAGGTGCTTGAACAGCAGCTTGTGCTGGAGCAGCGGCAACAGCAGTTGCTTGTCCTTCAGTTTCAAGAACATCACCAGCATAGATCATGTGGATGTTCTTGATGTCGTTGATTGAGGCCAAGTTTTCAACAGTTGTGTTGTGAGCTTGTGCGATTGCAGCAAGTGTGTCACCTGACTTAACAGTAACTTGATCAGCAGAAGCAATTCCAGTAGCACCCAATAATCCGGCAGCAGCAGCAGTTGTCATAATGATTGTTTGTTTGATATTCATCGAAATAAATCTCCTCTGTGTTTTATACGTTTATAATTTATATTTTTTAGTTTTTGTTGGTCGCTCTTAACGACAAGGAATACTATACCGTGATTAAAGCTCTGTAGAATATCATACATATAACGTTTCGTTACAAATGTTGCATAGTTACGACATATAAAACGAGTAAAACGTTTCAAAACGTGTTTATATGTACGCTTAGCGCCTGTAATATAAATCAGTGAATTTGACTAAAAAAAAACAAATCATTTTGAAAAAAGATTTGTTTTTGGTTATATTCGACTTTTTTTACAATTTTAATTACAACAGCGCAACAGCGTTACGTTATAAATAGATTGTTTTCTTAACTTATTTGGCTTATATTTAACATTTTCCACTTAAAAGTTATAATCATGCCAAAAAAACAACATCATTTAGCTTTTTTAATAAGTATCATATTTTCCCCTTATATAGAAGAAACTTTTCATTTTTAGTTCAACAATTTCATTTCGGCTCGACTAGAAGTCTATCTATAGCTATTATTTTATTACTTAGCTACATTTTGTTCATGTGCAATCAACCATTCTTTCATGAGCATTCCTCCACGATAACCTGAGCCTTGCTTGCTTTTTGAGACCACACGATGACATGGCACAACAATCAGAACTGGATTTTTCCCCACTGCATTACCAACAGCTTGAGCTGCACGCGGGCGGACAAGCTTATTTGCAATATCCTGATACGTGACAACACTTCCAAAAGGAATGCCACGTAACGCGTCCCAGACGGCTTCTTGAAATGGAGTCCCCGTAATATCAAGTTTTACTGCCGATAAATCTCCATTTCCTTCAAGATAGTACTTAAGTTGACACATAACCGTTCGGTTTTTATGTTGATCTAAGACCAAGTCAGCTGTTGGATAGAAGCGCTGCAGTTCTTCGAGGCCTGCATTTGGCGAACCGACAAATGCCAAGCCGTCATCAGTAGACGCAACTAAATAGGTCTGTGATTCAAAAACAGCTTGGTCATAGTATAATTTTGGAGTCATTTTCAACCTTCTCTCCTTAAGTTACGGGTTAAAAGCGCTAGGATTTGAATACATATCTATTATAATATAGTACAATTTCAGTAATGTGTATCGTGAAAGGACCCAATAATGGCACGCAAACCAAATTCACCTTATAACTTTAAAAATACCGATGTAGCTGTTGATAATGACAGTTTAATTCAAATTGGAAAAAATATGGGTACGAACGTATCTAAAACCGACATTAGTGGTTTCACTGCTGAAAAGCGAGACGTCAAGCAGATTATGGATGTCCGCAACTCTCTTCTCATAAGGGATCTACTGCAAACAAAACGTGAACGCATGTCGAAATCCGACTTTGCATTTTTCCGTGGTACCGTAGACATTATGAATTATGACTTGGATAAACATCCAAACAGTAATATTCATGTTCTGATTGGTGGTGATGCACACTTGGGTAATTTCGGGTTCTACGGATCTCCCGAAGGACAATTACTTTTCGATATGAATGATTTTGATGAATCACGAATTGGCTTTTGGGAATACGATCTGAAACGGTTCCTTGTTAGTTGCCTGCTCGTGGCAAAGCAACAAGACTTGGAGATGAAGAAAGTAAACAAGTTTCTCATTAAAGTCGTTGATACGTACCGTGATACTTTGATCCACATGTCTGAGCTACCAGCACTTCAAAAATTTTATTTACCAAGTACGTTGGATAACTTAACCCAAATTTTCGGTAAGTTAGAAGAGTCTTCTGAGAGCTTTGAAGCATCGTTTGATAAATTGGTCCAAAAGAGTGTTAAAAAGGCTTTGCGTAGTGATTCTAACTACGCCGTCAAAAAATACACTGAAATCCGTGATGATGGGTCACGTCGTTTTATTGAAAATGCACCCGTGACCATCCATATTAATTCGGCCGATTATCAGAAAATTACCGATGGCTATTTAAATTATCGCTCGAACTCTCGCAGTGATGTCCGTCTCTTCTTGGAAGATTTCCATATTATCGACATTGTACGACACAGTGTTGGTGTTGGTAGCGTAGGTACACTATGTTACTTAATGCTGCTCGAAGATGCTGACAACAATCATTTAGTACTTCAAATTAAGCAAGCACTCCCTATTTATCAAGACTCGAATATCTATCGAAGTCATCATCATACGCAAGGTGAAAACATCGTCGATAGTCAGTTGATTCTACAAAGTGCCTCGGATACGTTCCTAGGTTACTTTGATACCGACGAGCATAGTTTTTATGTCCGTCAATTTAAGGATATGAAAGGGTCAATTAACCTGGAAAAGCTCGATTGGTCCGCCTATCAGGACTACATCTTGATTTGTGTCATCTTATTGGCGCGTGCCCACAGCCAATCTCCCACTTTCCCTATGATTATTGGTTATCTACAAAGTCATGACTGGATGAGTAAGTCCTTCGTTGATTTTGCTAATAATTATCTCCAACAAGTCGAATATGATTATGAAACATTTACTGAGGAGTAGCTTATGAAAGATATTTATGCAGGCGAATTTTATAACCGTGATTTAAGTTGGCTGCTTTTTAATCGTCGTGTGATTAATCTATCAACCAATCCTGACACCCCTTTGCTTGAAAGACTTAATTTTCTAGCCATTGGTTCAAATAATTTGGATGAGTTCTACAATGTCCGCATCCCCAGCATTGAAGATCAAATTAGCTTAGGTCGTGATGGCATTGATCCTAAGTCTGGCTTAACACCACAAGAGTTATTGACGCAAATTCACGTTCGAAACAGTAAAAACATTTCACAACAATATGATAGTTTATATCAGATTCTTTCAATTTTTAATGAACATAAACTATTTAGTTTAAATCCATACGATCAATTAAGTACAGATGAGCAAGAGACTGCGAATCATTATTTCCATCAACGCATTTTACCCTTCTTAAATGTTGTTAACTATGATAATTTACATAGTCGTCCTGAAATTAAAGATGGTACGTTGATTATTGCGGTCCGCTTGGCGGATACAGCGCCAAATGCGATTCGTCTGATTCCTATTCCGCCAAAGCTCAGTCGGTTAGTCCGTCTTCAACATACCGAATTGGACCAATTTGTCTTACTTGAAGACTTGATTCGACACAATTTCTTGGAAATTTTCCCAGACCATGAAATTGAGGAATCATTGACTTTCCGTATTACACGCGATAAAGATGTCGATATGGAAATTGATATGGATGATGAAAATTCAGAAGGTACCATCGCTAATATGGAACGCTACTTAGCCGCCCGTGAACGTGGTAACACGACCCGAGTCGAAATTGAAGCCCATGAAGCAAGTCCTCAAGCTCAACTATTCCAACAATTAGTGAAGCTCACACACGTCCGTGAGACAGGAATCTATAACATTCCTGGCCCATTGGATTTAACTTTCCTATTCCAATTTGAAAAAATCTATGGAAAAAAACATCCTGAGTTAACTTACACCCCGTTTGCCGGGCGTGAATAGACCCAGAACAAGCCTATGCTTGATTACCTTAATCACCAAGACTTGCTCCTTCAATATCCTTATGATAATTTCGATCAATTTCTCACTTTCCTTCAAGAGGCGGTAAATGATCCTCATACTGTTACGATTAAACAAACCATTTACCGTGTTGCCGATAACTCCAAGGTTGTTGAGCTCTTAAAAGAAGCGGCAGCTAAAGGTATTCATGTTTCCGTCATCGTTGAGTTACGGGCCCGTTTTGATGAGGAACACAACCTCGACATCGTAGAGGAACTGGAAGATGCTGGTTGTTTCGTATACTTCGGTAAGGAGCATATGAAGGTGCATAGCAAGACATGTCTTGTTTTAAAAAACGACGGATCACATCCCACCGGTTATGTGCATATCGGTACCGGTAACTATAATGAAAAGACCGCTAACCAATTCGTTGATTTGAATCTCTTTTCAAGTAACCCGGCCTATGTCAAAGATCTATCTCGATTCTTCAACTATCTTGAAACGGATGACGCACAACCACCGCACTATGAAACCGTGGCTGCATCCCCTCACCGAATTGAAGATATGGTTATTCAAAATATTAAGCATGTCACCGAACGTTATCAAGCCACCGGTCAAGGCCATGTTTTCTTAAAAACGAATGCCTTAACTGACCAAGAAGTGATTGAGGCAATTTATGACGCGGCAAAGGTAGGCGTTCCATTCCGTATCATCGTTAGAGGTGCTTGTTGTTTGAAGTTGGGCGTCTGTGGTGATAAGGAAGACATCACTGTTACAAGTATCATTGGTGAATTGTTGGAACACAATCGTATTTATGCGTTCTTTTCAGATGAAGAACCAAGTTTGTGGATTTCATCAGCTGACTTAATGACAAGAAACATGGATAACCGTGTTGAATTAGCTGCGCCAATTCTGGATGCAACAATTCGCCAACAGTTGCTTAATATCATTGAAGTTTACAGCCAAGATGACGTCGATGGGTCGTTCTTAAACCTAGATGGACGCTACTTTAAGCATGACGTTCCGAATGGTAAATCCGCACAGCAAACATTTATCCGTGAGATTACTGATGAACATTCACCTGTGAATGCTCCTGTTCCACGTGAAACAATTTCTTCAAGTGCATCACCTAAATCATTATCCGCACAATTAAAGTATGCTCGTATTTTGAACATGGCATTAGCTTTGCTCGTACTAGCACTGTTACTGCTACTTATCTTTAAATAAAAACACTGACTAAGTAAGCACTTAAAAACCCATGTGTCTGGGACACATGGGTTTTATTGTTTGATTTATTATGATAAGAATTTCGTTAACCAGTCGGCACCATAAACTAATGCTGCACTATAAGCAATGATAGTTGCTGGTTTACAAAGTAGGATGATTAACGTAAACTCACGCCAAGTCATCTTTGTTAGACTCGTTAATAGAACTAGGGCATCGTCAGGGGCCGCAGGTGCCAAGATAAGTAGCGCAAACGTAATGTGCCAGCCTCGACCATCAAGTTTATCCATATACTTATCAAGTGTCTTTTCACTCACAAATACATCAATGATTTTATGCCCATATCGTCGACCAAGGCCAAACAAAATTAATGATCCGACAACAATCCCGACATAGTTATAGACAAATCCCCACAGCGGACCAAAAATAACGACGCCGACTGCTAGTGAAATTCCGCCAGGTATAATTGGGATTACGACTTGAATAATTTGGATGAAAACAAAAACAATTGGCGCCCAAATCCCACAACTTTCGACCAGACGCCTTAACACTTTAGGGTCTGTGAACGCACCGATACGATATAGCCAAATAGCAAGAACGACCATCACAAGCAATCCTGCATATGAAATATAATTAATAATTCGACGCTTTGTTTTTAAGGTCATCATTTCGCCCCCTATCATATGTTGAGTATCATCATTTAATCTTTAAATAATCATAAAAGACAACACTTTGTGAAATTCAACCTAACAAGCTGTTCTATATTTGTTAAAATATAGAGATTAGGAGAAATAATATATGTACAATGACAACGGAAAAACCGTAGAATTAACAAGTATTCAGAGTATTACATTCTTACTAGCAGGTTTACTATTAAATGCGATTGGAAACGGACTAACCGTGGCCACAAATATGGGATCTGCTCCATGGACCGCAGCTGCGGCCAATCTAGCGAACGTTACCCAACTACCAATTGATATCTTCTTATTCGGCTTCGGATTTATTGCTGCTGTGGCTGTTATCTTTATTTTACACGATTTTGATGCAGGCCGTTTCTTTAGAAACTTAGCCTTTGTGTTCATCTTCAGTGTCGTGATTGGCGCGACAGCCACTGGATTCAAGTCTATTGGCGTTGGCCACCTACACTACTGGCCTCGTTTAATTCTCGATATCTTAGGTATCACCATGATTGGAATGGGTATTTCAGTCACACAACGTTTGGCTAAGTTTTTGCATCCATTAGATGACTTGACCAACGTCACACGTTTCAAGTACTTCCATGGTAATGTCGTTATCGCACAAACACTAAACTTTGCAATTCCGATGACCATCTCATTATTAATCTGGCTCTTTACGCACAAGTTAGTTGCCGTTAACATCGGAACCCTATTCTCATTCTTCTGCCAAGGCTTTGTGATTTCACGTGCTGATAAGCTACTGATTCCGCATCTTGTGCACCGGAAGGAATTGTAATGTGTTACTGAATCCGTTTAACGATGGATTCTTTTTTATTGCTCAAAGGAGTCAAATATGAAAACATACGCCATTTATGGAAATAAAAACGAAGGCCTATACACTGAGCCATGGTCAAAAGTTCAACCATTAACGCAAACTAAGCCCGCCCCTAAGTTCAAAGGGTTTACCACAAAACAAGAAGCACAGGCTTGGTTAGATGCCCAACGTCAAACCAACCGCCAATATGACACCGCCTATGATGGTAGTTTCAAAGCAGATCCGAGTCGGTTCTACATCTTTACTGATGGAGGTAACCGTAACACCGGTAATCACGCTGGTGGTCATGTTAAGGCAAGCGATAAGGCGGCTTGGGCGATTGCCATCTATTCCGGTGCTAATTTAAACAAGGCCGTTTACACAGATGCTAAGGGATACTTAGGACGTACCAACAACGAGATGGAACTTCTAGCCCTGATTAACGCATTATTACAAGCACAAAGAACTGAAACCCCAGTTACAATTGTCAGTGACTCGAAGTACGTCTTAGATGGTGTTACCAACTGGATGTACAATTGGCAAGCTAGTGGATGGAAAAAGCAGAGCGGTGAGATTGCCAACCTCACTGCCTGGCAACAAATCTACGAATTGGTTCAACAACTAGGCGATCGTCTAGCGTTCATTTGGGTAAAAGGTCACGCTACCAGTCAAGGTAACATTTTGGTAGACCAATTACTTAACGACGCTATGGATGCGCTCTAAAATTGCAAAAAAGCCTCGTCTAATGACGGGGCTTTTATTTTGAATAGATTGTGAATGAATATACAGACCTTGTCGCGTCACTAGCGGTTATGTAAATCAATATTTTTTGGAGGCGAACAAAAAACTAAGCCTGCTTAACTTTTAGCCACTACACTTTGTGAAAAACAGAACATATTCATTAAAAAAAGACCCTGATCACAATGGACCAGGGTTTATCTTATTAAGTTTATCCAATCATAATTTCTTCAGTTGGATATTGGTGATGCATTGGCTGTTGATGAATGTTT
The DNA here is from genome assembly GCF_014789145.1 of Weissella viridescens. Lineage (GTDB taxonomy): Bacteria > Bacillota > Bacilli > Lactobacillales > Lactobacillaceae > Weissella > Weissella viridescens. The sequence continues at coordinate 19,130 of NZ_CP061835.1, read as the reverse complement.
AGTACCGAGAACATAACTGTGTAGATTCCAACACGACCAATGAACATAACAAACATAATCACGATTTTACCGATGACTGTTAAATGCGGTGTAAGTCCAAGCGAGAAGCCGGCCGTTGAGAACGCCGCAATTACTTCAAAGGTGATATATTCTATTCCAAATCCATGTGGGATTGTTTCTGTTTGCGTCAAAATTAGTGTTGCAAAGAGAACGAAGCCAATTGAAACAACTGCTAACATCAATGCTTTAATCACGTTTTTTTGACTAATTTGGCGATCACGGAAGTTCACATGGTCTTGACCACGTAATGTAGCCACCGATTGCAACCATAGAATTCCCAGAGTTGTTGTCTTAATTCCACCAGACGTTGAACCTGGTGTCCCACCAATAAACATGAGCACCATCAAAATAATGAGTCCCCCTGTTGATATTGTCGACATTGGGATAACTTCAAATCCGGCCGTGCGTGGCACGATCGAAAGGAACAACGTGTCTAAAATCCGATCCCAGAGGTTAACGCCGGTCAGATGATTCAAACAACGTTCAGTAATCATAAAACCGATAAAACCAAACAAAATTAACCAGCCCGACGTGACCAAAGATAGTCGGGTATGCAGACTCAAGCGACGATGATGTTTACCATATGACAAGAGGTCACGCCAGACTAGGAAGCCGAGCGAACCTGCCAAAATTAATAACATCCATACAATAAGAACGTAAGCATCATTTTTAAACATGGATACTGGTTGCGCGAAAAATGTGAAACCCGCATTTCCAAAGGCAGAAATTGAGTGCGCAACACTAAAATAAATTCCTTTGCCCACTCCAAATCTTGGAATAAAGTCAAAGGATAAGAGCAAGGCTCCGGCAACCTGAATAATTGCCGATAGCGAGAACACATATGTCAGCATAACTTTAACATCAGCTAAGTTTCGCAGATTCAGTGCATCTTGCATGAGTAGCCGCGCTTTTAAATCAATTTTTTGCCGTGTAATCGTTAAAAGCAACACGGTGAAGGTCATGAACCCCAACGCCCCCACTTCAATCATCAATAAAATTACAATTTGACCAAAGTAGGACCATGTATTGGCAGTGTTCAAAGTTGTCAGACCTGTAATAGCCGTTGCTGAAACGGCTGTGAATAAAGCATCAATAAAAGACACACGAATACCATGCTGATGTGCCATAGGTGTCATTAACAAAAGCGTCCCAGTGGCAATAATTACCAAAAATCCGAAGGTTAAAATCTGAGGCGGTGTAAGTCGATCAAGAAATTTTTTCATAATTAAGTTAGTCCCCACTTCTTCATACATTATACCGAAGTTTTCCAAAAGTTATACACACGATTTGGGGAAAACTTGTGGAAAAGTAAATTTCACAACTTCTACCTGTGGATAACTTGTTGATAACTAAGTGAGTTATACCCCTAATCCGTTCAAAGATGGGGAAAAGTTAACTGTGGATAAGTCTGGGGAAACACTTGTACTTTGCAAAAAGCCCGCAGTATCGGCTTTGATTTTAGTTGATTAGCTTAAAACTAACATAATTTGTGTATAAATCTGTTTTCTGAGAAAACTAGCATGATATGTTCGGGTTTAGATTGTTTTTATTCTTTTTTGCATACTGAACATCGTTTTTTAACCACAATAAGCGAACGTTCGATGATAAAAGTTGATCCATTTTTGGTGTTAACTTCTGCCTAGCAAAATTATACTGTGGAAAACTGTTGATAAGTGGAAAACTTGTTGGCAACTACCTAAATTATGATAAGCTATAAGTACGTATTTAATCACTTTTCACCAGTTTATCCACAGGTTACAATGTAATTGTGTATAACTCATAGATATACACACAGGCGAACACGATAAACACTGACACATAGACGATTGTTCCGATTTATGACAAGCATTTGTTCGTGTGGAAAACGTGTTTAAATCACAATTATTAACAAGTTATCCACATTTATTAACAAAGCAAAAAAAATATAAAGATTTTTATAAGACGAGGGCCGAAATGAATATCAAAATTGTATGTGTTGGAAAGTTAAAAGAGAAATATTTGAAAGCGGGTATCGATGAATACGCCAAACGCTTACAAAAGTTCGGAAAATTTGAAATCGTAGAAGTTCCAGACGAAAAAGCGCCCGAACAATTGTCGCAAGCACAAATGGACCAGGTTATGGAAAAGGAAGGCGAACGTATCTTGAGCAAAATCAAGGATCGTGAGTATGTCTTTGCCCTCGCTATCCTTGGTAAGGAACGCACTAGTGAAGACCTTGCCTCCGAAATCGCTGATTTAGCGGTTCACGGTACCTCTGACATTACATTCGTCATTGGTGGGTCTCTTGGACTAGCCCCCGCAGTCTTGAAGCGTGCGAACACGCAAATTAGTTTTGGACGCTTTACACTGCCGCACCAATTGATGCGCTTGGTGCTGACTGAACAAATTTACCGTGCCTTCATGATTAATGAAGGATCACCCTATCATAAGTAAAAAAAGAGTGAAACATCTAAGATGTTTCACTCTTTTTTTAATTCTTAGGCTTCACTTGGCTCTTTATAAACAGAAATCAATAGTAGAATAATTACTTGTGAGTTTTTCATAGAACATCATATATTTATGTAATAGTATCCTTTTTAATATTGCAAACGTCAAAATTAATAACAAAAGCTCTTAGTGATACTATTTGAATCAATTTTTATAAATGTTATATTTATATGTATCGAATACATATATTGAATAGGTGAACATTAATGGGAACAAAAAACGCACAAAGTAACTCAGATAACAATACGGATAAACTTATTTCAGACCTAAACCTCAGTTTGGAACGAACAACTAAACTAATAGAACGTTCGGATACTAAAGCGTCAATCATGATTGCTGCTTTAAGTATTATATTTGGAATTATCTTTCGAGATAGTTTTATTAAGATAGCCAAAAAAATAGTCAAACACAATTTAGAAACCCTTTCATTTTGCAATATATTATATCCGTTGCTGCGATACTAGGACTTTTTATTGGGTTCACTTACTTAATTACCACATTAATTCCCAGACTAAATAAACAGTACACAGAAGAAACCTCCTCTGGTGATGACTCAATTTATTTTTTCGATTCAGTAAGCAATATGGCATTTAATGATTTCACCAAGTTGTATAAATCAACAATAGATGACTCACAAAAACAAATTCTACAAATAGAAAAACAACTCTATATTAACTCTGAGATTGCCTCTCAGAAGTATCATTTTTTGAAGCGAGGAATTTTCATTTCATCTACTAGCATTCTCAGCCTAATTATTCTCTTTGTAATTGGTTTGGTTATGCTTAAAATGAAATAGCACCTATTCTCATAAAATTGAACAAGAAAAACCCCACCCATTTGATCTTTGGGTGGGGTTTCGATCTATCGATTAAAAGTCTAATTTAGAGTTAATTGAGCCGTTAAATCTTCTAAACCCTCAACTTATCTAGTACCACGACTAATACTTAACAACAGAATCAGTAAAATTGTATAAATTTTCCAAATCAACTAACTGATGATTACAGTTTTCCGAATGACGACAAATATAATTGCCACGTTTTACGTAGTTACCATTAGCTCCACGCTGCTTAACCTTCGTAGAAAACAACGATACATTCCCAATGGTATGACAAACAGCACACAAACCATTAACTACTTGTACATCAAAGTCACCAATAACACCAAATAATTGACCTTCAGAATTGGGTAAAATTTAAAACTTTTTTGCATTCCCTGTATCATTGACACCTAGATATGAGGTTTCGTATAAATCAAATTCACTTTGCTCAAAATCAGGTACTTTTTTATATTTCTTAAATAACTTGCCAATTTGTTTTGTACTAGGCATAGCAAAAGGCACGACTAGCGTTTCGATTCCTAATAGGAACTTATCAGCTTTTTGATGCGAACACGATATCTCATCAACTGCCTGGACTAAATGCTTCCATTCATCAGTCTGTTCAATTCCATATTGAACGCCTAAGGCGAACGTATCATTTTTAATAGTGGTCACTACATTTTTATCATTAACTGACTTGTATACACTTATTAATTCGTGAATTTTATTTTTTAAATTTACATATTCATTTGGTTTAATCATTTTTTATCCTTTATTTTGCTTGCGATACAACATTAAACAAAATAAAAGACGCCTGTTGAGCTTGCACTCTCATCACCCTCTTCTCTTTACTAAAGTAACGAGGAGTATAACAATATCCCTTAAAAAATGTCAAGAAAGTTAACCATTTCATGCTAACAACCAAAAAACCGGAAGCCCCACAACGGAGCTTCCGGTTTTTCATTATTAATTTTTAGCTTTGCGCTTCTGCCAAACGGTATAACCGACCAGCATCAAAGCAAAGTAGATAATCGTTGCAATCACAGAAATCTGTGTTGATTTATTGAACACCATAACCACCAAGACAGCGACGAAGAATAAGATTGTGGCATAGCTTGAAAGTGGGAAGAATGGCATCTTGTACGATGACTTAGCACTATCCTTGGTCTTACGGTACTTAATGTGCGTAACCATAATAATGATCCAAACAAAGATAAAGCTCATCGTGGCAACTCCCGTAATTAAGACGAAAATCTTAGATGGGAAGAAGAAATTCAAGATAACGACTGCTAAGAAAATTCCAGCAGAGGCAAGCATACCGTTCACAGGTACATCTTGCTTTGACAACTTGGCAAACATCTTTGGTGCTTGCTTGTTCTCACCCAGAATGTACAAAGTTCGTGACGTTGAGAAGATGGCTGAGTTAGCTGCTGACATCGCAGACGTCAAAACCACAAAGTTAACGAAATCCGCTGCTGCAGGTAAACCAATTCCAGCAAAGACTTGCACGAATGGTGATTGGCTTGGGTTCAATTGGTTCCATGGGAAGATCGACATGATAACAATCATTGATCCGACATAGAACAACGCAATTCGAACGGGCACAGCGTGAATTGCCTTTGGCAAGTCAACTTCAGGGTGTTTTGTCTCACCAGCTGTTAGCCCCACCATTTCAATTCCAGTAAAGGCAAAGATAACCATTGGAAAGGCCAAGATAAATCCACCCCAGCCAGTCGCAAAGAATCCGCCATGACTAACTAAGTTGCTAAATGATGCCGTTGTTCCGTGTGTTTGGAAGCCGGTCGCAATCATCCAGAGTCCCACCACAATTAGCGCCAAAATCGCAAATATTTTCACACTCGCAAAAGCCGATTCGAGCTCCCCGAACAATCCAACGTTAATCAGATTGGCCAGGATTAAAATTCCCACTACAATCAGCGGCGTCACCCATTGCGGTAGCTGTGGGAACCAAAACCGCATGTATATTCCGGTCGCGGTTAAGTCAGCCATCGCCAGACTGGCCCAACTTAACCAATATGCCCATCCAATCGCGAATTCCCAGCGTTCTCCGAGATACTCACGCACGAAATCAATGAATGAGCGTAGTTTTGTATTTGATAATAGTAGTTCCCCGACTGCTCGCATCATTAAGTAAGCAAAGAAACCAGTCACAGCATACGCCAGAATTAGCGCTGGCCCCGCCGTCCGAATGGCCTCTCCTGATCCTAAGAACAGTCCCGTTCCAATTGCCCCACCTATGGCAATCATCTGCACATGGCGGGATGTTAAGCCGCGTGATAACTCACGTTTTTCTTCCTGTTGCTCCATCATAATACCTCCGTATGCATAAGGACAAAAAAAGCCCCTATGCCAAATTTTGAATTTGACATAGGGACGTTAATTAACGCGGTTCCACCCTATTTCTCAACCCAGGTTGAGCAACTTAATTCCAAGATTATTGTCTTGATCTCCCAAAGTTCCACTTAGTCCTTTAATTTGCTCTTTTCCACCATCCGAGCTCTCTGCTTATTCTTTTAAATTAAATAGAGACTAATCTGCTTTGTTCACTGACTATTCACAATAAAAATTTATATTATCAGCAAAACATGACAAAGTCAATACAGACTACTTCGTCTTATCCAGTGCCTCATCCAACCTTTGGACATCGCTATGCTTACCAATCACCGTGATAATGTCACCGATTTGTACGGTTGTATCGACTTCTGGGGATATTGTAATATCGCCCTGTGACTTGATTGAAACCACTGTCAAACCATATTTTCCTTGAATATCCAACTCAGCAATGGTCTGGTTAGAAAACTTCAAGTTAGCTACCTTAATTTCAGCAAAGGCCGTCGCATCCCCCAAATCAACGAAACTCAACACGTTTGGTGAAATCAATTGTTCCGCCAAACGTTGCGCCATTTCGGTTTCAGGGCGCACGACTTGATCTGCACCAACCTTATCAAGCACACGCGCATGCAATTTGTTTTCGGCTTTGGCAATCACATTATGCACACCCAAATCTTTAAGCAAAATCGTCGTCAAAATTGAAGCCTGTTGATTGTGCCCGATACATACCACCACGTGATCAAAACTCGTCAAATCCAATTCAACGAGCGCTTCTTCTTCTTGCGCGTCAGCAATCACGGCGTGTGTTGCGACTTCCATGTAGTCCTCAACTCGCTCGGGATCTTTATCAATCGCCAGTACTTCTTGATTGGCGTTGATCAATGCTTCTAATAACGAACTTCCGAAACGTCCCAAGCCAATAATGGCATATGTCTGTTGCATAGCTTTCTCCTTAACCTTCAATTACGTTATCTTATTTTAACACCAACCTGGTTTGAAAAACGCAAATTAATAGAATCCTGCTAGAATCAATTCAAAAAACATATTCCATTGCCTTAATTGCACCTTAAATCGCTGTTATTTTGGACTTTTTTGGCATATAATAATAAATGACAAATTAATGAATATGTTCAATTTTATAAATATATCATCCAAGGAGTAGAAGACGAACCATGAAACAAAGAAATAAATTATTTTTGCTATTTTCAAGTGCTGTTTTAGGTTCAACACTCGCAATCGCAATTCCCCAAAATACACCAACTATCTCAGCTGAAACGGTTGCCGCTCAACCAGCAGCTGTAAATCCAAGCGCACCTTACGCTAATGGTGTTTACCCTAACTTGCCTATGGCATACCACAAGTCTGGTACACAGGAAACTTCAACTATGGCTAAGTTCATGGAATCTAAGGTAACTGTAACAATCAACGGTGCCAACGCAACCCTTTCTTTCCCTGCTAAGAGCAAGTCCACTGCAGATATGATTAAAAAATTTACAGTTAATGGTAAGCCAACAGTCCGCAAGGGAGATGCTTTTGAAGTAATTGTGCCATCAACTACCATCAACAGTGTACTTAAGGGCTATGTTGAAATATCAACAGTTCTCGAAGGAAACATTCCTTTCTCAGAAAAGCAAACTGTTGATATTAAAGTTAACACAACCAGCATTAAGAAGGCTGAAACATCGACGCCTGCACCAAAACCTGATACTAAGCCAGACGTAAAACCAAAGCCTACTCCAAAACCACAACCTGATCCGAAACCTACGCCTGCACCTAAAAAAGATACAGGTAAGAAGGACGCCACCAAGAAAACTACTCCAAAAAAAGTAGCCCCTAAGAAGAATGCGCCAAAAAAAGCTGCACCTAAAGCAACCAACCAAGAGGTTGTTTCATACAATGCGCACTATTTGAAAAAGGGTACCTCTGCAAGATCAACGATGGCCCAATACATGTCAGGTAAAGCTGAAATGTATTATCAAGGTGGCAATCAATACGTCGTTATTTACGCTAACAGCGGTAAGTCTGCCAACATGATTAAGAGCATGTCATTGAATGGTAAGAGCTACTTTAGTCGTTCTGGAAACCAATTCTATTTCAATCTTGGTGGTAAAAAATTACAAAATAACGGTAAGTTAACCCTCAATGGTTTCGTTGGTGTCTCAACATACATTAAGGGGCTTGGTCAATTCAATGAAAACCAACCTTATACGTTACGCCTAGATGGTCGCTCTGTTAGATCCGGTAAGCCTATGCCTACTGGATCATCACGTCCAGCGACAAATCAAACCCAAACTTCCGGTAATTCTGGCAGTGCCACAACTGCAGCCAATGGTGGTGCTGGCAAAGCCAGTGTCGCTGTCGCCAAAAACAGTTACTACAATTACTCTGCCCAATTCCTAAAGCAAGGAACTAGTGAGAGTTCTGTCATGGCTAACTATATGCTTAACGCTGCTCACGTTGAAATCAAGGGTAACAATGCCATAATTACAGTCTTTGCCAATAGTGCTAGTTCAGCCAACATGATTACGCACATGACCCTTGGTGGTCAGACTGCTAGTCGTTCAGGTAATGGTTACACGGTCACTTTGCCTAAGTCTGAACTTGAATCAGTCATTGCTGGACATGTGGACGTCGACGTTCCTGGTGTCATCCATGAGTCACAACCATTCTCACTTCGTCTAACACCTGGCTTCAGTGGTACGCCATCTGCTGGTGGTGATAGTTCTTCAGCCGAAGGCGCAATGGGCGGTAATGCGTTCCCAATGGGATCAGCCTCAAACTTGAATGCAGCCAATGCTAATAGTCTTGCTGCAGCAAAGAAGGCCGCTGATAATGCTAAAAAGAATGGCGCCAAAAACGGTGATAACATCAAAAATCCTGATGCAACGGCCCAAGATAAAGATAAAGAAAAGTCAGACATGAACAAGATCTTCCTTTCAATTGGTGGGATTATCTCAGCCGTCTTAGGCTACATTGGTACAACCCTTGGTTGGAATATCTTTAGAGGATAGGTGGCTACACAAATGCATAAAAAATTAATCATCAGCCTCGCTCTGGCATTTATTGCGCTCTTCGCATTACCCATATCTGTGAATGCGGATACGCAAACAGTGCCATTAGCTGTGCTTAAAGATGGTACAAACGATACGTCATATGCCGCTTCATATTTTGCGCATTCGGCGAACGTCACTTCTGACGGTAACGGGATTTATACCATTACTTCAACTGTGACAACCAGTAAAAAGCTCGGGGATTATCCGGTACAGATTCTTAGTATTGATGGGGCTCCAGCCAACGTTAGCAAGGCGGACAACGGTGATTCACAAACAATTACCTACTCATATCAAACAAAAGATTTGAGTGAACGTCACGCCGCGGTCATTAAAGTCGATGTGAACAACATTAACTACCACCATACTTACAATGTTGGTTTGCAATTAGATGCAAGTTCCATCAAACAAGATGAACCTGCAAAATCTTCATCCGCATCATCACAGGCGGATAGCAGTAGTTCAAGTGCTGGTGAAAGTAGTGAAACTAGCAGTTCTTCAGAACAACAATCAAGCCAGTCAAGCAAGTCTAGTCAACCTGATGTGTCTAGCTCAAGTGACGACAACACAGATGATAAATCCCACATGTTCAAACAAGTGGGGGCTGTCGTTGCTGGGGGCTTAGGCATTGGTATCTTAGCTGCTATTGGTACAATCTGGTATACCACAAGGAAGAAATAACATGTCAAAAAAACAAATTCGTCTCTTGTCACTTTGTTTTGTCCTTTTGCTTATTTTAGCTGGGGGCTGGTTATGGCTAGCCTTTAGCCAAAGCAATGCCAGTGATAATGCAAAGTCATATAAGCGTGTCGTCACCACAACCAATGCGCAAACCCAGGTCTTTGATCAATTGGGGATTAAGCAGGTTGTCGGTGTTGCCACACCAGGTGAAAAGCAAAGTGTGCCAAAACGCTATAAGGACTTACCTCAGGTGGGTAATCACGTCTCACCAAATATTGAAAAAATCGTTTCATTAAAGCCAGATGCTGTTTATGTCGATCAAGCGTTAGTTGATGATTATCAAAAAAAGTTATCAAGCGACAACATTCACACTGAAATTTTAAATTTCAAAACAGTTGCTGATTTACAAAACAGCATTACTAGTCTTGGTAAGACCTACAATAAGCCTGTCAAAGCTGCTGAATTGAAGCATAAGCTTGATTTGAAGGACACTTCTACGAAGAAGCATCCTAAGGTTTTGCTTTTGATGGGGATGCCTGGTGGATCATTCTTAGCTGGAACCAAGTACAGCTATGTTGGTGATTTAATTGAGCGTGCTGGCGGAAAAGTTGTCACAACAAGCAGTTCTAAGAGTGACTATGTTCAACCAAACACTGAACAAATTGCTAAGGAACAACCTGATGTGATTATCACAATGGCGCATGCCATGGATCAAAGTGTTTTTGATAGTTTCAAGACAGAGTTCAAGTCTGACAGTTGGAAAAACATTAAGGCTGTTAAGGAGAACCATGTCTACCAAGCTAAAGAACCAACCTTCAGCATGACTGCCAACATGAATGCGCCAAAAGCCTTTAAGCAAATTCAAACTTGGCTTGCTGATGCAGACAAAAATTAAAAAGGAGACCACGTTATGCATAAAGCATACAACGTGATCCTAGCAGCCGCCCTTATCATCAGTATTGGGGCGGCTTTGCTGTTAGGAAGCACGCACTTATCACTCACGGCTTTGCTACAAGGTCATTCTGATGCTTGGCAACTTGCCATTAACTACCGTTTCCCACGCATTATTGTCGCTGTCGTTGGTGGCGCCATGATTGGGATGAGTGGCGTCTTATTGCAACTTGTGCTACGTAATCACTTAGTTGATGCTTCAATTTTAGGCATTATGAATGGTTCACAGTTTTTAACTTTATGTATTATTGTGATGCTACCATTTTTGACGAATGCCAATGTTATCATTGCTGGAATTTGTGGGGTTATTTTACTTCTCATTTGGCGTCTATGCATTCCGAAGCAACGCTCAACAATGCAACTTATCTTGGTTGGAATCGCCACAGCCATGACTTTTCAGTCACTAACACAATTAACGACTACTGGTTTCGGCGTTCCGTTGCCCTCATTAAGCACTGTTACTTGGTCCCAAACCTGGCAACTGCTCGTTATATTGGTCATCGGAATCATGCTGTTAATTCTAGTCTGGCCTAACTTAAAGTATTTCGCACTAAATTCGGAGCAATTACGCTTACTGAAGGTCCCGGAATCACGCATGCTTTACCTCGTTTTAGCGATTGTTGGGCTCTGGTCTGGGGCCGTTACTGGCCTACTAGGCGTGATTTTCTTCTTAGGGGCAGTCTTACCCCAAATCTCTCGTTTAATGGCCCCACAGGCAAAAGCACAAGCACTCTTCCTCCCAACTAGTTTGTGGGGGAGTCTCTTGTTGCTAAATGCCGATACCATTGCGCGAACAGTGGTTGCACCGACTGAACTGCCAGCTAGTGCGGTCTTACTTGCTATCAGTGGCCCACTCTTCATTTTGCTTTTAATTAAGGGAGGCCGTTAACATGTTGACTTTAAATCACATTTCTTACGCCATTGGCAATAAAACAATTTTCAACGATGCGAGTGCTGAACTAATTGATCATGAGATTACTTGTTTAATCGGCCCTAATGGCATCGGAAAATCAACGCTATTTAATCTAATTACACAATCAATTCAGCCCGAGAGCGGCCAGATTATTGGCATCCCCGATAAAATTGCACTATTAGCACAGAAAAATGAATTGTTTGAACCGTTGACTGTACGTGAATTATTAACCATTCAACGTGACACACTTGATGAAGACGTCTTGAATCTCTTACAACTCAAACAACTTTTGGATCGACCAATTGAAAAACTTTCTGGTGGGCAACGTCAACTGGTCTGGTTAGGGTATGTTTTACACCAAGAACCTGATTTACTTCTATTAGACGAACCAACAACTTACTTAGATTTGTACTACCAGCAAATTTTCCTAAAGGCACTGACAACTTTACAAGCCCAACGTGGCTTCACAGTGCTCATGATTTTACATGATTTAACACAGGCTTTTAGTAACAGCCAAAATATTTGGTTAATTGATGCCAATAAACAACTGATTACAGGTAGTGTCACTGAATTAATGGATGAGCGCTTGCTATCAGAAACCTTTAAGTTACCACTTTCAATTGTGGAACATGCTGGGCAACGTTTAGTTATTCCTGAACTTTAAAAAAGACGCCAACTGGCGTTTTTTTTGTTCAACTTTTTTAAAATCTGCCAAAAAAAAAGACCCACGGTTTAAAAACCGTGGGTCTTATTTAATGACCATTATTCAAAAAAATGTTTCCATTGCTCATTAATAGCGGTCTTTTTGTCGCTATTATCCCAGAATGGCACCTTGACCACACCTGAAACCTTGCTTCCATCCACAAATCCCCAGTAACGAGAATCATTTGAGACAGAACGATGATCACCAAGCACAAAGTACTTGCCTTTAGGAACCTTGACTGGCTTAGCTTGTTGCCATTCCATGCGTGTTCCCAATTGCTTCAAGCTACTCCAGTTACCAATATTAACTGGCCCCGGATTGTTTGTTGCATATTGTTGGCTCTCAGAAATATAGTCTTGGTTAATTTTCTTACCGTTGACCTTAATTTCGCCATTCGTTGCGCTAATTGTGTCACCAGGAACACCAATAACACGCTTCACGTACTTCTTGCTTTCGGTAACTGAGGGATCTTCACCCTGCGCATCAAAAACAATGACGCTACCACGTCGAACTTTACCATTCACAAATTGAACAACACGTTCATTGTTTGAAAGGTTTGGTGCCATTGACGTTCCATCAACACGTACAAAGCTCACGATGAAGTGCGTAACACCCCATGCAATCAGCAAACCAACTGCAATCGGAATGATCCAAGATAAAATACTTTTAATGATTTTCATATGTGACTCCTTCTTTACATCACTTCATTTTAACATAATAGACCGATTAACTGTTTTAGACCTTAAAAAAAGGACTAGTTTTTTAAAAACCAGTCCTTTTTTTAACTAATTGATGCTTATTTCTTTGATCGCTTGGCCTTTTTAATAGCCCGTTCACGTGCTTTTTCAGCCGCTTTCTTTGCCTCACGTTGTTCACGTAACTTAATTGGGTTTTGCAATGTCCAAGTTTGAGCCACTTGGAACGCATTGGAAACTACCCAGTAAAGTGACAAAACAGATGGCACATTAATCGCAAAGATGAAAATCATCACTGGCATCATAAAGGTCATTGTTGTTGTCATCGTGTTTCGCTCTGGCTGTCCCATCATCACAATGTATGAAGATAGGAAAGTAAAGGCAGCCGCTAAGATAGGCAAGATGAAGTATGGATCACGTTCACCCAATTGTACCCACAAGAATGTTCCGTGTTGCAAGACCTTTGTGGTTTGAATGGCTGAATATAGCGCCATCAAAATTGGTAATTGAACAATCAATGGAATAAAACTTGCAAATGGATTTACACCCGCTTCTTTGTACAATGCTTTTTGCTCTGCTTGCAAAGCCATCATAGAATCTTGATCCTTTGACTTATACTTCTTTTGCAAAGCTTGCAGTTGAGGTGAAATTTCTTGCATCTTAATGGTAGATTCGGTTTGATGTACCATCAATGGCAAAATCAATAGTCGAATCAAAATGGTAAAGGCAATAATTCCTAAACCATAATTATTCCCCAACCACGCCGACACACCTAAAATAGAACGCGAAACAGCGCCAACAATGACTCCGCTCCACAATCCTGAACCTGAACCAACCGGCCCATTGTAGGTAACGCCAGCAATTACCATAATAATTAACGCGATAATAGCGACTGGGAAAGAACGCATATACAAAAACTTCTTTAGGGTATCTTTCATATTAATTCTTCTCCGTTGAACTAGCGTCATGCGTTTGTTCATCTGTATCAACAAATAAATGCGCTAAATTAAAGACGTGCTCTAGATTTTTCTTAATGGTCGCCATGTCTTGATCGTGTGCACTTGGACGCGCAATGACTAAAATATCCATATCCTGACGTAATCGTGGTTTAAATTCTAAAACACTTTGTCGAATCCGACGTTTTACCCAAACGCGCTCATGACCACGCAACCCAACTTTTTTAGAAATTGATATTCCTAAACGAAAGTGGGTAGGTTGATCACGTTGCATCGTGTAAACAATAAACATTTTATTTGCGACCGAGTGATGCTGATCGAAAACCTTTTGAAAGTCAGCTTCTGATTTAACTCGATAACTTTTTCTCATTTTTTCTCCATTAAGACAAAAAGAAAACGCGCCATGCAACCATTCCTGGCCGCATCACGCGCATCATTCATCAGTAATTCCTATAGAAGGTATGACCTACTTAGGCTGACAATGCCTTACGGCCCTTTTGACGGCGACGGGCTAATACCTTACGTCCGTTGCTAGTGCTCATGCGCTTACGAAAACCATGCACACGTGAGCGATGGCGCTTCTTAGGTTGATATGTACGCTTCATGTGAAAACACCTCTCATTCGTAGTTAGATTTGGCCTGCGGTTGGCGAGGCCAAACCACAATTCGTTTTCCATAATACCATTTGTCGAAATACAATTCAAGCAAAACGAACTTTTGCATCCAAAAAAGATTCTTTATTGAATGTTGCTACCTATTGTACCAAATGTATGACTTTAAAAACTTAAAACAGGCCGGTTAATTTGAATATTGCAAAATAAAAAAGTTATCCCAAATCTAACGCTCTGTTATGTGGATAACCGCACCCCACCTAACACTCTGTTATGTAGTTTTTCCACAATTTCCACAGTTTATCCACATTATCCACAGTAGTGTATAAATAAATTTGGTTCCCCCTGTGAATATGTGGATAAGTCTGTTGAATACTGCTATGGTAACATCCGCTTATCCACAATTAGTTATGGATAACTCAATTTTCAGTTAGTTATCCACAGATATCCACAATTTCCTATTTTTTTTAATCACACCCCTGTGGGAAGTCGAATAACTTTTTCCACAGCCTGTGAATATCTCTTTTTGTTATTTATAGCGGGTTAGATTCCCTATCTAGCGCGTTTTTAGCTGTGGAAAACTCAATATATCCCTGTTACAATGAGTGACGTGATAAGATTTATTCACAGTTTGCTCTGTGGATAACTATTCTGCACCAGTTAATTCTTTTTAGGAGGTCGTCCAAAATGGATCCTATCCAACTTTGGAATGCCATCAAAGAAGATTTGAGAAAGAAAACCAATGAATTTTCATATGCAACTTATATTGATAGTTTGACTCCGGTCGCTGTCATTGAAAATGATAATAATTCTGTTACGTTGCAATTGACCAGTAATCATGAAAATGTTGCTGATGAATGGCAAACTGACGGTAATGCTTACACGCAATCTTTCGTCCAATCCGCAATGATGGCAACCATGTCTCTCAACGGACAGCCAACTTATGTTATGCCGTCCGTTACATATATAGAACCAAAACCAACCCAATTGGATTTGAATCCAGCCGACTCGTCTACAAATGACCCTGTCGAATCTGACGAAGGTGATTCAACTGTCTTGGCTTCAAACTTCATCACAAAAGCGACCCTAAACCCCGAATTCCGTTTTGACACATTTGTTTCGTCTGACGAAAATCGAGAGGCTTATTCAGTTGCGCAAGCTGTGGCTGACAATCCTGGAACACAATGGAACCCATTGTTAATTTACGGAGGCGTTGGACTTGGCAAAACCCACTTAATGCAGTCCATTGGAAATGCTGTTTTAGAACGCACCCCTGAAGCTAAGGTAAAATTCATCACCACTGAAGATTTCATCAATGACTTTACTGAAGCG
The DNA here is from genome assembly GCF_014789145.1 of Weissella viridescens. Lineage (GTDB taxonomy): Bacteria > Bacillota > Bacilli > Lactobacillales > Lactobacillaceae > Weissella > Weissella viridescens. Next base: position 3,522 of record NZ_CP061835.1, on the reverse strand, counting down.
TTGCGCCGTGGACCTAAAGCTACCGAAGCCTTTAAGCGCGAGTATCGTAGTACTGATTTACTAATGGTTGACGATGTTCAATTCTTGGCCGGTAAGGAAAAAATTCAGGAAGAATTCTTCAATACATTTAATGCCATTACCCGTGAAAATAACCAGATCGTTTTAACTTCAGATAAACTACCTAAAGAAATCCCCGGGTTAGAGATGCGTTTAGTCACCCGTTTCGGACAAGGATATTCAGCAAACATCACCAAACCAGATTTACCTACACGAGTTGCCATTTTACGGAATAAGTCCGATCAAGAAAATCTCAACATTCCAAATGATGTGATTGATGAAATCGCGGCAGCCGTTGATACAAATGTCCGTGACTTGGAAGGTGTCTTCAATCAAGTTGTTGGTAAGATGAAGTTTAGTAAAGCCGATGTCACTGTAGAAACAGCACGTTCAATCTTGGAAAAGATGAGCTTTAAGCGTCAGCGTGCCATCACTGTACCTATTATTCAAGATACTGTAGCAACTTACTTTGATGTCACGATTGATGACTTGAATGGTAAAAAGCGTAATAAGGAAATTGTTGTACCACGTCAAATAGCAATGTATTTGGCTCGTGAACTAACTCAAGATTCTTTACCTCAAATCGGACGTACCTTTGGTGGTAAGGATCACACAACCGTGATGCATTCTACAGAAAAAATTGAAAAGAAGATTGCAGAAGATGAACAACTACAACGTCAGGTTGAAGAAATTCGTGAGAAGCTAAGCGATTAACACAATCCTGCCTGTGGATAAGTCGAAAGTTTGAAAAAAGTTATCCACATAGTCATCCACATAGACCAATTATTGGTATAATCAACTGTATTAGAGTTATCCACAGTATCCACACCCCTTATTACTATTACTATTTTTTATATTTATAAATAAATCATGCATAAGCAACGCTTGATACATGTTCATGAGGAGAGTCAAATGCAATTTACAATTAATCGTTCAGAATTTATTAAAGCAATGAATCATGTCAGTCGTGCCATTTCTTCACGTACATCAATGCCAATTTTGACAGGTGTTAAATTAGAATTAGATGAGACAGGGTTAACTTTAACCGGATCTAATACAGATATTTCGATTGAAACAAAAATCCCTTTCAGTGATGATCAAGCTAAATTAGAACAAACCCAACCAGGTGCACTTGTTTTACCCGCATCATTTTTTGCTAATATCGTAAAACGTCTACCTGGTGAAACTTTCACTTTGACTAACAATGATGGTTTACAAGCCAAAATAACTTCTGAAAGTGCTGAATTTGATATCAATGGCCAAGATGCGCAAAGTTATCCGCACTTGCCAGAAATTGAAGTCACTAACCATTTAATTTTGCCAGCAGCCACATTGACTGAAGTAATCAGCCAAACGGTGATTGCAGTTTCAAAACAATTAAGTCAGCCGATCTTAACAGGGGTTCACTTCATTATTGCTGGTGGGAATTTAACAGCTGTTGCGACTGATCGACACCGTTTAGCACAGCGCACAGTAACCTTCGGTGAATCTGATGTTAACGCTGATATCATCATTCCAGGGCCTTCATTGACACAACTCCAAGCCATGCTTGATGATGTTGAAACAGTTGATGTTCGGGTTGCTGAAAATCAAGTGATTTTCCAACTTGGTGAAAACACAGTGTTCTATTCACGTTTACTAGAAGGAAACTATCCAGATGCATCACGGTTGATTCCAACAGAAAAGCGAACAACACTAACGATTAATGCGCGTGACTTGTTGCAAACGATTGAACGTGCAGCTTTACTTAGTCACGAAGGTCGCTCAAACGTAATCCAATTTATGGTGAGTGATAGTCGTTCAACGATTTCATCAAATTCACCTGAAGTTGGACGTGTTGAAGAAGAAATTTTTGCTGCACAAACTTCAGGGGATGAATTAACAATTTCATTTAACCCAGATTATATGCGGGAAGCATTGAAGTCGTTTGGTGATGAAGAAATCCAAATTGGGTTCAAAACACCTTTGGATCCCTTCACGTTAGTACCAACGAACAATGAAACTAACTTCATTCAATTAATTACGCCAGTACGCACATATTAATAAAAAGCCGAAAATTGCCTTTTAAGAATTTAGAAGGGGTTTTCGGCTTTTTTGTCACATTTGACATAAATTGTTCAGAATGCGTATATCGGCTTTTTAAGATTGTGAAAAGTCCTATGAAAGCGTATAATAGAAAGTAGAGAAATGACACTTTGTTTCAAATAGGAGGGTTCAATTGGCTGAAGAAATCAATATTCAAACACCATACATTACACTGGGGCAATTATTAAAGCAGGCCAACGTAACAGAAACTGGTGGACAAGCAAAATGGTATCTACGTGAAAATACAGTTTTGGTAAATCAAGAACCCGATGATCGCCGTGGCCGTAAGCTTTATCCCGGTGATATTGTTGCGGTACCATCTGGTGAACGATTCGTTATTAATGGGATGGGCGCAACGGATTAATGTATTTGACGGAATTAACGTTAAAAAATTTCCGGAATTATCAAGATTTAGACGTCACATTTTCACCAGGTGTAAATGTTTTTTTAGGTGCAAATGCCCAAGGTAAAACGAACTTACTGGAGGCAATTTATGTGCTGGCTTTGACGCGCTCACATCGAACCCATTCTGATAAAGAATTGATTATGATGGGAGAAAGTGAAGCCCGTGTAGCCGGCGTCGTAGAAAAAAATTCTGGGAAGGTACCACTTTCATTAACGTTTACAAATAAAGGCAAGAAGGCACGGGTGAATCATTTGAATCAGCCGAAATTAGCCAACTATATTGGGAATCTGAATGTTATTTTGTTCGCTCCTGAAGATTTAGAGTTAGTTAAAGGTGCACCTTCTGTTCGACGTAGTTTTATTGATCGTGAATTTAGTCAGATGAGCCCCAAATATCTGTATGTGGCCAATCAATATCGGGCCACGCTAAAACAGCGCAATCAATATTTAAAACAACTACAAATGCAAAAACAATCCGACAAATTATTTTTAGAAGTTCTGACCGAGCGACTTGTTATCTTTGCTTCAGAATTAATTGAACGGCGGATTAAGCTCTTGAAAGATCTTAACCAAGCTGCACAACCAATTCATGAAGCGATTACGCAAAATCAAGAAAATCTTGAAATTGACTATATTTCACAAATTAAAAATGTTGAAGAGTTGGACCAAACAGAATTACAGCAAGCTTTAACCAAAGAGTTTGAGCGTGTGCAAAAGCGTGAAATTGCGGAAGGGGTTACGAAGGTTGGACCTCATCGTGATGATTTACGTTTTTTAGTTAATGGATTTGATGTGGCAACCTTTGGTTCACAAGGTCAGCAAAGAACAACGGCATTAGCCGTTAAACTGGCTGAAATTGATCTAATGAAACAGCAAACAGGAGAATATCCAGTATTATTGCTAGACGATGTCTTATCTGAATTAGATGCAAGTCGCCAAACGCATTTGTTAAAAGCAATGCAAAATAAGGTGCAA